>JANWJU010000034.1 GCA_025451775.1 Terriglobales bacterium
ACCTACGGCGCCTTTGTGGACGTGGGCGGCATCGATGCCCTGCTGCACATCTCCGACCTGAGCTGGGGCCGGGTGGCCGAATCCGCGCACCTGCTCGCGCTCAACCAAGCGCTGCGCGTCAAGGTGTTGAAGGTCGACCGCGCCAAGGGACGCATCTCAGTGGGCCTGCGGCAGATGAGCCCCGATCCCTGGGCCGGCGTGGCCGAACGCTTTAACGTAGGCGACCGGGTCAGCGGCACCGTGCGCCGGCTCTCGGATTTCGGCGCCTTTGTCGAAGTCGCGCCCGGCGTCGAGGGACTGATCCACATCAGCGAGATGTCCTGGTCGCGGCGCGTGCATAAGCCCGGCGACATGGTGCAGGTGGGCGACACGGTCGAAGCCGTCGTCCTGGGCGTCAACGCCAAGGACCGCCGTCTCTCACTGGGGCTGAAACAGGCGCTCGGCGATCCCTGGGCCGATGCGGAAACCAAATTCCGCCCAGGCACCGTCATCGAAGGGCGCGTGCGCAACCTGCAGCAGTTTGGCGCGTTCATCGAGATCGCCGAAGGCGTGGACGGCATGGTGCACATCAGCGACATCGCGGCGGAACGCCTCGCCCACCCCAACGCCGTCCTCAAGGTCGGCGACACGGTGCGCGCGCAGGTGCTCGAGCTCGACGTCGAAAAACGCCGCCTGCGGCTGGGCATGAAGCAGCTCATCCCCACGCCGCTTGAGACCTTCATCACCTCCCACACCGTCGGCGAGACGTTGAGTGGACGCGTCGTCAAAGCTTATCCCGGCCGCGTGCAATTAGACGAGGGCATCGAAGCCGCCTGCCCGTCCGCCGCCGCCCCCGTGCGCCGCATCGAGGAGGGCACCTTCGCCGCCAAACTGCGCGCCGCGTCGCGTACGGCGCCGGCGGTAGCCCCGCCGGAAGCCCCCACCGGCATCGAGCTCAAATCCGGCGAGGTGCGCACCTTCCGCATCACCCACCTCGACCCCGAGCACGCCAAAATCGAAGTCGAGCCGGCGTAACCGCTGGGACGGGCAGTTTCAAGGCTGCAGGCCAAGGTTCACGGCCAAGGCTTCATCGATATCGGCCATTTCCGCGAGAGTGAGCGTACCGATGCGCCAGGGCGGGGTCCAAACTCACCCAGTACAGGTCGCCGCGGCGCGGTGGCCGGCTCAATCGGCCCAGCCCTGGCCAGTTCACCCGCCTGCCTGGATTTGCGCTGCCTAGATTTGCGCCGCAGGCACAAACGCCAGCGCGGCCGAGTCCATGCAGTAGCGCAGGCCGGTGGGCGGGGGGCCGTCGGGGAAGCGGTGGCCGAGGTGGGCTTCGCAGCGCTTGCAGCGGACTTCGGTGCGTTCCATGCCGAGGCTGAGGTCCGTCCGCAGCACGATATTTTGCGTGGTCAGCACTTGCCAGAAGCTGGGCCAGCCCTCTTTGGGGTCGTACTTGGTCTTCGAGCTGAACAGCGCCGTGGCGCAGCAGATGCAGCGGTAGAGGCCGGGCTTGTAATTGTCGTTGAGGGGGCCGCTGTAGGGGCTCTCGGTGCCGCCCTGGCGGGTGACCGCATAGCCGATCGCGGAGAGCTGCTTGTGCCACTCGGCGTCGGACTTGATGATCTTGGGCACGGTCACCTCGCCCAGGCGCTTGCCGTTGTCGGCGTAGGCGACGAGCGTGACGTTGCCCGGAGTAGCTTGCAGCGTGCCGGCAAACAGGGCGCGGCCGCCCAGGAAGCCGGTCTCGGCCACCACCACGCCGCCTACCGCGATGCCTGCGCCCGCCAGCAGGAACGCCCTGCGGCTGATGCTTCCTTCTGATTCCGGCATACATCCTCCCTCCATGCGATGCCCATGATCGCGCGTCGGCTACAGCATAATATGAACAGAGATGCCCCAGACTATTGATGGGCGCGGGCCCCAGCGCGGCTTCGCCGCGCGTCCCGCTTCTGCTCGCGCCGGCTTGGGGGCCCCGGCGCCCCAAGCCGGCGCTCCGCCGCGCCGTCGCTGGCTTTCCTCGTACCGGATCTCCGCCTGGGTGGTGGTGGTCTATACGCAGTTGGTCATCCTATGGGGCGCCTACGTGCGCGCCGCCGGGGCGGGCAACGGCTGCGGGCCCAACTGGCCATTGTGCGATGGGCAGTTCCTGCCGCACGCGCCCAAGCTTAAGATGTTCATCGAGTTCTTCCACCGCGTCTCGAGCGGGTTGGACGGGGTGCTGATCCTCGTCCTCTGGGCGGGGGCGATGTGGCTATACCCGCGGCGGCACCGGGTGCGGCGCGCGGCCACGGCGGCGCTCGGGTTCGTCGGCATCGAGGCGCTGTTGGGGGCGGCGCTGGTGCTGTTCGGCTGGGTGGGGATGAACGCCTCCCCCGCCCGCGTCACCGCCGACGCCGCGCACCTGGTTAATACCATGCTGCTGCTGGCGGCGGTGTTGCTTACCGCGCTGTGGGCGTCGGGTGTGGAGCATCCCGCCGCCGGCGGCCCGCCAAAACGCCGCTGGCTGCTCGGCGCGGGCGCGGCGGCCATCCTCGCCACCGCCGTCTGCGGCGTGATGGTGGCGCTCGCCGACACGCTCTATCCCTCCACCTCGCTTATCGCCGGCATGCGCCTGGATCTCAGCCACGCCGCCCCCATGTTGGACCGGCTCCGGGCCATCCATCCCGCCGTGGCCATCCTGACCGGGCTATTGTTGATCTGGATCGTGACGGAGGCGCCGGCCCAGCAGCGGCTGCACAAGACCTTGGGCTACGCCGTCTTTGCCGCCGTGCTCGTGCAGTGGACGGCGGGCGCCACGGATATGCTGCTGCTCACCCCCGTCGCCATGCAGATCCTTCACCTGCTGGGCGCCGACCTGGTTTGGATGGCCCTGATTGCTTACGCCGCCGCTGAACTCGCCGACGCTCCCGCCAAAGCGACCAGCGGGAGCGCCGTGGTGGGCGATGCCACTGCATAATCGGCTGCCGCGCCCAGCGGCTGAACTCACCGCGCCCAGCGGCGGCGTGGTAGCCTGACGCTCTATGCCGGGCCAATTTTGGCGCACGAAATCGATTGATAAGCTCATCGCCGACTCCGAGCGGCCGGGGCAACGGCTCAAGAAGACGCTGGGCCCGTGGAGCCTGACCGCGCTCGGCATCGGGGCGATTATCGGCTCGGGCATCTTCGTGCTCACCGGCACCGCCGCGGCGGGCGAGCACTTCGAGGTGCCGTCGCTATTACACGCCCAGATCTTCGACATCATCGGCAGCCTCATCCACCGCGGCAACCTCAGCGGCGCGCTCATGCATGGACGCCCGCCCGCGGGCCCGGCCATCGCCATCTCGTTCATCCTGGTCGCGGTCGCCTGCAGCTTCGCCGGGTTATGCTACGCCGAGTTGGCCTCGATGATCCCCATCGCCGGCTCGGCTTACACCTATAGTTACGCCACGCTGGGCGAGCTCGTGGCCTGGATCATCGGCTGGGACTTGATCCTGGAGTACGCGGTCAGCAACGTGGCGGTCGCGGTCGGTTTCGCCGGCTACTTCAATAGCCTCCTGATGCAGATGGGCATCCACTTGCCCGCCCAACTCTCGCAGCCGGTGTGGCAGAACGGCGCGCGCACCGGCGCCTGGTTCAACCTGCCCGGCTTCGTGGTGGTAATGCTGCTGACGGTGTTGCTCGTGCGCGGCGTGCGCGAGTCGGCCGACACGAACAACATCATGGTGATCGTGAAAGTGGGCGCGATCCTGATCTTCATCGCCGCCGGCGGCATGCTGGTGCATCCGGGCAACTGGCATCCATTCGCGCCCTCGGGGTTTGGCGGCATCGTGACCGGCGGCGCGATCGTGTTCTTCACCTACATCGGCTTCGACTCGGTCTCGACCGCGTCGGAGGAAGCGATCAACCCGCAAAAGGACATCCCCATCGGCATAATCGCCTCCCTCATCGTGTGCGGCGTGCTCTACGTGGGCGTGGCCGTCGTGCTGCTGGGGATGATGAAGTACACCACGTTTTTAAGCGGCGCCGCCGCCAACGCGCCCGTGGCCTACGCGCTGCACGCGCTGAATGCCAACCGCTGGGTGCAACTGCTGGTGGTGGTGGGGGCGCTCATGGGGATGCTGTCGTCGCTGCTGGTGTTCCAGTACGGGCAGACGCGCATCTGGTTTGCCATGTCGCGCGACCGCCTGCTGCCGGGCATCTTCAGCCGCGTCCACCCCAAATTGAAGACGCCGCATTATTCGTGCTGGATCGCCGGGCTCGTGGTGGGCATTCCCGCCGGGCTGGTGGATATCGGCGAGGCCGCCGACCTCAGCAATATTGGGACGCTGTTCGCCTTCACGCTGGTGGCGCTGGGGGTGCTGGTGCTGCGCCGCCGGCAGCCGGAGCGCCCGCGCGGGTTCCGGGTGCCGTTTGTCCCGCTGTTCCCCATCCTGGCCATCGTGTTCTGCGGCGGGCTGATGCTGGCGCTGCCAGTCATCACCTGGCTGCGTTTTGTGGCCTGGCTGGCGGTGGGCCTGCTGATCTACGGCTTCTACGGCCGCAAGCACAGTGAATTTCACCCCCTCCCGGCGAACGCCCAGGCGAGCACCAAATAAGGTGGCTCGCCACTTTTCGCTTGGTCGCTCCCGCTGCCACCCCTGCGCTGCGCGCTGGGGGCCCCGGCGCTGGTCGCTTGGTGGCGGGCTTCGATTGGCGGCAGGGGCTGCCCCGCTCTGCTCGTGGCATCTCCAAGCTGCCTCCATCAGCGGTGCTTCTTGCGCCGGGTGCGGGAGTGGGCGTGGGCGGGCCGGGGCGCGGGCCGGGGATACACCGGCGGCGGGACCGGGGGCGGTGAAGCGGGTTCGACGGCGGGCGTTGGGGCGGCCGCGCTGGGTTGCGGGGGCGGCTCAGGGGCCGGCTTGGCTTCCGGACCCAGCGCGCCCAGTTGCGCGCGCTTCTCATCGCGCAAGCTGACCCACGCGACCCAGGGAATACCCACCCCGAAGAACCCGGCCGGAATGGCGGCCCACCACAGCCCCTGCAGCGCCAGCACCGCCGCCAGCGCGGTGGTGATCAGCCCCAGCACGATCAGGACATAGCGCACGCTGTGTTAGATGCGCGCCACGCTGCGGGCGTCGGCGTCGAGGCCTCGTTTATACTTCCAGGCCCACAATCCGCATCAACGCCAGCGCGTTGCTCTTGGTCACCACCCCGTCGCGGAGCTGGTGGTCAAAGCGCACGTCGTTGCCGGTGATCTGGTCCTCGAAGTGCACGTTGCGCACGCCTGCGCCCAGCTCGCCCGCCAGCGCGGCGAGAGCCAAGTCATGGGTGGTGACCAAGCCCAGCGCCGGCCGCCGCAAGAAGGCTTCGAGCAACGCCCCGGCGCCGCGCACGCGGTCGTGGGAGTTGGTGCCCTCCAGCAGCTCGTCGAACAAATAGAGCACCGGCAGCGGACCCTGGGTGAGGTCGAAGACCTGGCGCAGGCGCAGGATCTCGGCGTAGAAGCCGGAGCGGCCCTGTTGCAGCGAGTCCTGGGTGCGCAAGCGCGTCCCCACCGCCAGCGGCGTGAGGCGCAAGCTGCGGGCCCGCACCGGCGCCCCCATCTGCGCCAGCACGGCGTTGACGCCGACGGTGCGCAGCAGGGTGCTTTTGCCCGACATGTTGGAGCCGCTGACCATCCACAGGCGCGCGGCGCCGCCGCCGGCCGAAGCGTCGGCAGCATCGCCGGCCGCATCGAGGCTGACCGAATTGCGCACCGGATCGGCGAGCAGCGGATGCCCGAGTGCCTCGCCACGGTAGGCGGGGGCCGGGGCCTCGGCCACCTCGGGGAAGGGATCGCCCGGGCGCTCGAAGGCGTAACTGGCCAGCGCCAACAGCGCCTCGAACTCGCCCACCTGGTCCAGCCACGCCCCCACCTCGGCGCCCCAGCGCCGGCGCCAAGCTTCGGCCGCGCCAGCGAGGTTGAGGCTGTAGGCGACCGTCACGTCGAGGATGTGGCCCAGCAGCGAGTCGGCGGCGTCGATCCAGTCGGCGAGGCGGGCGAGGCGGCGCAGGGCGGCCTCGCCGTTTGTTGCGGAAGCTGCGCTCGGGGCGGGGCGCGGCGCGGGGATGCGCGCCAGCACGCCGGCAAAAAGGTTGAGGCCCTCGCGGTTGGCCCCAAAGCCACTCAGCACCCCACCGGCACGCCGGCCCTGGCCGTAGACGAGGCCCGCCTGCACGATCACCAGCACCACAAACGGCGCCCACTGGCCAGCGGCGAACGCATATCCCAAACTGGCGAGCGAGACCACGGTGAGCGCCGCATAGGCGGCGCGGGCGCCGCCGCCCAAGCCGGAAGACGGCGCCGCCGCCCAGGCGCGCAAGCGGGCGGGGTCGAGCTTCAGCTTGAGCTCGTCGCCCAGGGTGGCGATGTCCTGGCGCAAGTCCAGTCCCGCGCGGCTATCGCGCAGCGCGCCCACCTGCTGCTGGCGGCGGCGGATTTCGGCCGGCGGCGCGGGCGCGCGCAGCCATGCCGCCAGGCACTCCTCGCCCATGGGGGTGCGGGCGGTACACAACAGCTCGAAGACGCTGCCGGAACCGAAGATGTCCAAATCGTCGGTGTAGGGGTGGGCGGGATCGCGGAAACGCTCGCCCGCGGCGCCGTGGCCCATCCAGCGATGCTCCAGCCGCGCCAAGCCGCGTTCATAGAAGGCCACCAGGCGCTGGGCGCGGGCGCGGTCGTTGAGCACGCGATCGTGGCCGAGGAAGGCAGCCACCAGCAGCACGCCCGGCGGCCACAGCCACTCCGGGCTCAGCACATGGGAGATGAACGCCAGCCACGCCAGCGCCAGAACTGCAAACGCCAGGAGCAGTTTGGCCAGCGCCAGCCGCATGTCGGCCGCGGCCAGCGCCGTTGCCCGCGCCTGATGGTGCGCCCGCTGGCGCCCATACTCGGCGGCGGCGTCGATGATGGCAGCGCCCGCCGCCGCCGGGCCCCCTGGCGGAGCTGCGGCGGGACCGGGGCTGGGTTCCGTGGCGGATTCAGTGGATGGCTTCAGGCTGCTCCCAATGCGGCCGTTTGGGGGCGCGCAGCATGGCCCCGGCGATCAGCGAGGCCGCCCGCTCCAGCAGCGCCTGGTCATGCTCGTTGAAGGCGTTGGCCTGGTCGCTGTCGATGTCGATCACACCCAGCACCGTCTTGCCATCAAGGATGGGCACCACCAGCTCGGACTTGCTGGAGGGCGCGCCGCCCAGATAGCGCGCCTCGGCGCTGATGTCGGCGACGATCTCGGCGCGGCCGGAACGGGCCACGGCGCCGCACACCCCCTGGTCCAAGCGCAGCCGCGGCAGCGCCGGCGACGGCGCCGCCGCCGGCGCGGCGTAGGGACCGAGGCGCAGTTCGCCGCCTCCCAGCAGGTAGATGCTGACGCGGTGATAGTGCGGCACGCCCGCCTTGAAATGCCCCACCAGCGCCCGCATTAACGGGGCCGCCTCTTCATGCGCCTCGGCGATGCGCTCCAGGTCGTCAGAGAGCGCTTCGACGCGGTCGAGATCCATCGCGAGCGTAAGCCGGGCGGGAGGGTTGACCGATGCCATACCCCTGATGATAGCCCCGCCCCGCCGCCCGGCGCCGGAGCCCTGGGGTTGGCGGCGGCCGGCAGTTGTGTTAACCTGTGGTTGGCGCGCGTGCCGTAGTTCTGAAAATTGCCGCGCGCGATTTGAAATTGCCGGTCCCATCGCGGCGCCTCCTTTGGCTCTCCTTATCACGCGATTGCCGCTCCTGTCAGGGCCGAAGAGCAATCTGCTCTCCGTCTTCCTGGCACGCCGCCCGTGACCGGCCCCCTACATTCGTGAACGAAGAAAAACTCAAAATTGCAGTCTTTATCGACTTTGACAACATTCAAATCGGCGTGCGCAGCACCCTCAGCCGGGACTTTGACCTGGCGCTGGTGCTGGAGGCGCTGAAGGAACGCGGCGAGGTGGTCACCAAGATCGCCTACGGCAACTGGAAACGCGCCGGCGAGCTCACCCGCACCCTCACCCAGAACGCCGTCCTGATGGTGCAGCGCGACCTCACCCCGCGGGGCGACAAAAACGGCGCCGACATCAACCTCGCCCTCGACGCCCTGGAGATGGCCATCAACCATCCCCACATCAACGCCTTCGTCATCGTGGGTGGCGACAGCGACTTCATCGCCTTGGTGGAGAAGCTGAAGCAGTACAACAAGGCGGTGTTCGTGGTGGGCGGGCGCAGCTTCACCAGCTCGGTGCTGCAGCGCAACTGCCGCGAGTTCCTGGCCTACGAAAACCTGGTCGAAGCCTCCCCCGCCGGCCGGCGCCGGGAGGAGGGGGCGCGGCGGCGGGAGGTCTTCCCGCTCACGCGCGCCGTGCCGCTGGTCTACCGCGGCCTCAAGGTGCTCGCCGACCGCGAGGTGCAGGCGCAGCTGGGGCTGCTGAAGAGCACCCTGATCCAGCTCGACTCGACCTTCAACGAGCGCGATTTCGGCGCCAGCTCCTTCCGAGCCTTTATCCAGAAAATGGCTGATGCCCAGCTTTTGACCCTGCGCCAGCAGGGCAACAGCTCGCTGGTGGAACCGCTGGAGCGGGAGCCGGGCGCCGATGCCGCCGATGCCCAAGCCAGTAACGAGGCCAGTGGCGAGGGCAGCGGCGAGGCTGGTGGCTACGCCAATGGCGAGGCCGGCGACTTCAACAGCGAGGCCGCCTATGCCAACCCCGAGGCGGGCGAGGGCGTGGGTGAATCGAGGGGTGAGGCCAGGAAGGAGGCGGCCGGCGAGGCCGGCAGCGATGGCGGCCGCCCTTACCCGCCCGCCTATCCACCCTATGCTCCGCCGCCTCCGCCGGTGGCGACCCGCCCCCCCGAGGAAGCGCTGGATTTGCTGCAGCAAATCCTGGCGCCGCTCAAAGGCACCAACCCGCGGCCGCTCTACCTGCGCAACGTGAAACAACTGCTGCGCACCGCCGCTCCCAGCTTTGACGAGCAACAGCACGGCTTCGCCTCCCTCGTCGACCTGCTGCGCGCCGGCCAGTCGCAAAACTGGCTGCGCCTGCAGCGCGACCGCCGCGGCGCCCTGCGCGTGTTCATTCCGCCCTCGGGCGGCGCCGCCCCCGAGGCCGGGCCGGAGACGGGGACGAGCGCCGACCCCAGCGAAGAGGGCACGCGCGCGGACGCGGCCACCGCCGCCGGCAACCGCGGCGACTACGGCGTCCCTGCCGCCAGTGGCGCCGAGGACGAAGACCGGCAACCGGTCTTCGCCGACGCTCCCGCGCCGCGCACGCCGGCCGCCGCCCCGCCCACCGGAGCACCCGAACCAGAGGACTCCCAGATCGCCCTGCTGGGCTACTACGACGGTATCCACGGGGAGAAATCCGACGAGGCCGAACTCAGCCTGGCCGCCGCCGTGGCCGATAGCGGAGGCCGCAAGAAACGCGGTTCCCGCAAGCCCAAAAGCGATGGCGGCGCTCCCGCGCGACGGCGCAAACCCGGCCCCAAGCGCTAACGGGCCGGCTCATCCATCCTGCCCCATACAACACAACGAGGCCGGCCCGCTGCGGGCCGGCCTCGTTGTGTTTCAGCTCGAGGCAGCTTGGAAGCGCCGCGAGCAGATCGGGGCGACGAGCGGCAGTGCCGCTCGTGCCGGCCGCCAGTCGAAGCCCGCCCACAAGCGACCAGCGCCGGGGCCCCCAGCGCGCAGCGCAGGGGTGGCAGCGGGAGCGACCCAGCGAAAAGTGGCGGGCCACGCCCCGGCGCTGGCCGGTGGAGCAAAAAAGAGGCCGGCCCTTGCGGGCCGGCCGTTAGCTTCCAAACTTGACTCCGTTTATTGAGCCGGGCTGGAAACGCAGTTGTCGCATTTGGTGACTTGATGCACCACAACGCCGGTGACCACCGCCGCCGCCGCGGCGATGCCGATGGCGACAGGGACAGCCAAGCTCGCGCCGCCGGCGCTCGCGCTGGCAGCCGCCGGAGCCTGCGGGGCGGGATCGGCGAACGTAACCGCTTCGCCGGTGCGCACCGTGTAGCTATTGGTTGCGGACTTCACCGCCACCGTGCCGGCCACCGCCTCAACGTAAACTTTCCCCGAGAGGTCGTAGACGTTGAAACGCGTGGTCGCCGTGGCAGGGACGACCGTCCGGGTGGTCAGCGCCACCGGCAGCAGGCCGGTCACCTTCACGAAGCCGCTGTTGAGGCGGACCATGTTGGCGTTGTTGACGTTTTCCATCCGGAAGTTGGTGTTGGAAGCGGCGATCAGTGAACCCCCCGGCAGCACCATGCGGGCGCTACCAACGGCACTGGTCGAAACCAGATCTCCAGCGACGATTGCCGATCCCGCAGTCACGGCCTGGCCATTGACGGCCACCGTACCTGCCATCGGACTCAGAATCGCGCCGCCGGCTCCGAACAGAGGCAGACACGCAATAGATGCGGCCAACCCCGTCGCCAGGATTGTTTGGCGAATTTTCATCAAAACCCTCCTTACAAATTACACGGGCAGAAGCTACAGCACTACCGCTTACCCTTGTACCACGCCACCCTCAACCCGGGCAACGAAATTCAGCCAAAAGCGGTGACTGCGAAGATGACTCCCCCCAGGTTCTCTCAGGAAATACCACCGGCTGGGGTGTGCTCTGGAGGCACCACAAGCCCGGCTAGACCAAGGCGGCGCCAGCCAAAACGCCCATCATGGTGTCGTGGTCGCGTTTTAGCAGCGCGATCGCTTGTGCGCGGGGGATGGTCAGTTCCGTCGCTCCTTGGCTGGCGCCGTCCAACTGCGGCCACTCCGGCTCGCACTCCATCGGGCCCTGGAAGTGGATCTCCTTTAGCGTCTGCGCAATCAGCGCCAAGTTGATCATGCCCGTGCCCACCGGCACCTGGCGGATGCGGGTGCGGGTGGGCGCGGCCGGGTTGCCGCCGCGGCCACCCGCGCCGGCGCGACCACGCCCACGGCCCCGCGCGCCGGCGGGGAAACCGCCGCCGCCGCTGCGGCCGGCGCTGGGGTGGGCGGCGCGCCAGGCGTCATCCGGGTTGGGGCTGTTGGAGGGTTCGATCATCACGTCCTTCCAGACGAAACCGCCGATATAGGGTGTCCCCAGGCGCAGTTGCTGGACCCACCCACCATCGTAGGCCTGCAGCAGATGGTGAGTATCGTACTGAAAGCTCACCCACCGCGGGTCAAAGTTTTTGAGCACATAGAGCAGGTCAAAGAAGGCCGCCGAGACACTGGTGGCGCCATCGCGGGGATGCGCCATGCCCTTCATGCCGTACTTCTCGTTGAGCTTGGCGATGGCTTCGACCTTGGGTTTCAGGGCGTCCAACTGCGGCCAGTACGGCTGCGCCGCATCATAGCGGTACGTCCCCCACCAATAATGGTGGATGCCGAGCGAGGAGGCTGCATCCAGCGTGGCTTCCGCGTACTGATCGTCGGCGTCGAGGATATTGGGCGCGATCATGGACACCTCGATGCCGCCCGCGCGCAGGCCCTTCACAAAAGCGGGCAGCGCCGTGGCGACCTGGGCGGGGTCGACGTGGCCGGAGCCGGGGCGCACCGTCAGGTCGATGCTGGTGTTGCCGATCTGATGGCAGGCCTCCGCCACTTCCCCCGGCGTGCGCAGCCAGTGCAGCGTGCGGGAGTAGGCGTCCAGCCTGAGTTGTGCCGGCGGCGCTGGCGCCGCCGCCATCGCCGCCATCGAAGTTGGACTCTGGGCGAGCCCCGAGCCGGCCACCGCCGCGGCCGCCAGCGCCGCGCCGCCAATTCCGAGAAAATCCCTTCGTTCCATACCGTCCTCCGACCTCCGTCTGCTTGTACCATGTGGTGCGCCGCGCCTCAACGGCGTTACCGTAGCCTCCTGTACTACAATGCAGGGCGGGACGCCGTATGGATGCCAACAAATACCACGCCGCCATGGTGACCGCGCGCCGGGACTTCTGCTCCGATCTCTGGATGCTGCGCCTGCGGCTGCCGGCGCCTTTCCCGTTCCAGCCGGGCCAGTACGCCACGCTGGCGGTCGAGGACGCCGAAGGCGTGCACGAGCGCGCCTACTCGATCGTGTCGAGTCCTGGGGAAGCGGGTCCGCCGGAAGCGGAGCTGGAGTTTTTCTTCGAGCTGGTGCCGCAGGGCGAGCTGACACCGCGGCTGTACCGCTTGCAGGTGGGCGATACCGTCCACGTGCGCCGCTCCGCCAAGGGGTTGTTCGTGCTCGACCGCAAGCGTGGCCACCGGCAGCATTTATTGGTGGCCACCGTGACCGGCGTGGCGCCTTACGTCAGCATGTTGCGCAGCTGGGTGCGCGATCCCGCCTGGGCCCCGCCCGAGACTCGCATTGTACTCATCGACGCCGGCAGCCGCTCCTGGGAGTTTGGCTACGCCGACGAGCTGCGCGCGCTGGCGGCACGGCTGCCGGGAGTGGAGGTGGTGCTGTCGGTCTCGCGTCCCTGGGAGGACGCCGGCTGGACGGGGGAACGCGGCCGTGCCGAGGACCTCGTGCGCAAATACGCCGACGCGGCCGGCTTCAAGGGTGGCGAGACCTCAGCGTATCTGTGTGGGCATCCGCAAATGATCGAGAACGCCAAGGGCATTCTCAGCCGCTGTGGCTTCTCCAAACCGGACATTCACGAGGAGATCTACTTCGTGCTTCCTAAAACGGGCGCCCAAGCGGTGACGCCGGCGGTGGCCGGAGCGCGCAGCGAGTAGCCGCGTCAGGCGCCGTGCTGCTGCACGGCTGCGGGGGGCGCGAAACCGGAGCCGCGCGCCACCCACGCCAGCCAGCATAGCCAGCCGATCGCGAGCGCCAGCAGCACGGCGCCCGGCAGCGCCGTGCCGGGGGCGGGCGTGGCCAGCCAGTGGATGCCGGGCAGCACCCACAACGGCACCAGCGCCGCGCTGAAGTAGGCGAGCGGACTGGCGCGCAGGAACAAGGCCGCGAACCCCAGAACCAATAGCAGGCTCACCCCGGCAAAGATGGCGGCCGCGGCAAACTGTGCCGGGCGGTGGATGTCGGGGAAGATGCCAATCCACCACAGCGCCACGCCCGCCGCGCACCACCAGCGTCCGCGCGCGAGCGGGGCGGCGGTGCCCAACAGCGGGGCGCCGTGCCAGGCACGCCAGAGAAGCGGGGCCAGGAGCCCGAGCGCGGCCGCGATCCAGAGGGCATAAACGGGCGCGGTGAGCGCGTCGGCGAGCCCGGGCGCCCATTGTGCCAGCCCGGCCGGCGGCTGCGGCCACACGGGCCAGCCCCCCGCGTGCCAGCGGGCGTTGATCACCGCCCGCGTCTGCTGCCATCCCGCTGTCCACGCCAAGGCCAGCAGGGCGGCCCAGAGCGCATCCCAGGCGCTGTCGCGCTCGATCTGGCGGCGGGCGTTGGCCACCGTCACCGCACTGGCGTGCGGGGCGACCACGGCCAGCGCGGCCAGTAACACCAGCGTGAACAGAAATCCCGCCAGCCCGGCCACCACCCAGCCCACGCCGGTGGAGAGCACAAACGCGCTCCAGGGGGTGTCGGTGGGGTAGGCGGCGAGCGCGGCCGGACCATTGCAGACCGTGGCAGCCAACACCACCACGCCAACCACGCCGGCGATCTTCAGCAGACTCGCCCACGCCAAGTGCACCCGCCGGGCAAAGCCGATCAGCAGCCAGAACACCAGGGCGGCGGCGGCGGCGTACATCATGCCGCGGAGCACGCCCAACAGGGTTCCGGCGAGGGTGGATTGCTCGAACGCGCGCAGCTGGGCCTCGGGAACGTGGTACCAGGCGCCAAAGTAGGAGATGCGGTCGCCGGCCAGGCTCGCCGCCGCGCGCACGACGGCGCCCCCGGCGCCGGGCAGTGGCGCGGGGGCTTCCCACACGAAGTTGCTGTCGGTGCGGGCGGGGAGCTGCTGTTGCGCCGCCGTCTGCAACCTCATGGCCCCCACGGGAAGGCCGTGGGCGGCCAGAAAGCTGGCGGCCAAGCCCTGCGCCGTGGACAGCGGCGGGGCGGCGCCGGGCGCGGTCTGCGGCAGGAAATGGGACAAGGCGATGACCTGCCCGGTGTCGGGCCGCACCGCCACAGAAAACTCCTCCGGCTGCAACACGCCAAAGTACCGCACCCGCCAGTAACCACCGGCGAGGGCGGGGTAATTGGCAGCGAAGGCACGGTGCAGCGCGCGGGGCCCGCCAGCGGGCCCCGCGGCGCCATAGAGGGCGGCGGCGGTGGCCGCGTTCTCGTCGCCGTGGCCCGAGCCGGTGGCATTCGCCAGGGTGGCGGCGGCCCGATCCGCCCCTACGTCAAGCCCCTGCTGGGCCAGGAACCGCCGGCCGGCAGCGATGGCTTGGCGGGCATCGGTGCGCCACGGCAGCACCGTGCGCCAGCGCGCCATGGGCACCGCGAAAGCTGACAGCAACACCGCGGCCACGATCAGGCCGGTGGTCCAGTTGGGGCCGGGAATGGGCGCATACGGCGGCAACTCGGGCGCCGCCTCCGGCGGCGCCTCAGGCAGCGCTGGCGCGCTGCCTTGGGCGGCGTTGGTCAGCTCCGCCTCCGGCGCAAAGCCGCCATCGCGCCAGTAGGCGCCTACCGCGACCAGCAGCGGCAGCACCGCCATGAACGCCGTCGCCGCCCCGCTCCAGCGCAGGTAGGCGTCGTGGGCGCCCAGCAGCAGCATCGCCGTGTAGATCGCGTCCACCGTGTAGTGCCACACCACCGTGGCCAGGATGCCGAAGCGGATCATCACCCAGCTCAACAGCACCCCGCCCAGACCCACCTCCACCCCGCGGATATAAAACGGCTGGTTGGGGTAGGTGGCGTGGCCAAAGCCCCACAGAAACGACGCCGCAATCACCGCCACCCACATCCAGCGGAACCACTTCTCAAACAGCGGCAGCGCGAACATGCGGAACCCGAACTCCTCCGAGATGGCGGGGAAGAAACCGCTGAACAGCACGAACGCCCAGGGCAAACGCGTGTTCAGCAGTTGGTCGTAGGGCACATCCGCCGGCGCCCATGCGCCCAGGTGATTGGCCACCAGGTAGAAGACCGTCTGGTAGGCGAAAAACAACGCCGCCAGCGCCAGCCCCAGCACCATGCTCAACAGGAAGCTCTTGCTGCGCACCCCGCGCCAACTCAAAAACCGTTCCACCGCGATCTGTTTCTGGAACCGTTCCCGGTACAGCGCCTCCGCCGCCGCCGTCAGCACCACGAAGAAAACACCCACGCCCACCGCCGAGGCCACGTCGCTCAAGAGCGTGCCGGCCAAAAAAGCCCCCCACGATTGGGTGGTGTCGTAGCCGAAGCGGGCCGCTCCCAAGCCGTTAAGCGAGGCCAGCAGGCTGAGCACCGCCCCCGCCACGCCCACCCACAGCGCCAGCCGCCAGCGGATGTCGCCGCGCCGGATGCGCATCACCAGGATGAACAGCAGCGCCACAAACAGCGCCAGAATCAGCCCGGAATCGATGAGCCCGGTGGTCTCGTTCCGGGAGCGCAGCAGGGCGTAGCTGCGCGACCATTGATCGGGCACGCGCACGAACTCGCGGTAGGCGCCCACCGCATCGCCTTGAATGCGCACCACGTGGCGGTGCTCGGCCTGGGCCACCACGCCGCTGGCGGGCGCTGAGGAATCGAGCGGGGCGGCGTCCTTCCAGGTGAAGACGTAATCGACGCGGTGCGCCCGCACCTCGCGCTCGCTGCCTTCAGCAATCCATGGACCGGGGTCGGCGTGCATCGCCTGCCGCACAAACGTTTCCGCCAGCGCCCGCGCTTGCGGCTCACTCAAGCTGGCGCCGGGCGCCGCGGCCGCGATGCTGTGGTCAAAGCCGACCACGGCCCCGCTGGGCGCGACGTCGACATCGAACTCCTCCTCCTCGAGCGGCTTGAACCAGCGGTTCTGCCACCGCCAAAGCTGAATGCGATGGCCGAGCAGCGCCGCCGTGCGCGGCAGGCCCAACTCCCGCTCCAGAAACGTCTTGGTCTGGTCATCGTAGCTAAACTGCTCGGCGTGCTGAAATCCGGCCACGCTCAGCCCCTGCGCCTGCAGGAAACGGACCGCTACCGCGGCCGAGCCCGGCCCCGAAACCTGGAAGTCGATGGAGGCCTCGGGGAAGGCGCGGTGAAAGTAGCGCACCGCCACCCACAACGACGCCGCCGCCACCACGATGGCGATGATGATCCAGCGCCAGTCGTTCGCCTCCAGCTTCGTGTTCGGCCGCTCGCGCTCGTGCCCGCCCATGCCCGTCATTGTAGGGCCTTCCGCGGGCCGTGCTGGTTGGCGCGTGGCCTGTTCTCAGCCAGGCGCTGCCCTTCACACTGCTTTCGTGTACACTGCGGTCGTGAAGAACATCACCCTCAGCGCCGACGAACGCCTGATCGAGCAGGCCCGCGCCACCGCCCGCAGCCGTAAAACGACGCTGAACGCCGAATTTCGCAAGTGGCTGGAGACGTACGCTGCTCACGCCGCCAAAGACCGGCAGCAGCTCGTGCGCGACTATGACGAACTAATGAAGCGGTTGAGCTACGTGCGCGCCGGGAGGAAATACACACGGGACGAGATGAATGAACGCTAAGTGTCTTTTGGACACCAACATCTTTGTCTACGCGTTTCACCCCGACGCGCCAGCGAAGGCACGCATAGCCAACGATCTCATCCGCGCCGCAGTCGCAAGCGGCCAGGGAGTGATCAGCTATCAGGTAATCCAGGAGTTCTTCAGCGTCGCACTGCGGAAATTCCCGCAGCCCATCCCGGCCGCAGAGAGCGGCGTCATCCTCGCCGAGGTATTTCGCCCGCTGCTGGCGATCGAGTCCTCCATGTGGCTGTTCCGGCAAGCGCTCGATCTGACCCGCGATCACCGGCTGCCGTGGTGCGACGCCCTCATCGTCGCCGCCGCGCAGGAGGCGGAGTGCGGGATTCTCTACAGCGAGGATTTCCAGCACGGCCGCCGCTTCGGCGGCGTCCTGGTCCAGAATCCGTTCGCGGGCGTCTAGCTAATAGTCCCAGCTCATGTCGGCGCCGGCGGGCGCGGTGGCGCGCAGGCGCTGCAGCATCTGCGGCATGTAAAGCTGCTCTTCGGATTGCTTGCCGTAGGTGCCGTCGAAACAGTGCGGCTGGCGGGGCCCGAAGGTGAAGCTGGCGGTGATTTTGGGATCGTCGTGGCGATTGATCATGGCCTGCATCAAATACACGGCGTTGTTCAGGTAGTAGGAGTCCATCTCGCCCACGTAGACGTGCAGCTTGCCGTCGAGTTTGGGGGCGAGCGTGCGCCAGTGCGCGTTCAACCAGGCATCGAGGTCGAAGTGCGACTTCCAGTAGGCCGCCACCTGGCGATCAATCACTCCCGTCATCGGATCCCAGATCGGCGCCGGATAGCCGTCGGGGCCCACCGGTCCAAACACCGCCTGCCAGGCGTCCCACTGGTCGGCGGAGCGGCCATGGGTGCCGAGCACCAGCTCGCGCTGCACATCGCGCGCCATGGTTTGCGTCACGCTGCCGTCGGGACGGCGCTCGTCGGGCCGGGGCAGGCGGGACCAGGGGCCCTGCAGCCAAAAGGCGTTGGCGTCCTGGTAGATATTGACGATTTGAAAGGCGCGGAAATCCACCGGATCGGGGGACGCGCCCCAGGCGCCGTTGAACTCGCCGGGATAGAGAATCTGGTCCGCCAACGCTTCCCAGCCCCCGGTCGAGCAGCCGTAGGTGAAGCGTGCCCAGCCTTGCCCGATGCCGCGGAAGCGCTGTTCCACCGCCGGAATTAACTCCTGCATGATGGCGTCGCCGTAGGGACCGAGGTTGGCGGAGTTCACCGCGTAGCTGTCGTCGTAGTAGGGGTTGGCGTGGTTGATATCCACCCACAGGAAGTGGGGCAGCTTGCCCGCCGTCCACAGAGCGCGGACGCGGTCGAACTGCGGCGCCAAGCGGCGCGTGAAGTGGTTCTGCTGGATCATCACCGGATAATGGGCACGGGGATGCTGGGCAAACCCGGGCGGCAGGACCACGGTCGCGGACACATACATGGGCCGACCCCAAAAGCGGGTGAGCAGCGCGCTGGGAATGGTCAGGTGCCGGATCCAGGCGGTATCCGGCGGCGGCGCCAGCGGCGGAATGGCTTGGGTCAAGGTAAGGCGCAGCGTACCGGGCGCGTGCGGGTCGAGGTGCACGCGCCTGGGGACGCTGTAGAGATTGCCGGGCTTGCGCTGCATGTCCTGCCCCTCGCCCGCCTCGGCGGGCAGCAGCACGGTATGGCCATCGGCGCGATGGAAGACGGTGTAGCGGTTGAACAGCGCCTGCACGATGTAATCGCCGGCGGGCACGCCGGCGAGGCTGGCCAGCGGGTAGCCCAGAACTTGGGCATCGAAGGTGGCGGGCGTTCCGGGACGCCAGGCGGTGACGTCAACTCCGAAAAACTGCTCGGTGCCGGGTTGATCGCTGATCAGGAAACGCGGGGCCACCGCCGCCTCTGCTCCGGGCTTGGCAATGTAAAGAAAGACCCGCCCGTCGAGCGGCGCTGGCGCCGGGCCGGCGTTATCGATTACGGCGTTATAGACCACCGCGATGCGCTGTTGGGCGCCGGCCATGCTCGCGGCCAGCGCCAGCATCGCCGCCAACAGGCCAATTCCGGTGAACTTCCGCATGCTCTAGGCTAGGATAGCCTCATGACCAAGGACGAGCTGCTGCTGGCCCATCGCCAATTCCTGTTCCCGGCGACGTTCCACTACTTCGACCAGCCGCTGGTGCTGGACCACGCCCAGGACCAGTACTGCTACGACATCGACGGCAACGCCTACCTGGATTTCTTCGGCGGTATCGTCACCGTCTCGGTCGGCCACGGCAACCCCAAGGTGAAGCAGGCCGCCGCCGCGCAACTCGATAAACTCACCCACGTCTCGGCGTGTTTTGCCACCGAACCCATGCTGGCGCTGGCGCAGAAGCTGGCCCAAATCAGCCCCATACCCAGCGCGGACGGTGCGCCCACCAAGACCTTTTTTACCAATAGCGGTTCCGAAGCCGACGAGACCGCCGTGCTCGCCGCCCGGCTCTACACCGGCTCCAGCGACATCATCGCCCTGCGCCACGGCTACCACGGCCGCACCGCACTGGCCATGGGGCTGACCGGGCACGCCTCCTGGCGACTGGACCCCGTTCCCCAGCCCGGCATCGTGCACGCCCACAACGCCTACTGCTATCGCTGCCCGTTCGGGCTCACCTACCCCGACTGCGGCGTGCGCTGTGCCACCGACCTGGAGGAGGTGATCAAGACCTCGACCCGGGGCCGCGTGGCGGCGGTCATCGCCGAACCCATTCAGGGCGTGGGCGGGTTCATCACCCCGCCGCCCGCGTACTTCAAGATCGTGGCTGAGATCGTCCGCGCCCATGGCGGGCTGTTCATCGCCGACGAGGTGCAGACGGCGTGGGGGCGCACCGGCTCGAAGTGGTTTGGCATCGAGCACTGGGGCGTCGCCCCCGATATCATCACCTCGGCCAAAGGCCTGGCCAATGGACTGCCCATCGGCATCACCATGGCCCGCGCCGACGTCGCCGACGCTTTCAAGGGGTTGACCATCTCCACCTTTGGCGGCAACCCGGTGGTCACCGCCGCCGGCAAAGCCGTGCTGGATTTCATCGAGGAGCAACACCTGCTGCAGAACACCGCGACGGTGGGCGCCTATATGAAGGCGCAACTGCAGCAATTGCAACAAAAACACCCGCTCATCGGCGATGTGCGCGGCATGGGGCTGTTGCTGGGGGTGGAGCTGGTGCGGGACCGCACCAGCAAGGAACCGGCCGCCAAGGAAACCAACGCCCTGCTGGCCCGCTGCCGCGACCAGCGGCTGCTGGTGGGCAAAGGCGGCCTGTATGGCAACGTGGTGCGGTTGTCGCCGCCGATGAACATCACCACAGACGACGTGGACGAGTTTATTCGCCGCTTTGACCGCAGTCTGGGGGCCGTCAGCCCGTAGGCAAAAAATCCCGGCCGTGTTCGGGCGGAACCCGGCCGGGCGGCAGACCGCGCACCGCCGGGTTGAGGGCCACCCGCGGCGCAATGAGGAGAGCAGGCCTGCCGCTTGCTAAGACGTATGGCCACGGCCAAGGTAACTTTTTTTTGCGCCGCCGGCAGGGCACCGCACATCAGAAGCCGGGCATGGCCGCACGGTGGCGAATTGTGTTCAGGGCCGGGAGTGGGGCGTTGATGGCGTGCCTGGTGGCGTTGATGACCACGCTGGTTTGGGCGGCGGCAGCGGGCAGCGGGTTCCAGCTCATCTCCCTGCAGGCCAAGACCTATACCTCGAGCTCGTCTTTCCCGGCGGCCAGCCCGGAGCTGGTCATCAACCACAAGACCAATCAGCTCTCGCTGAACACCGCCGGCAACGTGCACATCACGCTGTTGGCGGGCCCGAAGAGCAACATGATGTCGTTCCGCGTGGATGAGCTCACCAACCCTGAGATCCGCATCGCCAAGGGCTCGCGGCTGACGCTCAACATTGTCAACGTGGACGACGACATGCAGCACGACTTCTCGATCACCACGCCGCCTCCGCCTTACCCGGCGGAGGCGGCCGCCGGCGCCATCGTCACGCCCAAGTTGCTGCCCTACAAGGGGCGGCGGTACTCGGGAGCAGTGCTGATCCTGCAGGCCGCCGCCGTGGGCACGGCCTACTACATCTGCAGCGTGCCCGGCCACGCCCACGCTGGCATGTACGGGAAAATTACGATCCTGCCGTGATCTTCGGGTACGCCGGCTCCTGGCGGTGATGCAACCTGCATGCACGGGACAACATCTAATCCCCCGTCTCAGGAGGTAGTTTCGATGAGTCACCGCGTGCTGATGGTCTCGCTGCTCGCCCTGTGCGCTGGTTTCGCTGGCGCTCAATCCGCCCCCCGGAGCCGCACCTACTCCGGCAATATCATGGACTCCACCTGCGCCGGCAACGGCAACCATAACGCCGGCTACAAATTGACCGGGACTCATACCGCCAAGGACTGCACCCTCGCCTGCATCGGCAGCGGGGCAAAATTTGTCCTTTACAACCCCAGCTCCAAACTCACCTACAAGCTCGACAACCAGGAGGAACCCCGCGCCTTCGCCGGCGAAGCCGTGCGGGTGACCGGAACTTTGGATGCGGCGACGGAAACGATCCACGTTGCCAAGATCACAGCCGCCAGGACCAACAGGACCAAGAAGAAGTAAGCCGCAGTGCGCCGCCGCCGCGTACTTGAAATCGCCAGCCTTGTCAGTCTCGTGATCGTGGTCGCCGCCCTCGCCTACGGCGTGGCGGGAGCGACCCAGCCCGCCCTCAAGCGACCGGCGGGAGCGACCCAGCGAAAGTGGCGAGCCACTCTGGAGATCTGGCAACTCACCTATGACGTGCGCAGCGTGGGCGCCCCCACCCACTGAGGCGGCGTGGACGGCCGCAAAAAAGCTTATGCTGAACGGCATGACCATACCGCGACGCAAATTGGGCCGGGGCGGACTCGAGGTTTCGGCTTTAGGCTTGGGGTGCATGGGGATGTCGGAGTTCTACAACACCCCCGGCGATGACGACACCGCCATCGCCACCATCCATCGCGCTCTCGATCTGGGCGTGACGTTCCTCGATACCGCCGACATGTACGGCGTGGGCATGAACGAGATGCTGGTCGGCCGCGCCGTGCGGGGGCGCCGGGCGGAGGTGATCATCGCCACCAAATTCGGCAACCAGCGCAGCATCAATGGCGGCTACCTGGGCGTGAACGGCAAGCCCGAGTACGTCCGCTCCGCCTGTGAAATGAGCTTGCGCCGCCTGGGGGTCGACACCATCGACCTGTACTACCAGCACCGCGTCGACCCCAGCGTTCCCATCGAGGAGACGGTAGGGGCCATGGCGGAGTTGGTGCAGCAAGGGAAGGTGCGCTATCTCGGCTTATCGGAGGCGAGCCCGGCAACGCTGCGCCGGGCGCAGGCGGTGCATCCCATCACCGCCCTGCAAACCGAGTACTCGCTCTGGTCCCGCGATCCCGAGCAGGAGCTGCTCGCCGTCTGCCGCGAGCTGGGCGTCGGTTTTGTGGCCTATAGTCCGCTGGGCCGGGGCTTTCTCACCGGCGCCATCCGTTCCCGCGCCGACCTCGCCGCCTCGGATTGGCGCAGCCAAAGCCCGCGCTTCGAGCCCGGCGCCATCGAGCAGAATCAGCAACTGGCCCAGCGGATGCGGGAGTTGGCCCAGAAGCAGGGCTGCACTCCGAGCCAGCTGGCGCTGGCGTGGTTGTTGGCCCAAGGCGGCGATATCGTTCCCATCCCCGGCACCAAGCGGGTGAAATACCTCGAGGAGAACGCCGCCGCGGCCGCGATTCAACTCAGCCCGCAGCGGCTCGCTGAGATCTCCGCCGCCCTGCCACCGGGCGCCGCCGTGGGCGAGCGCTACACCGCCGCCGGCATGAACGCCGTCAACCGCTAGGCCAGCGCCGCAGCAGCGCTGAACCGCGCAGCCGGGAATCCCGCGTCAGCAGCGGAACGCGGTGCGCCAAGCTGGTCGCGGCGATGATCTCGGCGGCGGGATCGGCCTTGAAATCCAGCCGCCGCAACGCCAGGATAACTCCGCCCGGTCGAGGTTATTTCTGGCCGCGTCGAGGAATACGTGGGTGTCGAGATTCAGCATCCCATTTCAGGCCGGTACTGAACAGGTTATCGTTCGGGTCCACGACCAGATCTGGGCAGCTGCCGATGAAATCCAGCAGGCTGCGGCGCGCCGGGGTGACGGTGGCGACGGGCTGGCCGCGCTTGGTGATGGTCAGCCCCTCGGGGGGCGGATGCTCGAGCAACTTCAGGCAATCGCGCCGGAATTCAGAGATGGCGAGCGAGGCCATGCCCAAGTGTGCATCGAGTTGTACACATCACTTGGCGCCATGGGGATGTGCCAGAAAGCGGCGCAGGCGGTCGCTGCAGCGCGCCCGGCCCAGCACCAGGCAGCTCTCGAGCAACGGCGGCGAGGCGGTTTTGCCGGTGATGAGGGCGCGCAGCAGCATGAACACTTCTTTGGCGCTCCACTGCGTCCGCTCCGCCAACTGGCGAAGCGCCGCTTCCAGCGCGGCGTGCTCCCAGGCGGCCGATTCCAAGATGGTGAGCAGCTCGGCGGCTTGTGCCAAGGTGGCGGCGAGGTCCCGCTTTTTGGGCAGGAACACCTCCGGCGGGGGCAGAACCTGATCGAGGAAGAAGAAGTCGGCGAGATCCAGGAACTGGCCCAGCGTCTCGATCCGTTCCTGCACCAGGGGCGTGATCTGGGCAAGGTAATCGGCGCTAAACATGCCCTCGCGCACGGCCTGGAGAAATCCTTCCGGGGTGAGCGCGCGCAGGTAGAGGCCGTTGAGCCAGCGCAGCTTTTTGAGGTCGAAGACGGGGCCGCCCAGCCGGATTTGCTCAAATTGAAAGCGCGCCATCATGTCCGCCAGCGTGAACTTCTCGGTGGCGGCGGTGTCGCCCGCCTGGGCGTCGGCGACCGGCATGCCGCCGCCGAGCAAACCCAGGAAATTGACCATGGCCGCGGGCAGATACCCGGTCTGCCGGTAGAAAATCAACGACACCGGATTTTTGCGCTTCGAGATCTTGGATTTATCCGGGTTGCGCAGCAGTGGCATGTGCCAGAACCGCGGCGCCTCCCACCCGAAGGCCTGGTACAGCAGCACGTGCTTGGGGGTGGAGGAGATCCACTCCTCGGCGCGGATCACGTCGCTGATGCGCATGTGGTGGTCGTCGACCACGTTGGCGAGGTGATAGGTGGGGAACCCATCGGATTTGAGCAGCACCTGGTCATCGACGTTGGCGTGGTCGAAGGTGATGGCGCCGCGGAGTTGGTCGCGGAAGGTGGTAGCGCCCTGCTCGGGCACCGCCAGCCGCACGGTGAACGCCTCGCCGGCGGCGGCGCGCGCCGCGGCCGCGGCGGGATCGAGCCGGCGGCAGGTGCGATTGTAGTGCGGCGGCAGCTTGGCGGCGATCTGCTCGCGGCGCATGGCGTCGAGCTGCTCGGAAGTGCAGAAACAGCGGTAGGCCTGCCCGCGCTCGAGCAATGACGTCACCGCCTCGGCGTACAGCGGCGTGCGTTCGGATTGCCGGTAGGGCCCGTAGGGCCCACCCTTGTCCGGACCCTCGTCCCAATCCAACCCCAGCCAGCGCAGCGCCTCGAAGATCATGCGCTCGCTGCTGGCCACGAAGCGGACGCGGTCGGTGTCTTCAATGCGCAGCACGAACTGCCCGCCCCGCTGGCGGGCGAAGATCAGGTTGAGCAGCGCCATGTAGGCGGTGCCCACGTGGGGATCGCCGGTGGGGCTGGGCGCGATGCGGACTCGTACAGGTTGCGGCTCGCTCACCCTCTCAGTGTAGCGTTGTGCTTACCCGTAAGAAATTTGCACAGGGTTCCACACCATTTCCACACCCCGAATGTCCTCTCCCTTCGGAGGCAGCTTAAAGATGCCCCGCCCATCAAAGGCCGCCGTCAAGCGACCGGCGCCGGGGTGGCAGAAAAGGCGAGCCACCGTGAATCTCGGGCTGG
>JANWJU010000035.1 GCA_025451775.1 Terriglobales bacterium
CTTTGGACGAGTTGCTGGCGCAGTGCGACGCCGCCGCTCCGGACGAATCCGCCGACCGCGAGTGGACCAGCGGTCCGCGGTGCGGCAAAGAACTGATCTAATGCGGCGCGGCGAAATCTGGTGGGTGCAACTCGATCCTACCCGCGCTCATGAACAGCAAGGGCGCCGGCCCGTGTTGATCGTTTCGCCCGATGCCTTCAACCGGCTCACGCGCGTCCCCATCGTGGTTCCGATCACCAGCGGCGGCAGGTTCGCGCGGACGGCGGGTTTCGCCGTTGTGCTCGACGGCACCGCGACAAAAACAACCGGTGCGATCCGCTGCGGCCAGCCGCGCGCGCTGGATCTCGCGGCGCGTGGCGGAAAGCGCGTGGAACGCGTGCCACCGGCTATCCTCGACGAGATTTTGGCTCGGCTGGCGACGCTGGTTCAGTAGGCGAAAAACGGCCCCGCGGTCACGCCGCTGAGGCCGGCGCGGCTGGTGGCGTTGATGCCGAAGTAGATGGTGCGGCCGAAGAAGAACGGCAGGCCGAAGTCGAACCCCCCGGCGTTGGGGCCGCCCAATTGGCTGAAGGCGTTGAAGCTGGAGTTGGCGAACAAGGTATCGGCGCTGGTGATCGAAAACGGCGCTGGGGCGGTAGTGGTCGCCGTACCCGTAACGGCGCTCTGGTTGGTGGCGGAGAGGTTGACCGTCGCCGCCGGACAGTAGAAGCTCGTGTCGCCGCTGGGGCAAGCCGGATAATGGAGCGTCGTCTGGTCGAGGAAAAAGATGCCGTTGCTGCCGGAGTCGAAGACGGTGCTGCCACCGTTGCCGGTCGGGTAGGTGGTGCCCTGAAAGACGGTCTGGATGCCCCCGGTGCCGTCGGCGGCGAGCACGGTCGCCCTACTGGACAGCGCATTGTTGGATTGCGTGCCAATGCCAAAGGTAATCGTTCCGGCAGCGGAGACGGCGCCCGCAGCGGGGATCGACGGCAGATTGACGATCACCCCGTTGTTGTCCTGCGGGAACAGCCACACCGGATTCTGCACCTGTTGGTTCAAGGCGACATCGGTGGCGACGCAACCCGATGCAGGGCAGGAAAAATACACGGGCGGAATGGAACCCGCATTCCCCGCCGCGGTGCAGTTGGCGCCGCAGTCATGGCGGAACACGCCAATGCCCAGGACGCCGTTGGCGCCCAAAGTGGATGGTGAATCGTTTTCGGTCAACCCGGTACCCGTACACGCCGACGGGGCGGCGGCGAATCCGGCCTGGCCCAGAATTTGAATGGGCACGCTCGCCGCCTTTTCACCCGCAAGCTGGACGTCGGCGCTGACCACTGGACCCCACGTGTAGGAGGCTTGAAACTGCGTGCACTCAGCGATGGGGTTGCCGCTACCGTCGGTGGACGGCGGCAACGGCAGGCTGGCCAGGCCATCGCCACTGGTGTGCGAACCCAGCACGCGCAGGCCGTAAGAACCGGTATCGACGAGGACGTTGTCGATGGTCTGGCAGGTCACGGTGCCGGGCACACAGATCCGGACCGAGGTGAACACCCCGTTGGCATAGGTGCCGGTGATGCCGGCGTTGACGACGATCGGCTGCACATTATCGCTGCCAGCCCCGCCCGCGGCCACCACGATATTGACTTGGGCGATGTTGTTGCTCTGGTCGGGATCGACAACCGTGGACGCCTCGCCCGCCGTCGCCGAGTTGGGAATGGTAGCGGAGCCGGCGTTGCTGTTGACGGTGGCGGTGAGAACCAGGTTCTGGGTGGTGTTGGCGTTCATGCCGCCCACCGTCCACACGCCGCCGGTGGCGTCGTAGCTTCCGGTCGAGGCCTTGGCCGAGACAAACGTCAACGCCGTGGGCAAGAGATCGTTGACCACGACCGCACTCGAGTTGTCAGGACCGTTGGCCGCGACCACTAGCGTGTAGTGGATGGTGTCGCCCGGCGCGGGCGTGGCGTTATCCACGCTCATGCTCAGGCTGACATCGCCGCTCGCCGCCTTCGTGCCACCAGAGTTGGAGCTCGAATTGGATCCGCCGCAACCAGCCAATCCAATTCCCAAGCCAATGACCACCCCGACGGCGGCGGCCAAGGTCCAAGCCCGCCTCCCGCCGCTCTCGCGGCTCATTGGATCACCGCCGCGCTGGTGCCGGGGGGAATGGCGTCTTCCAGATAGGCCCGGCCATGAAAGTCACGCATGTGGCCGGAGTTCTCAACCACCAGTTGGCCGACATGAACATACAAGGGGCCGCGCCGCCGGCTCTTCTTGGCCGCGGCTTGAAATTCGCTGAAGTGGCTGCCGAGATAGTTCTGGAGGTCGGGCACCGTGGGCCCCGTCCAGGCCACGCCAAAGATCACCCCCGACGGCGCCACGAACTCGCGCAGTTCAGTGCCGCTGGCCGCGCGCACAGTGCGCATCGAATAGGTCGCCCGCGCTTCCAGCTTGGCATGGGCCTCGACCTGCTGCCCCAGCCCCTGCGCCCCGGCGCTCAGCATCAGTGCCAAAACTACCGCCCCCGGCAAAACAACCCACTTTAGGTTCATTTCTGTTTAGACGCAGGATCTGGCCCCGGCGTTTACGGATTCTTTCCCGAGGGACCCCGGTGGAGGCCACAGCGCGGCGGCGCCGCGAGCCGCGGCGAACGGATTACGCCTAGTAGGCGAAGAATGGGCCCGTGGTTACGCCGCTGAGACCCGCGCGCGTGGTGAGGTTGATGCCAAAGTAAATGGTGCGGCCGAAGAAAAACGGCAGGCCGAAGTCGAATGTGTTGGGGTCAGGGCCGCCGAGCTGGCTGAAGGCGTTGAAGCTGGATGAGTTAGCGAACAGGGTGTCGGCGCTGGTGATTGAGAACGCCGCCGGGGCGGTGGTGATCGTCCCTGTGCCGGCGCTCTGGTTGGTGACAGAAAAGCTGGCCATGGCCGCCGGACAGTAGAAGCTCGTGTTGCCGCTGGGGCAAGCCGGGTAGTTGAGCGTCGCCTGGTCGAGGAAAAAGATGCCGTTCGAGCCGGTGTCCAACACGGTGCTGCCGCCGGTACTGGCCGGGTAGGTGACGCCCTGGTAGACGGTCTTGATCCCGCCAGTGCTGCCGTCGGCCGCCAGCACGCTTGCCGTGCCGGACAGCGCGTTGTTGGATTGCGTGCCAATGCCAAAGGTGAGCGTTCCGGTGGCGGAAACGGCGCCAGCATTGGGGATGGCCGGCAGTCGGACAATCACGCCGTCATTATCTTGCGGGAACAGCCACACCGGATTCTGCACCTCCTGCGTCAGCTCGACATCGGTGGCGACACAGCCCGATGCCGGGCAGGAGAAATACACTGGCGGGATGGAACCCGCATTCCCCGCCGCGGTGCAGTTGGCGCCGCAGTCATGGCGGAACACGCCAATGCCCAGCACGCCGTTGGCGCCCAAGGTGGATTGTGAGTCGTTTTCGGCCAGGCCGGACCCGGTGCACGCCGATGGGGCGGAAGCGAAGCCCGCCTGGCCCAGAATCTGGATGGGCACGCTCGCTGCCTTTTCGCCGGCGATCTGGATGTCGGCGGTGGCCACCGGACCCCAGGTGTAGGCGTCTTGAAACTGCGTGCACTCGCCAATGGCGTGGCCGCTGCCGTCGGTACTCTGGGGCAGCGGCAGGCTGACCAGTCCGTCGCCGCTGGTCCGTGTACTCAGCAAACGTAGGCCGTAGGATCCGGTATCCACCAGCACGTTGTCGATCGTCTGGCAGTTCGTAGTGCCGGGCACGCACAGCTCGACTGAGGTAAAGACGCCGTTGGCGTAGTTGCCGGTGATGCCGGCGTTGACGAAGATCGGCTGCACATTATCGATGCCGGAACCGCCCGGGGCCACGTTCACGTCGGCTTGGGTGATGTTGTTGGTCTGGTCGGGATCGACATCCACCGGCGATTCGCCCGCGGTGGCCGTGTTGGGGATGGTGGCCGCGCCGGCGTTGTTGTTCACGGTGGCGGCGAGCACCAGCGTCTGGCTGGTGTGGGCGGGCATATCGCCCACCGTCCAGACGCCGCTGGAGGCGGCGTAGCTTCCCATCGACGCCGTTGCCGACACGTAGGTCAGGCTGGGCGGCAACAGGCTGTTCACCACCACCCCGGTCGAGGCGCCGGTACCGCGGGCGTCGGCGGTGATGGTGTAATGAATGGTGTCGCCCACCGCGGGAGTCGCATTATCAACGGTCATGCCGACCGCCAGATCGGCGACCGTGGCGGCCACCACCACTTTGACTTGGGCACTGTTGTTGGTCTGGTTGGGATCGACATCCACCGACGACTCGACCGCGGTGGCCGAGTTGGTGATGGTGGCCGAGACGGTGTTGTTGTTGTTCACGGTGGCGGTGAGCACCAGCGTCTGGTTGGTGTTGGCGGGCATATCGCCCACGGTCCAGACGCCGCTGGAGGCGACATAGCTACCCATCGATGCCGTCGCGGATACAAATGTCAGACTGGACGGCAATAGACTGTCGACCACCACCCCGGTCGAGGCGCCGGTACCTTGGGCGGCGGCGGTGATGGTGTAATGAATGGTGCCGCCCACCGCGGGAGTCGCATTATCAACGGTGATGCTGACCGCCAGATCGGCGACCGTGGCTGTCGGCGGCGGACCGCCCGAGCCGGAATTGCTGGAACTAGAACCGGACCCGCCGCAGCCCGCGAGCACCACCGCCAGCGCCGCCAGCGGGAACCATGCCCAACGCCGGCTCATTCGATCACCGCCGCAGTGGTGGCCTCCGGGAGTGCGTCTTCCAGATACGCCCGGCCATGGAAGTCACGCATGTGGCCGGAGTTTTCGACCACCAACGGTCCGGCATGAACGTCAAGCGGTCCCCGCCGTTTGACCTCCCGCGCCGCGGCTTGAAACTCCCTGAAATGGCTGCCGAGATAGGTCCGCAGGTCGGGCAGCGTGGGCCCTGACCAGGCGATGGCGAAGATCACCCCCGCCGGCGCGACATACTCGCGCAGCTCAGTGCCACTGGCCAGCCGCAGGGCCCGCATGGAGTAGGTCGAGCGCACCTCCAACTGGGCGTGCGCCTCGACTTGCTGTCCCAACGCGGCGCCCTGCGCCGCCGCGCCTAACTCCAAACCCGCCACCAGCAGGACCGGCAGCACCATCCACCTTACATTCATGGTTCCTTAGACGCAGGTGCTGGTCCAAACGTCTAGGGTGTCCAGGGATTTTGTTCCAAGTTGGCTGCTACGCCCAGCGGGCTAGCTGCAGCCGCTGGTTTCGCCGCAGTTGACACACTTGTAACAGGAGCCGTTGGGGACCATGAGGCTGCCGCAGTTGTGGCAGGCGGGGGCGTCGACGGCGGTTGCGGTCACTGAGGGCGAGGGGAGGAGCGGAATCTGACCCACTGTCTCCAGCGCCTCCTGTTTCTCGCCCCGTACATGGATGTCCTCGACCCCCTTGGGGGCCTCGGGCTGGTGGTCGAGGAACTTCAGCCCCAGCCAGCGGAACAGGTAATCCATGATGCTCTTGGCATAGCCGATCTGGGGGTTGCCCGACCAGCCGCTGGGCTCGAAGCGGGTGTGAGAGAACTTGTCGACCAACAGCTTCAGCGGCACGCCGTGCTGCAGGGCGAGCGAGATGGCGGTTGCGAAGCTATCCATCAAGCCGCTGATGGCCGAGCCTTCTTTCGCCATGGTGACGAAGATCTCGCCCGGTTGGCCGTCCTCGTACATGCCGACGGTGATATAGCCCTCGTGGCCGCCGACCTTGAACTTGTGCGTGAGCGAGCGCCGCTCCTCCGGCAGGCGGCGCCGGTAGGGACGGCTGGAGGGCACGTTCGCCGGGACGGTCACGGGCACTGACGCGTTCGCTTCCGCTTTAGCGTCGCCATCTCCAGGTCCGGAGGTGGACATGGGCTGAGCTTTCTTGCTGCCGTCACGGTAGACGGCGATCGCCTTCAGCCCCAGCTTCCAGCCCTCCATGTAGACCTGGACGATATCATCCACGGTCGCCGCCTCGGGTAGATTCACCGTCTTCGAGATGGCGCCCGACAGGAACGGCTGCGCCGCCGCCATCATGCGGATGTGGCCCAGGTAATGGATGCTGCGCGTCCCGTTGGCGGGCTTGAAGGAGCAGTCAAACACCGGCAGATGCTCGGCCTTCAGATGCGGCGCCCCCTCGACCGTGCCCGTGGCCTCGATAAAGGCCAGCACGTCATGCGTCTGTTGTGCCGAGTACCCCAACCGCAACAACGCCTTGTCAACGCTCTGGTTGACGATCTTGATGACGCCGCCGCCCACCAGCTTCTTATACTTCACCAGCGCCAGATCGGGCTCAATGCCGGTGGTGTCGCAATCCATCATGAAGCCGATGGTGCCGGTGGGGGCGAGCACGGTGACTTGGGCGTTGCGGTAGCCGTGCTGGGTGCCCACCTCGAGCGCCTCATCCCAGGCCTGGCGGGCGGCCGCCAGCAGCGGCTCGGCCACACCGGCCCGCGTCACCTCCGCCGCGCCGGCAACGTTCTGGGCGTGGATGTGGTTGACGGCGGCGCGGTGCATGCGGATGACGTCCAGCATGGGCTCGCGGTTGTGGGCATAGCCGGCAAACGCGCCCACCTCGCCGGCGATGCGCGCCGACTGCAGGTACGCCTGGCCGCACATGATGGCGGTGAGCGTGCCCGCGAAATCCCGTCCGGCTTCGCTGTCGTAGGGCAGGCCGTTGGACATCAGCAGCGCCCCCAGATTGGCGTAGCCCAGCCCCAGCGGGCGGTAATCGTGGGAGTTCTGCGCGATGCGCTCGGTCGGGTAGCTGGCGTTGTCGACGATGATCTCCTGCGCGGTGATCAGGATGTCGACCGCCTGCCGGTAGGCGGCCACGTCAAAGCCGCCGGCGCTGGCGGGCGCCGGAAACTTCATCAGGTTGATCGAGGCCAGATTGCAGGCCGAATCGTCCAGGAACATATACTCCGAGCACGGGTTGGAGGCGTTAATGCGGGCCGTGTTCTTGGAGGTGTGCCAGCGGTTGATCGCGGTGTCGTACTGGATGCCGGGATCGCCGCACTGCCAGGCGGCCTCGGCCATCATGCGCAGCAGGCCCTGGGCGTCGACGGTCTTGACCGCCTCGCCCTTGCGTTCGCCAGCCACGCGCAGCAATTCGAAGGGGCCGTCCTGCTCGGCGGCGCGCATGAAGGCGTCGTTCACGCGCACGCTGTTGTTGGCGTTCTGAAAGAAGATCGAGCTGTAGGCCTCGCCGTCGAGCGAGGCGTCATAGCCGGCCTGCACCAGCGTCCACGCCTTGCGCTCCTCCTTGGCCTTGCACCAGATGAAATCCTCGATGTCGGGGTGGTCGGCGTTGAGCACCACCATCTTGGCGGCACGCCGCGTCTTGCCCCCGGATTTGATCACCCCGGCAAAGGCGTCGAAGCCCTTCATGAAGCTCAGCGGACCGCTGGCTGTGCCCCCGCCCGAAAGCTGCTCGGCCGAGCTGCGGATGGGCGACAAATTGGTCCCCGTGCCCGAACCCCACTTGAACAGCATGCCCTCGGTCTTGGCCAGCGTCAGGATGCTCTCCAGCGAATCGCTCACCGAATTGATGAAGCACGCCGAACACTGCGGCTTGGTGTAGCCCACCGCGCCATAGGCCGGGCGGTTGTGCTCGGCATCCCAGTACCAGTTGCTGGCCGCCGCCTGCGGCTCCAACCGGGCGACCCCGCAGTTGAACCACACCGGGGAGTTGAACGCCGCCTTTTGCGTGATCAGCAGATGCACCAGCTCATCATGAAAAACGCGGGCATCCTCCGCGGTTTTGAAGTATCCGTCCGCCATGCCCCAATCCCGCATGGTCTCGGCCACGCGCCCCACCAGCGCCCGCACGCTGCTCTCCCGCTCGGGCGAACCGCGCTTGCCGTGCAGGTACTTCGAGGCCACGATGTTGGTCGCCGTCTGCGACCAATCGCGCGGGACCTCGAGGTCTTTTTGCTCGAAGATGGTCTCGCCCTTTTCGTTCTGGATCAGCGCCGAGCGCCGCTCCCACTGCACGTCGTCGTAGGGCGAGTTCTTGCCAGTCGTGAAATGCCGCTTGAACGTGAGCCCGCGCGCCCGGCGGGAGGATGCCGGCGCCGACTCGACTTCGCTGCTGGTGTGGGTGTTGCCGTTGAGAATCGAGTGCGCTTGCTCAGCCATGAACTCCCCCTAAAAAACCAAACATCTAGTAGGCCTCATCATTAACGCCCCAACCGATGGGGCAGGTCAAGGGCAAACTCCCATTTTTTCTATTTTAGCAATTCGCCCCCCCGGGCGCCGGTTGGGCTTGCAAATGGCGTGCCAGTTTCCCAAAACGCACGCCCAGCGCGGGCAATCCCACCTATCCCGTAGTGGCGGCCTGCTCCCCTGTTTGGGGGGGCGGCTCCGGCGCCCCGGGGGCGACCGCCTCGAACGGCAACTCCCGCTGAACGTGGGACGCCGGCGCCGGCCCGGCCAGCTCGGCGCACGTCAACAGGATCAATGCCGACACATACGCCCAAATCACCAGCGACACCGAAATGGCGAAGGGACCGTAGATGTCCTGAAAGTTTAGCCACGGCAGCAGCAGGATGTAGAGGTACTTTGACGCCTCCCACAGCAACCCCGCCAAAATGGCGGCCGGCAGCACCCGCCGCGCCGGCACGCGCAGATTGGGGAGCTTCCAATAAATGAGGAAAAACATGGCGATGGTGAACGGGACCGCCCCGGCGCGCACGATCGCGATGGATACCGCATCCAGCGGCAATGGGTGCGCGTGCAGCTCCGGCAGCCGGCTCAAAAACCGGCCCAAGCGCACCGAGTAAGTCTCTGTCAGGGAGGTGAAGGAGGCCGACAGCATCCCCAGCACGCCGCAGGAGAACGCCAGCCCCACCGCCACCGCCCAGTTATGCAGGTAGTTGCGGTTGCGGGGCGCATTCCAGATGCGGTTGAGCGCCACTTCCAGCGGCAGGAACACGCCCGTGCAGGTCACCAGCAGAATCAGCAGGGAGGCGATCTCGACCGGCCCCTGGTGCTCGACCAGGGCGCGCAGGTTGTTGATGATGAACGTCTGCGTGTGCTCGGCGCCGGAGTCGGAGACGGGCAAGTAGGCGCGCAGCAACTGCAAAAGGCTGTGGTACAGCCGCTGCGATCGCAGCAGATTGTGGGTCAGGCTCAGCAGCAGAATAATGAAGGGGAAAAACGATAGCAGCGCGTGCGTGGCCACCGAGCTGGCGAAGGTGTGCGTCTCGGTCGCGGCCAAATAGGTGGCGGTCCGCCGCCACCGCGCGGGCGGTTCCTCACGCGTACTCCCCAGCAGCGTCTGCACCCGTTCATTTTAGCTGCCCCCACGTATCGCCGGCGCCTCCAATTCCGAGATTGAGGACGCCATCAAAATTGTGGAGAAGATTTAGACCCGCGGCCGCAGCGTCACTCCGCCGGGCCATCGAAGCGATAGCCGACGCGGCGGACCGAGATTAGGCGCTGGGGCTGCTCGGGGTCGGTTTCGATCTTGGCGCGCAGGCGGAGGATGTAAACATCCACCGCCCGGTCCGTAATGAAGTGCTGCGGCGACCACACGGCGGCGACGATCTCACGGCGGGTAAAAGCCTGGCCCGGCGAGCGCATGAGGAAGGCAAGAATGCGGAACTCGGTGTCGCTGAGTTCCAGCACCCGGTCCTCGCAGCGCGCCGTGCGGGCCTTGAGATCCAGCGCCAACCCGCCGGAAACCAGCAGCGCCGATGGCGCCGCGGGCGCGGCCCGCAGCCGCGCACGGACGCGGGCGCTGAGTTCCAGTGGGCTAAAGGGCTTGGGGATGTAATCGTCCGCCCCCAGATCGAGACCGCGCACGCGGTCGGATTCGGCCCCCAGCGCCGTCAATATCAGCACCGGCAATTGGCTAAACCGCGGCTCCTGGCGCAGCTCGGTCAAGATCTCGAAGCCATGGGCGAGCGGCAGCATAAGGTCCAGGATCACCAGTTGAGGTTCGAGGCCGGCGGCTTGCTCGACCACGCCGCCGCCGCTGGAGTTCACGACCACTTCGAAGCCGTCGCCGCGCAACTGCGCCGCGATCAAGCGGGCGACATCGCGGTCATCCTCGACCACCAGGATCCTGGGGGCCGGCATCACGCGGGCGGGCCCTCGGCAAAGTGGTGGCGCACATCCACACCTTCCACCCAGAAGATCACGTCCTCGGCGATGTTGGTGGCGTGGTCGGCGATGCGCTCCAGGTTGCGGGCGATCGACAGCAGCGCCACGCTCCGCTCCACCTCACTGGGCTCGCGGGTCATGACTTCGATCAGGGTGCGGAATATGGCATCCCGCATGCCGTCCACCTCGTCGTCGGCGGCCAGCACCGAGCGCGCCAGATCCACGCCTTCGGTCATGAGCGCATCCAGCGCCGAGCGCAGCATCTGGTTGGCGCGCGCGGCCATCAACGGCAAGTCCACCACCGGCGCCGCCAGCGGCTGGCGCAGCAGCCGGGGCGTGCCTTGGGCGATATTGACCGCCAAATCCCCCATCCGCTCCAGGTCGTTGCCCACCTTCAGCACCGCCGCCAAAAAACGCAGATCCACCGCCATCGGCTGCTGCAGCGCCATCAGGCGCAGCACCCGATCGTCGATTTCCACCTCGAGGCGATTGATCTCGGGCTCGATGTGGTCCACCACGTCGTCGGCGAGCGCGGCATCGCGCTCCAGCGCCGCCCGCAGGCTGCGGTGCACGGCGGACTCGACCAGACCGCCCATGTAGAGGAGGCGCTCGCGTAATTCCGTGAGCTGCTGGTTAAACGTCTTGCGGATGGGCTGTGTGTCCACGGCGATTCCCCTTCGATGGCTGGTGATGGATGATCATGGGTTGCGCGGGGCGCGGCCGCTAACCGAACCTGCCGGTAATATAATCCTCTGTTTCCTTCCGCACCGGCTTGGTAAAGAGGGTTTGGGTGGCGCCGGTTTCCATTAACTTGCCCATGAGAAAGAAACTGGTGCGGTCGCTGATGCGCGCCGCCTGCTGCAAGTTGTGGGTCACGATCACGATGGTGTAGCGCTGCTTCAACTCGATCGCCAGCTCCTCAATGCGGGCGGTGGCGATGGGATCGAGGGCGCTGGCGGGCTCGTCCATGAGCAGGATCTCGGGCTCCACAGCCAGGGCGCGGGCGATGCACAACCGTTGCTGCTGGCCGCCGGAGAGCGCCAGCGCCGGATGGCGGAGCCGGTCCTTGACCTCCTCCCACAGCCCGGCGGCACGCAGGCTGCGCTCGACGATCTCCGCCCGATGCTGCCGGTCCCGCGCCAGATGGTTGATCTTGACCCCATAGGCGACGTTCTCCTCGATCGAGAACGGAAACGGATTGGAGCGCTGAAACACCATCCCTACCTTGCGCCGCAACGCCATGACATCGCATCCCGGAGCATAGATATCCTGGCCATCGATGAGGACCTCGCCCTGCCACCGCGCCGACGGCACGAGGTCGTTCATGCGGTTCAGGGTGCGCAGGAAGGTGCTCTTGCCGCAGCCCGAGGGCCCGATCAGCGCCAGGATTTCATGTTGCACCACCCGCAGGCTGACGTCGAACAGCACTTGATGGTTCCCATAAAAAAAATCGAGGTGGCGCGTCTCCACCACCCCCGGCACAGAGGCGGAAGTGGTGGCGGAAGCGGTGAGCGGAGCGGCGGTGCTGTGGAGGTTGCCGAGCATGTTATTCCGGGGCGAGTGGCAGGCGGACGGTCACGGTGGTCCCGGCGCCCAATGAGCTCGCCAGTTCCACCTCGCCACCATGTTCGCGGACGATGTGTTTGACCAAGGCCAGCCCCAACCCGGAGCCGTGGCCGCCGGCAGTGCTGGCGTGGCTGCGATCCACGCGGTAGAAGCGCTCGAACACCCGCGGTTGATCGCTGGAACTGATGCCGGCGCCGGTGTCCCGCACCCGGTACACGTAGGCGCCGCCTTCGATCTCGCCCGACAGCTCGACCGCCACGCCGGGCCCGCCGCCTCCATGCACCAGGGCATTTTCCAGCAAATTCAATAGTACCCGGTGCAGCGCCTCCCGGTCCGCGCGCAGCCAGCCGCTGCCCAGCGTGCCCAGCGCCAACCGGCAGCCACGCTCCCGCGCCAGCGGCGCCACCACGTCCAGCGCCGGGGCCCCCAGCGAGGCCGCTTCCACCGGCTCGAAGTGGAACGGATAGGTCCGGGTTTCCAGCGACGACAAGGTGACCAGATCCCGGGCCAAGCGCGTGAGCCGCGCGGTATTGCGCACGATGATGTCCAGGTACTCGGCGCGCACTTCCGCCTCCGGTTCCGGGCTCCCCCGCAGCATCTCGGCGTAGCCTTGGATGGACGTCAGCGGGGTACGCAGCTCGTGCGAGATGCCGGCGATGAAATCGCGCCGCGCCGTCTCGAGATGAACGCGATCCGTGATGTCGCGTGCCACCACCACGCAGCCGCTCACCGCGCCTCCGCCCCCAGCGCCGCCGAGGGGCGTAATGTGCACTTCCAAAGTGCGTCCATCGGGCATCTCTAGACGGCTGTTCCAAGGCTCGCCTGAGCTAGCCACCGACTCCATCCACTGCACCAGTTGCGGCAGGCGGGGCAGGCTGGGCAACAGGCGGTTGGCGGCGGAGTTGGAGTACCACCGCCGCTGCTCGGCGTCCACCGCCAGCACCGCCGCATCCACGCTCTCGAGCACGGCGCCGAGGCGGGCCGTGGATTGGCGCAGCCCTTCCGAATCGGTCTGTGCATCCGCGGCGGCCCGGGCGGCAACGCCGGCGGCAGCATGGGAACGGCGCCACAATCTCATACCCGATCCCCGATTCCGCCCCACAGCCGCGCGATCAGACTCACCACCACAATGAGGGCGATGAGCGTCAGGGCCCCGGCCCACGCTTGCCGGTGCCAATCATCATAAGGCGAGATGGCGTAGTCGAACACCTGCACGGTCAGCGACGCCATGGGCTGGCCGGGACGCGTCGTCCACTGTGAGCTATTGAGCGAAGTGAGCAGCAGGGGCGCGGTTTCGCCCGCCACCCGTGCCAGGCCCAAGAGACCGGCGCTAATCAAGCCGCTCTTCGCCGCCCGCAGGATGACGTCACGCAACACCCGCCAGCGCGTCGCTCCCAGCGCCACCGCCGCTTCCCGGTAAGAGTGCGGCACCGTGCGCAGCACCTCGTCGCTGGCCCGCAACACCACCGGCAGCATGATGATGGCCAGCGCGATCGCGCCCGCCAAACCGGAAAACGTGTGCATGGGCACCACCACCAGCGCGTACACGAACAGGCCGGTCACGATGGTCGGTATGCCATTGAGCGCGTCGGCGGCGAAGCGCACCGCGCCGGAAAAGCGGTCGGCGGCAAATTCCGAGACGTAGATGCCGCCGGCCAGCCCCAGCGGAATGCCCAGCGCCAGCGCCATTCCCAACAGTTCCAGCGTGCCCACCACGGCGTTGGCCATCCCGCCCCCGCTCGCCCCCGGCGGCGCCGGCAGGCGGGTGAAGAAGGCGGCGTTGAGCCCGGCGGCGCCCTCGCGCACCACGTAATACAGAATCAGAAACAGCGGAATCAACACCGCCGCCGTGCATACCCCCGTCATCACCAGCATGGTGCGGTTGACGCCCCGGCGCACAATTCCGGTCGTCCCGCCGGTCGTCCCGCCGGTCATGCCGCCGCTCCCGCCCGCGCGATCCGCGACAACAGCAGGCGCGACAGCAGGTTGACCACCACGGTGATGGCGAAAAGCACCAAGCCAATCTCGATCAAGGAGGAGATGTAAAGCGCGCCCGTGGCCTCGGTAAACTCGTTGGCGATGACGCTGGCGAGCGTGTAGCCGGGCGCGAACAAGGAGGCGGAGACCGCGGGCCGGTTGCCAATGATCATGGTGACAGCCATGGTTTCGCCCAGCGCCCTCCCCGTGGCCAGCAGGATGCCACCCCAGATGCCCGAGCGCGCCGTGGGCACGGCCACGCGGCGGATCACTTCCCAACGGGTCGAGCCCAGCGCGTAAGCCGCTTCGCGCTGGTGGGCGGGCACGGCACTGATCGCCTGGCGGGACAGCCCCACCACGAACGGCACGATCATCACCGCCAAAATGAGCCCGGCGGCCAAGTATCCCACGCCGTAGGGTGCGCCCTGGAACAGCGGCACGCCGCTGAAATGGTCGCCCAGCCAGGGCTCAGCCGATTGTTGCAGCCAGGGCGCCAAGACGAAAATGCCCCACAGCCCGTAGACCACGCTGGGCACGGCGGCCAGCAACTCGACCAGGTACCCCACCGGGGCACGCAGCCAGAACGGCGCCAACTCAGCCAGAAAGACCGCGGTGCCCACCCCCAGCGGCGCGGCGATGACCACCCCCACGCCCGTGGTGAGCAGCGTGCCAAACAGGAATGGCCACGCGCCAAAGTGGCCGAACACCGGATCCCAGGCCGATTGAGTGAGGAAGCCCCAGCCAAAGGCGTGGCGCGAGGCCGCGGAGGCGCGGAACAACTGCACTCCCAAACCGATCAGGATCGCCAGCGGCGCCAGCGCCAAGCCGCGCAGCGTCCAGTGGAAGACCGCGTCCGAGCCTGGGCGCGGCCGCCGCCCCTCCTCCCGGGCGGTCCCTAACCGGCTCGCTGATGCGCTCATGCGTCCAGTATGGGACCGCCGCGCGCGCACCCACCAGCCCGCCCGCCGATTGTCATTGATCTGTAACAAATGCGCGTATCTGTCACCGCACTGTAACCGCACCCGGGCCGGGCAGGTCCCAGCATGGGGATCGAGGACCAAGACTACATGCACCGATTCATCAATCGCCTCATCAATCGATCCCCTTTATCACGAGCGTTGTTCACCGCCGGCCTGGCGCTGGGGCTGGCCCTGCTGCCCACCACCGCCCAGGAGCCCGCAGCGACGCCGGCCAACCCCCTCTCCGTCAAAATCGGAGCTTTCGAGTTCACCCCCGGCGGCTTCGTCGACTTCACCACGGTCTACCGCTCCGCCGCGGTGGGCAGCGGTATCGGCACCAATTTCGCCGCCATCCCTTACAACACCACCGTGGCGGGGCGGGTCAGCGAGCTGCGCGAGAGCGCCCAAAACTCCCGTCTCACCCTCAAGATCGATGGCGTCCACGACAGCACCCAGTTCACCGGCTATTTGGAAACCGACCTCAATGGCAACCAACCCGGCAACGTCGCCGTCAGCAGCAATAGCGCCACCATGCGGTTGCGCGTCTACTTCATGGACGCCCGCCACGGCGCTTGGGAGGTGCTCGCCGGCCAGGACTGGAGCCTGCTGACCCCCAACCGCGTCGGCCTCTCGCCCATGCCCTCCGACATCTTCTACAGCCAGGTCGTGGACACCAATTATCAGGTGGGTCTCACCTGGGCGCGCCAGCCCCAATTCCGCCTGATCTACCACGCCTCCAGCCAATTCGCCGCGGGCCTGTCGGTCGAAAACGCGGAGCCGTACGTCGGTGGCAGCTCGGGCGCGCCAGCGGCTACCGTGCCCAGCGCCTTCGCCGGCCAGGTCAACAACGGCGGCACCAGCTACGCCGCTCCCAGCTTCGCACCCGACCTCATCGTCAAGGCCGCGTATGATTCCAAGCCCGGAGGACATGGTCTCCATCTCGAAGCCGCGGGCCTCGCCAGCACATTCCGCATTTTCAATCCCGCCACCGGCGTCACTGCCCGCACCATGGGCGGCGGAGTGTCGCTCAACGCCAACCTCGAAATCGCTCCCGGCTTGCGCCTCGTCGGCACCAGCTTCTTCGGCGACGGCGGCGGCCGCTACTTCTTCGGCATGGCCCCTGACCTTGTCGTCCGTCAGAACGGCGCCATTTCACTGGTGCGCGCCAGCGGCGGGACCGGAGGGTTCGAGTACCAGATCAACCCCGGCTACCTCGCCTACGCTTACTATGGTGGGGTTTACATCCGTCCCAGCTTCGATCTCTCCGGCGCCACCCCGGTGGGCTACGGCTATCCGGGCGCGTCCAGCAGCACCAACAAGGCCATTCAGGAAGCCACCATCGGCATCACCCACACCTTTTGGCACTCGGCCCAGTACGGCGCGCTGCAACTCATGCTGCAAGCTTCCTATCTCACCCGCGATCCCTATGACGTGGCGTCCGGCGCCCCCAAAAACGCGCACGTGGGCATCGGCTACCTCAACTTGCGCTATTCGCTGCCTTAAATGCACTTCATCATCAAGGAGAACACCATGAACCGCAAATCCTTCTTCATTTTAGCCAGCGCGGCGCTGACCACGGCACTCGCCTTCGCTCCCTCGATGTGTGCGGCCCAGTCCACGGAGTTGACCGGCGCCGGCAGCACCTTCGTTTATCCCATCATGGCGCGCTGGGCGGCGGACTTCAAAGCCGCCCATCCGGCGATCGCCATCAATTACCAGTCCATCGGCAGCGGCGCCGGCATCCAGCAGATCAGAAACAACACCGTCGATTTCGGCGCCAGCGACGCCTCCCTCTCCGACGCGCAGCTCCGGCAAATGCCGGCGGTCATTCAGATACCGGAGAGTGCCGGACCGGTGTGCATCACCTACAACCTGCCCATCTCACAACCGCTGCATCTGACTGGGGACGCGCTGGCCGGCATCTTCCTGGGCACGATCACGCGCTGGACGGATCCCCGCATCACTCAATCCAACCCCGGCGTTCAGCTGCCCAACAAGCCCATCCTGATCGCCCACCGCTCCGACGGCAGCGGCACAACCTCGATTTTCACCGCCTATTTAGCGGCCGTGAGCCCGGCTTGGAAAGCCAAGGTGGGCAGCGGCATCGCCGTGAATTGGCCAGTGGGCCTGGGGGGGAAGGGCAGCGAGGGCGTCACCGGTGTGGTCAAGCAGACGCAGGGCGCAATTGGCTACGTCGAGCTCACCTACGCCACCGGGAACCATCTGCCCGTGGCGTGGATGCGGAACGCCGCCGGGCAGTACGTCGCACCCTCGACCAGCGGCACCTCCGCCGCCATCGCGGGCTTCAAGGCCGAACTGGCGCGCGATGTCCGCAGCCCCATCGTCAACGCTCCCGGCGCCGCCGCCTATCCCATCGCCGGCCTCACCTTCTTGATCCTTCCCAAGGATGGAGCCAACCTCGCCAAGCGCCAGGCGCTGAAGCGTTTCGTCGCCTACATCCTGACCACGGGGCAGAGGAGCGCCGCTGCCCTGGGCTACGCGCCGCTGCCGCCGGCGATCCAAAAGCTCGACCTGCACCTCGCCGGCGAAATGCTGGCCGCCGGCCGGCCGCTGCATTAATCGATCACCCGCCGCCTGGGCCGGGCCGCTGCCACCCCAACACCTGGGCGTTGGGGTGGCAGCGCCGTTTGTGGGCGGGCGTGGCTGGGACTGGTTCTGGCATACTAGCCCAGCGATGCGATTCATTCCCCGGGAAGAAAAATTTGTGGCCATGTTCGGGCGCATGGGCCAGATGCTCATCGAGGGCGCCGATCTGCTCACCCGCCTGCTGGCGGACGTCAACCAAGCGCCGGTGCGCGCCGGCGAGATCAAGGCCATCGAGCACAAAGCCGACAACCTTACCCACGAGATCATCACCAAACTCAATAAAACCTTCGTGACGCCCTTCGACCGCGAGGACATCCACACCCTCAGTAGCCGCCTGGACGATGTGCTCGATCTGATCGACGCCACCGCCATGCGCATCGTGGTCTATAAGATCGCCATCCTGCCCCCGGGGGCCGAGGAGCTGGGCCGCATCCTGCTGGCCCAGGTGCGCTCGATCGCCGCCGCGCTGGCCATGCTTAGCCGCCCCGACGGCATCCTCGTCCACTGCATCGAGATCAACCGCCTCGAGGACGACGCCGACCGCATCGCCCGCGCCAGCATCGGCATGCTCTTTGAAAAAGAAACCAACCCCATCGCCCTGATCAAGCAAAAGGAACTGTACGAGGTGCTGGAGTTGGCCACCGACAAGTGCGAGGACGTGGCCAACATCATCGAGACCATCGTATTAAAGGCCGCCTGACCGCTCCCCGCGCATGCCCACCATCTATATCGTCGGCGCGATCCTGATCGTCGCCTTCGTGTTCGATTTCCTCAACGGCTTTCACGACGCCGCCAACTCCATCGCCACCGTGGTCTCGACCCGGGTGCTGTCGCCGGGCGCGGCGGTGGTCTGGTCGGCGGGGTTCAACTTTATCGCCGCCCTGCTGTTCGGCACCCGCGTCGCCCAGACCATGGGCAAGGGCTTGGTCCGGCTCAATCTAGTCGACGAGAAGGTCATCATGGCCGGGTTGCTGGGCGCGATCGTTTGGGATCTGCTGACCTGGTGGTGGGCGCTGCCCACCAGCAGCTCGCACGCCCTGATCGGGGGCTACGCCGGCGCCGCCATCGCCAAGGCGGGCTGGGCGGCAATCCTGCTGTCGGGCTGGACCTGGACGCTGCTGTTCATCGTCATCTCGCCCGCCATCGGCCTGGGCTTGGGGTGGGGGCTGCTGGTGGCCGCGACCTGGATATTCCGCCACTCCCATCCCCAGCGCATCGACAAGCTGTTCCGCAAGGGCCAGCTCCTCTCCGCCGCCCTGCTCAGCCTTGCGCACGGCACCAACGACGCGCAAAAATCCATGGGCATTGTCACCGGCGCACTGTTCGCCGCCCACTACATTCCGACCTTCCAGGTTCCGCTGTGGGTGGTGGCGCTGGCGGCCACGGGCATGGGGCTGGGCACGATGTCGGGCGGATGGCGCATCGTCCACACCATGGGCGGGCGCATTACCAAGCTCAAGCCGGTGGGCGGCTTCTGCGCCGAGACCGCCAGCGCCATCGCCTTGGGCGTGAGCAGCTACTTTGGCATCCCGGTCTCGACCACGCACACCATCACCGGCGCCATCGTGGGCGTGGGCTCAGTGCAGCGCCTCTCGGCGGTACGCTGGGGCATCGCGCGCAACATCGTCTGGGCTTGGGTGCTCACCATCCCAGCCGCCGGCGTGGTCGCCGCCGGCTGCTGGTGGGCGCTGGGCACCTTCTGGCATTAATATGGGCGCGGGCCCCAGCGCGGCTGCAGCCGCGCGTCCCGCTTGTGCTCGCGCGGGCTTGGGGACCCCAGCGCCCCAAACCTGCGCTGCGCCTGGTTGGGGCCGCACCGTGCAAACGGCGCGACCCCGCGAGGTCGCTACTGGATGGTGAAGGTGAATTGCGTGGTGGCGCTGATGGACTGCGTGTTGGCATCCTGGCCGGTCACGGTGATGGTGTAGGTTCCCGGCGGAGGGTTGCTCACGGTGCCCGAGCCGCCACTACTGCCGCCACAGCCGGCTACCGTCAGGCCCACCGCCAACAGCACGATCAACCCCGCCCAGACCCGGTAGCGGCGGAAGCCCCCGCCCAACACGCCCATGAGCAGCAATCCCATCCCCGCCAGCAAGGCTGTGATCAACCCACCCGCGCGGCCGCCGGGAAAACCAGCGGCGTGGATGGGCTGTAACGCCCGCAACGCGCGTTTGCCGGTGCCGCTGCGCAGCGCTCCGGCGTTGCAATCGGCAGCGTTGGCGTCGAGCGTGAGTTGCGTGCTGGCCGCGGCCGTCCCAGCAATCACCACCGTGCCGTCGCCGCTGCTGTTCATGCTGGTGAACCCAAAGCAGAGGTTCTTGAGAGCCGTGGCATTGGATGTCGAGAAACTCAGCAGCACGGTCCCCGTATATCCCCCGCCCGGCGTGACGGTAATGGTCGACGCTCCCGAACCGCCCGCGGCCACGGAGAGAGCGCTGGCAGAGAGCGCAATCGAACCGGCGGGAACGTTCACCGTGACCACACCGTTGGAGCTGGCGTGGGTGCTGTCGCCCGCATAGATGGCTAAAAGCTGGTGCGGCCCCGAGGCGGTGAAGCTGGTGGTGTAGACGGCGGCGCCGTTGCTGGTCAGCGTGACCGGGACAGCGGCGGCGTTGTCGAGATAGAGCGAGACAGTGCCGGTGGGAATCGAGCTGCCGGTGTCGGAGCTGACGGTGACGGTGAAGCTCACGGTGGCATTCACCGCGGGCGTCGCGCTCGATGCCGCAACCGCGGTCGTGCTCGCGATCAAGCTGGAGGTGGGACCGGTGTTGGGCGGCCAAGCCGTCACCAAGTTGGCAAGATCGACCGAACCCAGCCCCGTCACCTGATCGTAGCCGGTGCCGGCGGAGAAGCCGGCGGTGCTGCCGCAGACGCTGGAACCCGCGGTGCAATCGTTATTGCCGCCGGTGATGTCGTGAAAGGCCGAGGCGTAGGTGGCGCCATTGGCGGCCAGGGAGTAGAGCGTGGGATTGATGAGGCCTTGGCCGGCGGTGTAGCCTGCGGCCTGGTTGATGATGGCCACCATGCCGGCAAACACGGGGGCGTCGGCGCTGGTGCCGCCGGCAACGGTGAAATCGTTGGTCGCGCCATCACGGAAGCCGCTGTCGCAACTGGCCGCCTGCCCGGCGTTGGTGTTCCACACCGTGGTATCGCTGCTGCAATAGAGGAAGCCGGGAAGGCTGGGCGAGGCGTAGAGGGCGAGATCGGGCACATCGCGCTTGCCGTCGGCGGGGATGCCGGGAACGCCGGTTTGCCAACTCGGCTTGGTGGAGTAGAACGTGCTGGCGCCGCCGCCGCCGGCATTGATGCCGTTGGCGCTGTCGTCGTTCCAGGCGACCTCAGGAATGTAGCTCATCGCCGAGCTGTGGACGTCCTGCCCATTGCTGCTGGCTCGCCAGTAGGTGCCCACGGCCGCATTGGCGGCGGTGATTTCGGTCCCGCCCACGCCGGTCACGTAGGCGCTGCTGGCGGGGTAATCGACCGCCAGCGCCTCCTGCTGGGTGGTGGTCAGGCTCGCGATCCCGCTGCAATCGGTGGAACCAAGGTCACCGGCCGAGGAGATGACAGTTTGTCCTTGAGAGGCCGCTTGCTGCAGCGTCAGGTCGAACGCGTTCATCGCGGCGGGACCTTCAATGGCTTCGCAATCTCCGTAGCTGGAGCTGATAATGGGCGCGAGATCCTGTTCGACCGCATAGGTCAGCGCATCGAGAGCGCCGGAGTTCTGACTGCTGCCCACGTAGACGAACTCGATCTTGGCGCCGGGTGCGATGGCGCCCGACCACTCCAGATCGAGATCCGATTCCGCCTCGTCGCTGGTGAAGACCGTCGCCGCCCCGGTGTTGGGCACGAGCACCAGCGATGGATCTTTGACGGTGAGGCCGGCGGCGTTTTGGAAATTCTCAATATCGCTAAGGGCCACGGCGGATTGTCCGATGACGGCAATCGTTTGGCCGGCGCCGTCGTGGCCGGCGGCGTACTGCGGGTTGATGTGGTAGGCGGTCGCAATGTCGGCAGGGGAGAAAAAGACATTGCCAGTGAGACCCGAGGTGAAGTGCGGGTTCGGCCGCGGGCGTTGGCTGAGGACGGCACGGGCGTGGGGCCGGAAATCGTCGAGGTTGCCGATGGCGGCCACGGTGGGCGCAAGGGCCGCCGGCAGCGACAAGGCCGTGGCGGGCGCGAAGTGCCGCACGCCGTTGATCTGGTAGTAGTGCATCGGCGCCGCAAAGGCGGACTCGACCTGAGCCACGGTGCCTGAGAAGCGGATGCGGCTGGGCGCCACGGCATCGATGGTGAAACCCTGCTGCTGCAGCCAGCTCTCGACTTTGGCCAAATCGGCGGCGGACATGCCAAAGCGGGCGCCGTATTGGGCGGGCGTCAGCCACTGGTGATAGAGAGGCGAGGCGGGGTTCTGCTGGGCGGCCAGCAGGGCGCTTAAATCAGCCTGTTGCTCCGCCGAGAGGTTGAAGACCATGCTGATGCCCTGCAAGCGCGTGGCGGCGGGCATGGCGCCCCTATCGAACTGCGCCCGCGCCTGCGGGCGCAGCGACCCCGGCATGCTCAAGCGCCGGGCGTTGCTGATGGCCGCCATGAGGCGGGACCGCGACGGCGGCGCCTGGGCCAATAGCGCTGCTGTCATCAGCAGGGCGGCGGCGATGCCCACCCCCGCGTGGAACCGAAATCGAGGAGAGAGTCGTAAGGACTTGATAATCATTTCTCAATCACCGTCTCAATGGGCTCAAACGAGGCCAGTTATTTCCACTCTGGTACGGCCCAAAAAAAGAGCCTGCGGCCGGTTTGCTTGCGACCGGCCGCAGGCCGCGCCAGGCTCCTTCGGGCAAAGTGCCTAGCGCCCGTGGGCGTCGCGGCTCTGACCGCGCGCCTGCGGCGCCCGTTCCTGGCTCGACACTCTGCCAGGGTTGGACATCTGAGGCCGGGGCTGCGGCATCGGCCGCGGCGCCTCGACGATACTGTGGCCCACCGGCAGCGGCGGGCGGGAATACGCGCGCGGCGCCGATTCCGGACGGGCTTGCGGCTGCGCTTCCGGAGGCCCTTGCTGCCGAGCCCCGCCGAAGCGCTGGAAGCCGCGATCGGGCGCCGCCGCTTGCGGCTGCGGTCGCGCCTCCGGTGCCACCTGCCGAGGCCCTGGGTCGCCCCCGGCGCCGAAGCGCTGGAAGCCGCGATCGGGCGCCGCCGCTTGCGGCTGCGGACGCGCCTCCGGTGCTACCTGCCGAGGCCCTGGGTCGCCCCCGGCGCCGAACCGCTGGAAGCCGCGATCGGGCGCACCCGCTTGCGGCTGCGGACGCGCCTCCGGCGCTGCCTGCCGAGGCCCTGGGGCGCCCCCGGCGCCGAACCGCTGGAAGCCGCGATCGGGCGCACCCGCTTGTGGCTGCGGACGCGCCTCCGGCGCTGCCTGCCGAGGCCCTGGGGCGCCCGCGGCGCCGAACCGCCGGAACCCGTTATCCGCGGGGCGCCCGCTCTGCGCCGGCGCGGCTTCGTGCACCGCACTCTGGCCCGTCCCGCGGCTGCCAAAACGTGCCGGCCCGGCATTCACGCCGCCCCGCACTTCCGGCGCGCGATGCACCGCATAAAAGCTGTTCGCCACCGGACGCGACACCACCGAGCGCTCGATCGGCCGGCCCACATGCAAGCTCTCCTGCCCCGGCCTGACCGGTAAACTGCCGCCCAGCACGCGGCCGCCCCGCAGTTCCGTCACCGATACGTGCTGCCGGGCACCCACCGCACCCCGGCCGAAATCCGCCGCTGGTACGCGGTTCACCGCCGCCCGCACGCGGGCATTGGTCATGACCGCATCCAGATTCGAGTACCGCGTGCGCCCACGGCCGGCGATCGCCAGCGGCGCGATCACCGCCCCATTGCGGTAGTTGTTAATGACCGTCACGTTGGTGATGTTGATCGAGGTGCGGCCGCGCCCGCCCCACCATGGACGGAACGGATCACAGGGCCCGATGGGGAGCCATCCGATACTGCCAAACCCCACGCCCACCCCGAAGCCACCGCCGAATCCTCCCCCACCGAATCCAAAGAACGACACATACGCCGGCGCCCACAGCGGCCGGTAAAACGGCGTCACCGGACCCGGCCACCACGCCCACTGCGCGTCATACATCATCCAGCGACCGTAGTGGTACGGCGCCCAGCCCCAGGGTTCGTACCCCACCCACGTCCAGCCCCAGCCCGGTTCATAGACCCAGCGACCGTCGCTGTACGGGGTCCAGCCGGCGCCTTCCTCGGGCATCCAGACGTTCCCGTAGCCGGGAACCACAGTCCAGTTGCCGTAACCGTCCAGCGATTGCACGCCGGTGTAATAAGGGTTGGTGTGCTGGAAGCTGACGGCGGTCTCGATGCTGTGATCCCGGTCTTTGTTCCACCGGTCCCAAGCGTCCTGCGCGGGCGCCTCGGCGATCTGGTACTCAGGGTTGTCGGTCCCCTGGATGGTCATGAGCTGACCTTTCTTCAGCAGCGTGCTGCCCTGCGGCGTGCTGACCTCCGCCTCGCCCTGGCGCACAATCACGTCGGTTTCGTCATCGGAGATGACATTGATGCGGTAAACGCCCTCTTTGCTGGGACGCACCGCCACGTTGGGCGTGTCGATCTCGGCGCTGGCGCGAGCGTCCCTTAACACCACGTAATCGGCCAGCCCGGCCGCCACCTGCACCTGAATCTGATCGTTGTTCAGCTCGGTGAGATTGGCCTGGCTGTTGCTCCCCAGCCGCAGCAGGTCGGCGTAGTCGATCTGCACCTCGGCGCGGGCGCCTTCGCCGGCGGCCACCTTGTCGCCGCTGACCAAGGGGGTGTTCAACGCCCCCGTGTCCCACTCCCCAGTGTCGCCGCGCGAAGTCGATACCGTGCCGCTGATGGCACTCAGCCGCGCCACCAGCGCATTCGAAGCGGGCGGTGCGCTGTCATCGCCCGGCGCTTGCGCACCGGCTGTGCTCATCGCCGCCACGGCCGCCACGCCGATCATCGCCACCAGCCAACGCATCCGCAACATACGCACCTCCGTAAACTCTGCCTCTTTCCATGCAAGTCAGGAGCCAAAGCGCAAACTGCGGCTATGCAAGGAGATGAGACGAATCCAGCGGACGATTCGCGGCGCAGGCCGATGAAGGTGATGGCTGGATTTCACCGGAGTGGTGGTTTTCGGCCACCGCAATCATCCGATGTCAGTCATGCCCCGTCGTCGGCTTCGCCCATGGCGGACAAGCGGTAACGGAAGGCGTTGCGCGACAGTCCGAGCATGCGTGCCGCCTGGCTCTTGTTCCCCTCGGCCCGGCGCAGCGCATCCCGGATCACCTCCTGCTCCCACTTCTCCAGCGTCCAGCCAGGTGGAAGCAGCGTGTCGCCTTCGGCCGCGAGGCTCGCCCGCGCGCGCCCCGGGGTGCGGATCACATCGAGCCGGATGTCGTCCACATCCAACGCTGCCGGCGCCGCGCCGTCGGGTGGACAGACGCACAGCGCCACGGCGCGTTCGATCACATTCTCCATCTCGCGAATGTTGCCCGGCCAGTCGAAGGCCATGAGCTTGTCCACCGCCGCCGGCGTGATGCCGGTCACCGCCTTGGCCGCCTCGCGGGCAAAGCGGGCGGTGAAAAACGCGGCCAGCTCGGGAATGTCCTCCTTGTGCTCGCGCAGCGGCGGCAGATCGATGGGCACGACGTTCAGCCGGTAATAGAGATCCTCGCGGAAAGTCTTCTCCTCCAGCGCGGCGCGCAGGTTGCGGTTAGTGGCGGCGATCAGGCGCACATCGACCTTCAGGGTGCGCGTGCCGCCCAGGCGCTCGAACTCCCGCTCCTGCAGCACGCGCAAGAGTTTGACTTGGATGGCCAGGGGCACATCGCCGATCTCGTCCAGCAGCAGCGTGCCCTTATCGGCGAGTTCGAACTTGCCTGGCTTGCTGGTGGTGGCGCCGGTGAAGGCGCCTTTCTCATAGCCGAACAGTTCGCTCTCCAGCAGGTTCTCCGGGATGGCGCTGCTGTTGATCTTGATGAACGGTCCCGCCGCCCGGCGCGAGTGCTGATGGATGGCGCGCGCGAACAGATCCTTGCCCACGCCGCTCTCGCCTCCCAGCAGCACGGTGGAGTGGGTGGGCGCGATGCGCTCGACCAGCGCCAGCGCCTCGCGCATCAACGCCCCGCGGCCAATGATGTTGGGGTAGTCGTAGCGTTCCGCCAACGCCTCCCGCAACGACTGGTTCTCGCTCCGCAGCCGCTGCACGTCCAACTCCTTGTGGATGACCAGCCGCAGTTCCTCCAGTTCAAACGGCTTCAGCAGGTAGTCGCCCGCCCCGGCCTTCATGGCCTCCACCGCCGTCTCCACCGAACCGTGCGCGGTCATCACCACCACCGGCAGCGCCGGCTGCAGCCGTTTGGCGGTCGCCAGCAGCTCCAGCCCGCTCATGCCCGGCAGACGCAGGTCGGTGAGCAATAGATCAATGGGCTGCTCGCGCAGCAACACCAGCCCGCGCTCGGCGTCGCCGGCGGTGAGCGTGGCGTAGCCCGCCTGCCCCAGTTGCAGTTCGAGCACGCGCAACATCTTGGGCTCGTCATCCACGATCAGGATGGTGGACATAAGGCAGAAATACCTCGAAGGTGGCGCCGCTGTCGTCCCCGGCGTCATCACGCAACCGGACATTGCCACCGTGCTGGTCGATGATCTTGGACACAATGGCGAGGCCCAGGCCGACGCCGGTGGGTTTGGTGGTAAAGAACGGATTGAAAATCTGCTCCCGCAGCTCGCCTGGCACGCCGGGACCGGAGTCGCGGAATTGAATGACGGCGCCCGGCCTGCCCGCATCCTGAGCGGCGGCGGCGGCGATCGAAACGTGGAGCACCCCCGGCGTGGCCCGCACGGCGCCGCCCGCGGCCGCCGCCACGGCTTCAGGTTGCGCCATCGCTTCAAACGCGTTGGTGGCGAGGTTGGCGAAGACGCGCTCGATCATGGTTGCATCCAGCGTCATCTTGGGCAGCCGGGCGTACGCCCGCTCAACCTGGATGCCGGTACCCGGCCACCGCTCCTCGGCGTCGGCGAGGGCGCGGTCAAGCAGGGTGGCGAGGTCGACCGTCTCCTGTTGCAGCTTCAGCGGCCGGGCAAAATCCAGAAACCGCGTGACCAGCATGTTCACGCGGTTGACCTCGCTGGAAATGTATCCGGCCAGCTCCCGCGCCTCGCTCCCGCTGCTGACGCTGGCGGTGGCCAACATCTCCGCCGAACCCTTGATCACCGCCAGCGGATTGCGGATTTCGTGCGCCAGCCCCGCCGAGAGCTGCCCCAGCGCGGCCAGCCGCTCGGCGCGCTTCGTTTCGGCTTGGGCGCGCAGCAGCAGGTCGCGCTGCCGGCGCGTCTCCATCACAAAGCGGTTGATAATCAACGCCAGCAGGAAAAAGAAGAAGATGCGCAGCGCCAACTCGTCGAGCGCCTCGGGCACCAGTTGGTAGTGTTCCAGCGCCGGCCACAGATACGAACAGTAAGCGCCCGAAGCGAGCGCCGTCCAGCCCAGCGTGCCCCACGGGCCGAACAGCATCGCCGCCGTGACCACCGGAATATAAAAGATGGGGTAATAACTGCTGTTGATGGCGATTTGCCCGGTATGGCCGATCAGCAGCGTGGCCAGGACAATCTTGATCAGCACGGCCCACGCCGCGCCCCGCCCTGGCGCCGCCGCCAGCAGCCGTGTCTCCAACAGTTGAAACGCCGCCAGCGCGGCCAGGATCATCTGCTTGTGGATCTCGCCCACCGGCGGCAGCACCGCCAACCCGGCGAGAAAGATCAGCCACAACAGATCCATCCAGGTCAATGACCTGGCCCACCGCCACCCCCCAGGCCGGCGCGCTGCTTCTGCCACCGCTACACCTCCTCGCCGGGGTGGAAGCCCAACTGCACCGGCTCGGGTTCCAGCCGAATGCCAAAGCGCGCGTCCACCGCGAGCTGGATGCGCCGCGCCAGCCCCACCACGGCGGTGGCGCGGGCGTGATCGCGGTTCACGATCGCCAGCGCATGCTGCGGCGATAGCCCCACCCCGCCCGCCAGCGCCCGGTAGCCTTTCGAAAATCCCGCCTGCTCGATCAACCACGCCGCCGGCACCTTGATGCCTGCCCTGCCAGCGGCGAACTGCGGGATCGGCCCTTCCACCCGCGCCGCGAGATTCGCCCACTCCCCTGCACTCAAAACCGGGTTTTTGAAAAACGATCCCGCGCTCCGCACCTGCCCCGCCAGCATCGCCTTGCCGCGCCGAATGTCGAGCACCGCCTCCCGCACCGCCCCCAGCGCTGGCGCTCCATCCGGAAAGCGCCGCCGCAGCTCCGGGTAGCCAATCTCAGCCGCGCCGCCTGGCCGCAGCTTGAAGCCCACCCTGGTAATCACAAATCGTTCCCGGTCCATCTGGTTGAACCGGCTCGACCGGTATTGAAAACCGCAGGCGCCCGCCTCCAACTCCACCCACTCGCTCTGCGCCCGGTCCCATGCCCGCACGCGCGTGATCGCCGAGGCGACCTCCTGTCCATAAGCGCCGACGTTCTGCACCGGCGTCGCCCCCGCCAACCCCGGAATACCACTCAGGCACTCGATGCCCGCCCATCCCCGCGCCACGCCCGCCGCCACCACGTCGTCCCACAACTCGCCCGCTCCCGCCTCGAGCACGCCCTCACCCAGTTCGCGCGATTCGCACGACTCGCACGAGTCGCACGAGTCATAGATGCCGCCGATGGCCATGTGCAACACCAGCCCGGCAAAGCCGTGATCGCTGACCAGCAGGTTGCTGCCCCCGCCCAGCACAAACACGGGCAGGTCGTGCGCCTCCGCCCACGCCACCGCCGCCGGCACATCCGCTTCAGCTTTCAGCTCGACAAAGTACCGCGCCCGCCCGCCCACGCCCAGCGTGGTGCGCTCCGCCAACTCCACGTGTTCCTGGATCTGCACTCCCAAAGCATAGCGCCAGCCCAGCTACGCCTGCGCGCGCTCACCCAGCGGGTTAACGACTTCGAGATCCGGCCCGGCCCAGCGCGCGAAGTGCCGCAGGTTCCAGGTCACCAGCGTCTGCACCCCCGCCTTGCGCGCGCACGCAGCAATGATGAAATCGTGAATTTGGCCGCCAGTAATACCCAATCCAGCACCGGCACGGACCGTCTTGAGCCGCTCCTCTGGAATCAAATCGACCAACTGCGCTTGTCCGGCCCAATCTTCGATCAGCGTCCAAGCCTCGTCGGGCCGAAAACGCAGCGGCGGAGGCGAGCGTGTGAGCACGCTATACGCCTCCTCCACGCTGTGCATCGCGATGATGAGCGCTTGCCCCACTGATCTACGCCTGGCATAATCCGTGCTCGTGGCGGCGTAATGCTGCTGGCTCGTTTTCGCCAGCGCCACTAGGCAATTCGTGTCGTAAAGAAAGCCGTTCACGATTCCGGCTCGTCAATCACCCCGCGCGAGTTTCTATCCTCCTCGATCCATTGATTAACCATCTCGTGGGTAATCGCCGGAGAGCCTGGCGGCGGGACAAACACGAGCAGACCATTGCGCCGCTCCAGCCGCGAGGGTGCGTGGGATACCTCGATCTCGATCTTGCCGTTTTCGGCTCGGATTTCGAGCTCGGTACCCGCCTGCAGCCCCTCCCGGTCGCGGATGGCTTTCGGAATGACAATCCGCCCGGCACCATCAATGGTAACTGTCATACCATTGATCGTACCATCACCAATGCCATCTTCAATGGGCGTGGCGGTGGCCGGCCGCGCCGGATTCCGGGAGCTGGCAGCCGGCGTGGCTGATCTCGCAGCCGGCGTGCTCGAACTGCAGGGTGGCGTGGCGGATCTGGTAGCGCTCGGCGAGCAGGGTGCAGAGCCGAAGCCGGATCTGGTTGCTGACCGAGGGGGGAATATCGGCGATCTGCACATGGGCGCTCATGGCGCGCGCCTGCGAGCCCAGGCTCCAGATGTGCAGGTCGTGGATGGCCTCGACGCCCTCGACCGCCGCCATCTCAGCGGCGACTTCATCCGCCTGCATCCCCGCCGGCGTGGCCTCGAGCAGGATGTCCAGCGTCTCCTTGAACACGCCCCAGCCGGAGACCACGATCAACCCGGCAATCACCAGCGACAACAGCGGGTCGAGGATCACCCAGCCGGTATGCGCGATCACCAGCGCCGCCAGGATCACCAGCGCGGTAGCGAAGGCGTCGCCCACCATATGCAGAAACGCCGACTGCACATTCACGTCCCGCTGGCCGTGGTGATCGTGCCGGCCGGAGGACTCCAAGCCCAAAGCAATGGCGGCATTCATCACTAACCCGATGATGGCCACCCAAAGCATGGGGCCAGTGGCAACCGCCGCTGGGGCGCGCAGCCGCCCCACCGCCTCCACCACGATCAGCACCGTGATCACGAACAAGCTGACCACGTTCACCAGCGCGCTGAGCACGCCGGCGCGATGATAGCCGTAGGTCTTGCTCGCCGTCGCCGGCTTGTGCTGCAGGTAGACACCCACCCAGGTCAAGCCCAGCGCCAGGCAGTCGGTCAGGTTGTGCCCCGCTTCCGAGACCAGCGCCAGCGAATGGGCGCGCAGGCCGACCACAAACGCCAAGACCACGTAGGCGAGCGTGGCCGCCGCGCTAGCCAGGAGAAGGGCTCTGGCTTTGCCCCCGCGGTTCTCGGTGGAACCGTGGCGGTGGGCGTGCTGGTGCATCTGTCCTTAGTCTAGACCGGTCGCTCTGATAAAATCAGGGTCTTGCGCCCGCCTCTCCGCACGCGATGACCCTCCCCTTCCTGCGCGAGTTTTTTTTGACGCTGGCGCGCCAAGGGCCGCTCCCGGCCGCGGTCGAGCGTCTGCACCCCGGCCCCGCTCCGGTCGCCCTCAGCGGGCTGACACCCTCGGCCCAGATGTTGGCGGCGGCGCAGTTGCAGCGCTTGGCCCGCCGCCCGGTGGTGCTGATCGTGCCCGACAACGCCACCGCCGAGGCGTGGCGCGATACCTTCACCACCTTCGTCGACCTCACGGCCAGCCCTTCCTCAGGCCCCGCCTCCAACCGCGAGGAGAACGAACGGCCGCTGATTCTGCCCAGCTTCGAGGTGGATCCCTATGAAGGTCTGTCGCCGCATCAGGAGATCCTGGAGCAGCGCGCCTTGGCGCTCTGGCGTGCCGCCGAAGGCTGGCCCTTCCTCATCGTCCCGGCGGTGGCGGCCATCACCCGCCTGGGCCCGCCCGATCGCCACCGGCGGGCGGCGCTGCGCCTGCGCCGCGGCGACTTCCTCGACCTGGAAGGCTGCGCCGAGCACCTCGCCACCGTCGGCTACCAGCGCCAGGATCCAGTCGAGATGCCGGGGCAGTTTTCCATCCGCGGCGGCTTGCTGGATGTGTTCAGCCCCGAGTCGCCGCGCCCGGTGCGCATCGAGCTCTTCGGCGACGAGATTGAGTCGTTGCGCGAGTTCGACTCCGCCACCCAGCGCTCCATCCCCAACGAAGTAGCCGAAACCTGGCTGCTCCCGCTGACTTCGGTGCCGCTGTTCCCCGAGCTGCGCGAGAAGCTGGGCGAAGCGCCCGCGCCGGGATGGGAGTTCCGCGTGCCCGCGCTCGAAGCTTTTGACCATGCCATCCTCGACTATGGCGCGCCGCCGCTGGTGGTGCTGTCGGAGCCCGAGGCCATCACCGCCGAACTCGAGCGCTGGTGGCGCCGCCTGCGCCAGCGCGCTCCCCAGGCAACCGGCGCGCTCGCGGTCGCGCCCGAGTCGGTCTACTTCACCCCCGAGCAGTGGGACGAGCGTCTCCGGCAGCACCTCCGCGTCGAGCTGCGCGAGTTGGCGATCCAGGCCGTAGATTTGGGTGAAGACGTGCCCGCGATCGACGACTTCATCCCCTTCCCCTCCCGCCCCGCGCCCCGCTACTACGGCGCCATCGCCCGCATGATGGAGGAGGTCCGCGCCCAACTCGCCGCCGGCCAGCGGCTCGTGTTTCTGGGCGCCAACCCCGGCGAGGTCGAGCGCTTGGGCGACCTGTTCACCGAATACAGCGTGCCCTTTCAGTTTGGCGCCCGCCCCGCGCGTTCCGGCACCGACTACCTCGCCGAAAAGGCCTTCTTCAGCCCCGCCGCGGCGGCGGTGATCGTGGCCCAAGGAGCCCTGCTGCGCGGCTTCACCCTCTCCGGCCAGCAACTGACCGTCTTTGGATCGAACGATTTGTTCCAAGAGGACGCGCTGGGCGCCCTGGGATCGTTAGCCCCGCCCGCGCGCCGCGGCGCCGCCTCCAGTTTTCTGAGCGACTTCCGCGACCTCTCGCCCGGCGACTACGTGGTCCACGTCGAGCACGGCATTGGGCGCTTCCTGGGCCTCACCAGCTTCGAGACCGCCACCGGGCAGAGCGGCGAGTTCATGCTGCTGGAGTACGCCGACGCCGCCAAGCTCTACGTGCCCCTGACCCGCATGGATCTGGTGCAGAAGTACCGCTCCGCCAGCAGATCAGAGGCCACCGACAGCGCCCCCGTGCTCGATCGCATGGGCGGCACGCAGTGGGCGGCACGCAAGACGCGGGTGAAAAAGGCCATGCAGGACATGGCCGACGAACTGCTCAAGCTCTACGCCGCCCGGCAAGCTGTCCGCATCGCCGCCTGCTCCCCCGACGGCAATTTGCAGCGCGAGTTCGAGGACGCGTTCCCCTACACCGAAACCGACGATCAGCAGAAAGCCATCACCGATGTCCGCCAGGATCTGGAACGCCCCCGCCCCATGGACCGGCTGGTGGTGGGCGACGTCGGCTACGGCAAAACCGAAGTGGCCATGCGCGCGGCCTTCAAGGTGGTGAGCGACGGCCGCCAAGTCGCCGTGCTCGCCCCCACCACGGTTCTCGCCTTTCAGCATGAGCAGACCTTCCGCCAGCGTTTCCGGGCCTTCCCGATCAGCATCGGCCTGCTCAGCCGCTTCCGCACCAAGGCCCAGCAGAAGGAAACCATCGAACAGCTCGCGACCGGCAAGCTCGACATCGTCATCGGCACCCATCGCCTGCTGTCCAAGGACGTGAAGTTTCAGAACCTCGGCCTGCTCGTCGTCGATGAGGAGCAGCGCTTTGGCGTGCGCCACAAAGAGCGCATGAAACAGCTCAAGCGCGAGGTGCACGTGCTGGCCATGTCGGCCACCCCCATCCCGCGCACGCTCAATATGTCGCTCGCCGGGCTGCGCGACATGTCGGTGATCGAGACGCCGCCGCGGGACCGGCTGGCGATCCAGACGGTGGTGGCGGCCTGGAGCGAGCCGCTGCTGGCGGCGGCCATGCGGCAGGAGCTGGAGCGCGGCGGACAGGTCTACTTCGTCCACAACCGCGTCGACAGCATCTGGGAGATCGCGGCCCTGCTGCAAAAATTGGCTCCCGAGGCCCGCATCGCCGTCGGTCACGGCCAGATGGCCGAGGACGAGCTGGAAAAAGTCATGCTCCAGTTCGTGCGCCACGAGGCCGACATCCTGCTCTCCACCACCATCATCGAAAACGGCCTCGACATCCCGCTCGCCAACACCATCATCATCAACCGCGCCGACCGGCTCGGCCTCAGCGAGTTGTATCAGTTGCGCGGCCGCGTGGGCCGCTCGAATCGCCGAGCGTACGCCTATCTGTTAATCCCCGCCGAGGCCGAACTGGCGCCGCTGGCGCGCAAACGCCTGGCTGCCATGCGCGAGTTCAGCGACCTCGGCGCCGGCTTCAAGATCGCCGCCCTGGATCTCGAACTGCGCGGCGCCGGCAACATGCTCGGCGGCGAGCAGAGCGGCAACTTGGACGCGGTCGGCTTCGACCTCTACGTGCAAATGCTGGAACAGACGGTGCGCGAACTCAAGGGCGAGGCCGACGCCGACAGCATCGCGCGCGACATCGATCTCCAACTGCACTTGGGGCTCGATATCCGCATTCCGGCCGAGTACGTGCCCGACGAAAACCAGCGCCTGCGCATGTACAAGCGCCTGGCGGAAGCGGAGACGGATGCCGCCCGCCAGGACGTCGCGCGCGAACTCGAGGACCGCTACGGTCCGCTGCCGGCGCCGGGGCGCAACCTGCTCGCCTACGCGGCGCTGAAGCCCACCTGCCGCGCCCTCGGCTTGCGCGCGCTGGAACGCCGCAACGACCGGCTGTGGCTGCGTTTCAACCCCCGCTCCCGCGTTGACCCGGCCCGCCTCGCCGCATTTGTCGAGCGCACCCCCGGCGTCCAATTCTCCCCCGACGGCACGCTCAAGCTGCCCTTCACCGTGAACGGCGCCGCCGCCATCCTGGCCGAAACCGATCGCCTGCTCACCGCGCTCGGCGCCGCCATCGCCGCGCCGCGCTAGGCGGCACTCGCGATGCAATCCTGTAGCGCCGAGGCGAGCGCCGGAAAGCGGAACCGGTAGCCGCAATCCGCCAGCTTGCCGGGCGCCACGCGCTGGCTCGACAGCAACACCGCCGCCGCGCCGCCAAAGACCAGCCGCAACGCCAGCGCCGGCAGCGGCAGGACCGCCGGACGGTGGAGCGCCCGCCCCAGCGCCCGCGCGAAATCGCGGCTGATGACCGCCTCGGGAGCAACCGCGTTCACGGGTCCGTGCAGCTGGCCGTTGCCCAACGCTTCCAGAATCACCCCCACCTCGTCCTCGATGTGGATCCACGGCCAGTACTGCCGGCCTGAACCGGCGGGACCGCCCAACCCCCACCGGAACGGCGGCAGCATCTGCGCCAGCGCCCCGCCGCGCGGGGCCAGCACCATGCCCGTGCGCACCAGCACCACCCGGATGCCGAGCGCTTCGGCCGCCACCGCCGCCGCTTCCCAGTCCCGGCACAACTGCGCCAGGAAGTCTTCTCCCGGCGGGCTCGCTTCGCTCAACAGCTCCGCGCCCCGATCGCCGTAGTACCCCACCGCGCTCGCCGATACCAGCACGCGTGGCCGCGGCTGCATGCGCTCCAGCGCCGCCACCACCTGCGCCGTCCGCTCGATCCGGCTGCTGCGCAACACCTCCCGCCGCCGCCCCGTCCACCGCCGGCCCAACAACGGCTCCCCCGCCAGGTTGACCACCGCCTCACAGCCCGCCAACATGGCCGCCGTGGCCACGCCGCGGCCGATGGGGACAAGTGCATCCCCGCGCGCGCTGAGCGCTGCAGTGAGCGCCCGTCCAATCAGTCCCGTCGCACCCGTAATGGCGATCTTCATCGGCTGCGCCCCAATCTCAATTCTGCACCCTCACCCGCCCCCGGCCGTTTGGGGGCATCATTAGGCATGGCGAACCGCTCGGCGTTTGGATGGAGTTGGAGTTGGGGTCCGATTACGCTCGCGCTGATAGTGCTGGCGGCGGTGCTGTTCGGCCGCCTCGAAGGCGCCCAACAAAATGCCCGCAACGCCAACCAGCGCGTGACCCAGGCCCAGCAGCAACTGCAGACCGCGCTCGGCCAGATTCACACCCTCCGTGCTGCCGCCCAACTGATCGCCGCCCCGGGCACGCTCGCCGCCAAGGTGCACGCAACCCCGCCCGCGGCCCAGGGTGACATGTATCTGGCTCCAGGGCGGGCCGCCATTGTTATCGCGTCCGATCTGCCGGCGGCTCCCTCCGGACAAGGCTACGAGCTCTGGGTCTTACCGGCCGCGGGCAATCCCGTACCCGCCGGCATGTTCCACCCTGGCGCCGACGGCGCCGCCGTCTTCAGCAGCCCCACCAAAGTCACCGCCGCCAGCGGCTTGGCTGTCAGCCTCGAACCGGAAGCGGGCAGCCCGCAACCTACCGGTCCCATCGTGCTCGCGGCCAAATTCCCGGTCAGCAACAATCAATAAGCCCGGCCGCGTTCCGCTGCCCGCCACTCGTCAAATAAACCCCGGCACACCTCCGCCAAACAACCGCCCTCCAACCGCACCCGGCTGCCGCCCTGCTCGATCAGCGTCTGCGCCGGGACGCGCAGCTCGTTAAAGCCGGCCGCGGCGGCGTCGGCGATGGAGGCGCCGTAGACCACGGCATCGATCCGCGCCCAATGGATCGCCGCCATGCACATCGGACAGGGCTCGCAGGTGCTGTAGATCACGCAGCCAGAGAGATCGATGTTCTGCCGCTTCGCCGCCGCCAGCCGGATGGCGCCGACTTCGGCGTGCGCGGTCGGATCGAGCGTGGCCCAGACCTGGTTATGGCTCGCTGCGACCACCCGCCCCTGCGCCACTTCCTGCGCCACGATGACCGCGCCAAACGGCGACTGCCCGGCCGCGATGCCGGCGCGCGCTGTGGCGATCGCCTGCTCCATCCAATGATTGGCACGGGCCCCAGCGCGGCCGTGCCCCGCGTCCCGCTTGTGCTCGTGCAGACTTGGGGACCCCAGCGCCCCAAGCCTGCCCTGCGCCTCGTTATCGGGCAGCATCCGCCACCTAGAAGTTCCTCGACGAGAGCCCCAACTCCGAAAGCCGTCCGATCCGCACCGGGTCGTTGACGTAGACGCCAGCGGCGTACTCGACCCCAATGGTCAACCCCAACAGCCGCGCGGCGGTGAGTTGCAACTCGACGTATTGCTTGGATTTAGCCTGACTTGCATGGCAGTTCATGACATTTTTCCATTCATCGGCCACTGAACTGATATCGATGACAAGGTCGTGCGGGCGGACGCCGTGTTGGGTGATGTCGTAAAAGTACAAGTGTCCTATCTTGTGCGCCGGATGCATCTTGAGTTCGGCGAGGCCGGCGTAGCGGGCCAGGCGGCAGGCGTCCCGCATCAGGCAGCCGGCGGCGATATGGTCAGGGTGCTGATTGGGCGCCGGGTTGGGCGCCAGCACGATCTGCGGTTGGTAGCGCCGGAGCTCGGCGGCCAGCCGCAGCGCGTTGCTGGGCGTGGCATCGAGGTAGCAGTCGCCACGGAAGTCCATGAACTCGATCTCGGCGCCCATCAGCGAGGCGGCGGCGCGCGCTTCCGCCTCGCGCTGATCGGCCGTGCCCGCCGACCCGGCTTCGCCGCGTGACAGCACCAGCAGCTTCACCGCGCCGCCCGCCTGTGCCTCCTGCAGCAACAGCGGCGCACAGCCGAACTCGATGTCGTCGGGATGTGCGCCCACGGCTAAGATCTTCATGCCCGCACCCCCTCGCAGACTTCGGTATAAAAGCGCTCGTACAGCGGAATAATGCGCTTGGAATCGAAGCGCGTCTCGGCGGTGCGGCGCGCCGCCGCGGCCAGGCGCGCGTGCAGCACCGGGTCGCTCAGGATCTCGATCACGCGTTGCGCTTGACTGGTCACGTCACCCACCTCCTCCAGATAGCCATCTTGACCATGGGTCACGAGTTCTCCGATCCCGCCGCCCAGCGTGGCCACCGGCGGCACGCCGCACGCCATCGCCTCCAGCGCCGCCAGCCCGAACGATTCCATCTCGCTCGGCAAGAGCAGCACGTCGGCGGTGGGCAGCAGCCGCTCGACGTGATCCTGTTTCCCCAGGAACGTCACGTGCTCGGCGATATCCAACTCCTCCGCCAGCATTTCGGCCGCGCCCCGCTCGGGGCCGTCGCCCGCCATGAGCAAACGCGCCGGGACGTGCCGCCGGACATGTTTCAGGATGCGGATGCAGTCCAGCACCCGCTTCACCGGACGAAAATTCGAGACGTGCACCAGCACCGCCGACTCCCTTGTTCCTTGGACACACGGACGGTACAGTTCGCAGTTCACAAAATTGGGAATGACCTCGAGGGGTCGCGTGACGCCAAAGACATCCTGGGTCCGCTCTTTCAAATAGGTGCTCACGGCGGTCACGCCGTCGGACTTCTCGATGGAAAAACGGGTGATGGGCAGGTAGGAGCGGTCGGCGCCCACCAGCGTGATGTCGGTGCCGTGCAGCGTGGTGATAAACGGCAGCCGCCGTTTCGTGGTCATCTGCTGGGCCAGCAGGGCCGCAATCGAGTGCGGAATGGCGTAATGCACGTGCACCAGATCGAGCTTGTAGCACGCCGCCACCTCGAACATGCGCGACGCCAGCGCCAGAGTATACGGCGGGTACTGGAACAGCGGATAGTTCGAGACCTCGACCTCGTGGTAGTGAATCCCGGGCAGGCTGGAATCCAGCCGGATGGGGTTGGCGTTGCTGATGAAATGCACGTCATGGCCACGCTGCGCCAGCTCCAACCCCAACTCCGTGGCCACGATGCCGCTGCCGCCGTAGGTTGGATAGCAGGTGATCCCGATGCGCACCCTCAAAGGATAGCAGCGTGCGTGACTCTGCCATTCCACCGCTTCGGCTAAGATGTCCCTATGCGCCGCACGCTTGCCGCTGGCCTGTCTGCTCTGGTTTTTCCGCTAATGATGTGGGCCCAGGCCCCGCCGCCGCGCGCGGTCTCGCTCCGCGCCTCAACCGTGGCGCAACAACTCCCGCTCGATCAGGGCGCCAAAGCCGTGTGGCAGAGCTTGCAAAAGCTCCACACCCGCGCCAGCCTGATCATGTTCACCGCCCACCCCGATGACGAGGACAGCGGCCTGCTCGTCTACGAATCCCGTGGCCAGGGCGCGCGCGTGGCGCTGCTCACCCTCAACCGCGGCGAGGGCGGACAAAACCTCAAGACCGGCGACTTCTACGACGCCTTGGGGCTGATACGCACTCAGGAGCTGCTCGCGGCCGACCGCTACTATGGCGTGCAGCAATTTTTCACCCGCGTCATCGACTTTGGGTTTTCCAAAACCGAGCAGGAAACGCTGGCGCAGTGGGGCCATCAGCGCGTGCTCGCCGACGCCGTGCGCGTGGTGCGCATGACACGCCCGCTGGTGGTGACCTCGGTGTTCGTGGGCGGACCCAGCGACGGCCACGGCAACCACGCCGCCGCCGGCGAGCTGGCGCAGGAAGCCTACAACGACGCCGGCGATCCCAAAATGTTTCCTGACCAGATCAAGGCCGGCCTGCTGCCCTGGACGCCGTTGAAGGTCTACGCCCGGGTCCCGGTGAACGCCTTCACCGCGCGCGGCATCTACGACTCCGCCAGCCAGGTCTACACCCCCAACCGCATCTTCGATTACGTCCACCAAAGCTGGATTGACGGCCAGCCCAGCATTACCGTCCGAATCCCCAGCAACAGCGCCGACGCGCAGTTGGATACGACCTTCAACGCCATCGCCTCCCAGGGCCGGGAACAGCACCGTAGTCAGTTCAACTTCTCCGGCCGCGGCGGCGCCCCCGGGCGCGGTCGCGGCGGCCCTGGCCGCGGTGGCGCGAGCGGTACCCCCTATCACCTCTACGCCGAGCGCGTCACGAGCACCGCGCCCGAGACGTCAATGTTTGACGGCATCGATACCTCGCTGATGGGCATCGCCGACCTCGCCAACGCACCCCAAAGCGCCGAGACCCAAGCCTTGCGCTCCGCCCTGGCCGCAATCAATGGCGACGTTGAAACTGCCATTCACGATTTCTCCGCGGCTTCACCGGACCGGGTGGCGCCGCCGCTCGCCCAGGGCCTCGCCGCCACCAACGCCCTGATCGCCCAGGTGGACGCCGGCCACTTCACCCCGGAGGCCAAGTACAACATCCTGCATGAGCTGAAGGTGAAGCAGACCCAGTTCAACGACGCCATCGTCGAAGCCCTGGGCCTGGGCCTGAGCGCCACAACCCCTGCCGCCGACGCCGTCCCCGGGCAGCGCTTGACGGTCACCGCCAAGCTGACCGCTGGCGCCGAGCCTGTCCAAATCGACACCATCGATCTGGCCGGCGCCTCCGCCGGCACCGCCCCCGATACCGGGGCCGCACCTTGGACCACTGCCGCGGCCGGCCATCGCACCAGCACGCTCGCCGCCGGCGCCTCCCGCACCGCCGCCTTCCAGGTGAGCGTGCCCGCCGACGCCCACCTCACCCGCCCCTACTTCTCCCGCACCGGCACCGAGCAGCCTTACTACAACATCACCGACCCGCGTTTTCTGAATCTGCCCCAAATGCCCTACCCGCTCGCCGCCTGGGCTCACCTCACCTACCGCGGCGTTCCCCTCGAATTCGGGCAGGTGGTGCAGACCGCAACCGCCGGCGCCAGCGAGCCGCTCAACGTCACCCCCGCCATCTCGGTCAGCATCGATCCCAAGATCGGCATCATGCCGCTGCCGGCCAAGCCGTTCGCGCTCACCGTCTCGGTCGAAACCAATCGCGACGGCGGCGCTACCGGTAGCGTCCGCCTGCGCCTGCCCTCCGGCTGGACGGCCACGCCCGCCTCGTCCCGTTTCTCCCTCTCCCGCCCGGGCGCGTCCGTCCCGGTCAATTTCGAGGTCACGCCCACCGCCGCCAGCAGCACCTCGCCCCAGTTCACGATCACCGCCGTGGCCAGCGCCAACGGACACAGTTACGCCGAGGGGTACCGCACCGTCGCCTACACCGGCCTGGTCCCGTCGAACTACTACACCGCCGCCACCTACCGCACCCGTGGCGTCAACGTGCAGGTCGCCTCCGGCCTCAACATCGGCTACGTCGCCGGTAGCGGCGACGCCGTCAACGATTCGCTCGCCAACCTCGGGGTGACGGTGCATACCATCGCGCCCGCGGATCTCGCCACCGCCAAC
>JANWJU010000036.1 GCA_025451775.1 Terriglobales bacterium
CCCCCGCGACGCGCCAGCGGCGAAGCGGGCGGCGAAGAGCAGTAGAGGGCCAGGAAGCCGCCGGCGCAGGAGCGGGGCGAAGGGGCCCCCGCGACGCGCCAGCGGCGAAGCGGGCGGCGAAGAGCAGTAGAGGGCCAGGAAGCCGCCGGCGCAGGAGCGGGGCGAAGGGGCCCCCGCGACGCGCCAGCGGCGAAGCGGGCGGCGAAGCCGGGCGCCCGCGTTAATTTATAGTTAATTATGCCTTCGCGTGCTTCTATTCCTCCGGCGCCCCGCCGGGCGTTGTTGTCGGTGAGCGATAAGACGGGTCTTGAAGACTTCGCCCGGCGGCTGCAGGCCCTGGGTTTCGAGCTGGTTTCGACCGGCGGTACGGCCCGCGCGCTACGTCAGGCGGGACTTGAAGTCCGCGATGTGGCCGAAGTGACCGGCTTTCCGGAAATGCTCGAAGGCCGGGTCAAGACACTGCACCCCAGTATTCACGGGGGCTTGCTGGGCCGTTGGTTGGAGGCCTCCCACCGCCAGCCCATGGAACAGCACGGCATTAGCCCGATTGACGTTCTAGTGGTCAACCTCTATCCATTCGAGGCGGTGGCCGCCCGCGCCGCCACCACGGCGGGGGTCGAGGCTGGCGAGCTGATCGAAAATATCGATATCGGCGGCCCCGCGATGCTGCGCTCGGGCGCCAAAAACTTTGAATCGGTGGCTGTGCTGACCGACCCCGCCGATTACGCCACCGTGGCCGGGGAACTGGAGGGCAGCGGCAGCGTGAGCGCGGCCACGCGCTGGCGGCTGGCGCAAAAAGTCTTCGTCCGTACCGCCGCCTATGACACCGCCATCGCCACCACGCTCGCGGAGTTGGGTGCCGAGGTCCCCGCAGGGCGTGTCCGGGTCGAGGCGGAGGCGTTTCCGGCGCGATTGCATCTCGACGCGGTGCGCGAGCGCGTTCTGCGTTATGGCGAGAACCCGCATCAAAGGGCGGCAGTGTACGCCGATCCGGCGATGTCCAATGGACGCAGCCTGGCGCGGGCGCAGCCGCTGCAAGGCAAGGAGCTGAGCTTTAATAACTTGGTCGATCTGGAAGCCGCCGCCCAGCTTGCCGGCGAGTTCGACCCCGCCGCCACCGCGGCCGTGGCCATCATCAAGCACACCAATCCGGCCGGCTGCGGCCTTGGTGGGAGTGTGCGCGAAGCCTACGCAAGGGCCTTGGCCTGCGATCCGCTATCGGCGTTTGGCAGCGTCATTGGCATCAACCGCGAATTGGACGGCGATGCCGCCGAAGCCATGGCCGGACTATTTGTGGAGTGCATCGTCGCCCCCAGCTTTAGCCCCGCAGCGCTGGAGCGGCTGCACAAGAAAAAAAACCTCCGCCTGGTCGCTTACGACGCGTATGATGCCACCCAGGCCACTCCGTCCCCACGTCTAACAACCATCTCCGGAGGCTGGCTCCTGCAGGATGCCGATAGCTCGCTCTACGCCGCCGGCGATGAGGGCTGGCGCGTCGTCACTCAGCGCCGGCCCACGGCCGCGGAGGAAGACGGCCTGCGCTTTGGCTGGGCGGTGGTCAAACACGTCAAGAGCAACGCCGTCCTCTTTGCCCGCCCCGGCCAGATCCTGGCCGTCGGCGCCGGCCAGATGAGCCGAGTCGATGCCGTGCGCGTCGCGGTGCTCAAGGCACAGTTGCCGCTCCAGGCTTCGGTATTGGCCAGCGATGCGTTTTTTCCGTTTCCCGACGGCATCGAGGCCGCCGCTGCCGAGGGCGCCACCGCCATTGTGCAGCCCGGCGGTTCGGTGCAGGATAGCGCCTGCATCACCGCCTGCGACCGGTTGGGCCTGGCCATGGTCTTCACAGGCACGCGGCACTTCAAGCATTGAGGGAACGCGGGCGCCCGGCTGACGCCGCCCGCTCGGCCGCCGGTGCATCGCCGGGGCCCCGTCGCCCCGCTCGTGCGCCGGCGGCGGTCATCTCCATCAACTTGTATCCAAGGCCGACGCCGCCCGCAAAATCCGTTGCCAACGCTCCGCCGGGCCCGGCTCGACCCTAGCCGCTGGCAGCTAACGGGGTGGAGGCTGGCTCCCGTTTGTGCTCGATATAGGTCACCAACCGGCGCAGCGAACTGAAGTTGTCGGGCACCACCTCGCTGTCGCGGACCTCGACGCCGTAGCTGCTCTCGATGTGGCTGACCAAAGCCAGCACGCTGGTGGAATCCAGCAGCGTCTCAAACAGCGGTGTGTCCAGATCCAAGCGCCGCAGCGGCACGGCGGCGAGTTCGGTGAGGATGTAACGACGCAAGTCGTCTTCCAGCGTTTTGCCTTCGAGTTGCACGGGGCGGGGAACAGACCCAGTGACAGTGGACATGGGGATTAACTCCGGGTACGGGTGATGAGAGCGGCGCGGGTCGACTCTGGATGCCATTCCGGCGCCGTCCCGCTCTGGTTACGACTTTTGGTGCCAACTAGGAGCGGGGAAGGTGTCTCCAATCCGCCATGGAGTTCTCCTGGAGTGTGGAGCAGCGCCAAGGTCATGAGCAGGCGCGGCAGTTTGCCGAGCGGGACTTGGGTGCGCCACCGGCCGCCAGCGCGGCGGGGGCCGCCTGGCGGGAGCGATGGCAGAAGTGCGCCGCGTTTGGCGTGCAAGGGCTCAATATTCCCGAGGCGTACGGCGGTTTGGGGCTCAGCACCCGCGCCGCCGTGCACGTGCTGGAAGGCTTGGGACGGGGCACGAGCGATAACGGGCTGCTGATGGCGCTGGGAGCGCAGGCGTGGAGCGTGGTGGCGCCGTTGGTACACTTCGGCACGGAAGCGCAAAAGCAGTTATGGCTGCCGCCGCTGGCGGCGGGCGCGGCGGTGGGCGCGTTTGCCTTGAGCGAGACCGAAAGCGGTTCCGACGCCTTCCGGCTGCATACCCGCGCCCAAGCCGATCGCGGCGGCTATCGCCTGCAAGGCACCAAGGCGTTCGTCACCAATGCGCCCGTCGCCGATCTGTTTTTGGTGTTTGCTGTCACCAACCCGCAAGCGGGCTACTTTGGCGTGAGTGCCTTCCTGGTCCGGCGCGAAATCGAGGGCTTGAGCGTGGGCCCGCCGCTGGCCAAGATGGGATTGGAGTCCAGCCCCATGGCCGAGGTGCATTTGGACGGTGCCTGGGTGCCGCGCGAGGCGGTGCTGGGAGCGGAGGGCGGCGGCGGCGCGATCCTGCAGCATACGCTCGAGTGGGAGCGCGGCTGCCTGCTGGCGCCGGCGCTGGGGACGATGGCGCGGCTGCTGGAACAGACCACCGCTCACTGCCGCGCGCGCAAACAGTTTGGCCGCCCAATCGTCGAGTTCGAGGCGGTCGCGATGCTGCTGGCCGAGATGCGGCTGCGGCTGGAAATTGCGCGGCTGTTGATTTATGAGTTCGCCTGGCTTAAGGACGAGGACCGCCCGGCGGCGGTCGAGGCCAGCATGACCAAACTCTATCTCAGCGAGAGCCTGTGCCGCAGCTGCGAGCTGGCCGTCCACCTGCACGGCGCCAGCGGCTACACCCGCGACCACGAGTACGAGCGCGACTGGCGGGACGCCATGGCTAGCAGCATCTACTCCGGAACCACCGAGATGCAACACAACTTGATCGCCGAAAGCCTGTTGCGCGCCCCCCATTCGGAACCACCGCCCCCGCCAGCGCGGCCGGTCGAGGCAGCTTGGAAGCGCCACGAGCAGAGCGGGCGCCCGCTGCCGCCAATCGAAGCCCGCCCTCAAGCGACCAGCGGGAGCGACCCAGCGAAAAGTGGCGAGCCACCGTTGTTTGGCGGGGCGCTTGAGGCGCAAGCCAGCCAAGCCAGCCAAGCCAGCAAGGAGGGGCGATGACGCCTTCCAAAAGTGGCGAGCCACTGGCCCCGTGGCTGCTGCACCAGGAGATTGAGCGTGCCGCGCGGCGTCATCCCCATGGCGCGGCCGTCTGGGCCGCCGACGGCCAGGGCAACGCTCAGCGATGGACTTACCGCCAACTGCACAGCGCCAGCCAGCAGCGCACCGGCGCCCTGCTCGCCGCCGGCATGCCCGCGGGCGCGCGGGTGGGCGTCTGGATGCCCAAATCGCCGCAAGCAATTGCGGCGCTGTGGGCGGTGCTCACCGCCGGGGGCGTCTATGTACCGCTCGATCCGTTGGCGCCTACGGCGCGCATCGAAGCCCTCGCCGCCGATTGCTCCCTGTGGGGATTGTTTTCCGACCCTGCCCGGGCGGAGTGCGCGCGCGCCTGGCGCCAGCCGCCCTGCTGGATCGGCACGCACTTCGATGAGGGCGCGTTGCAACCCCGCTCGGCCGGGTCGCGTGCCGGGCGGGGGCATCCGCGCACCAGCGATGACTTGGCCTATATCCTGTACACCTCCGGCTCGACCGGCGTGCCCAAAGGGGTGATGCTGAGCCACGCCCATGTCCTCAACTTCATCCGCTGGGCGGGCGCGGCCGTGGGGCTGCACCCCGGCGACCATGTCGCCAGCCATGCACCGTTGCATTTTGATCTGTCGATTTTCGACCTCTGGGCCACGCTTAGCCGGGGGAGCGAGGTGTGCCTGCTGGACGCGGTGACGGCGCGCTTTCCCCAAGCGGTGGCGGCTTGGATCGCGGAACGGCAGATTACGGTGTGGTACTCGGTCCCTTCGGCGCTGGTGGCGCTGGTGCCGCAACTGCCGGCGTTGGCGGCAGTGGAGCCGGGCTTGCGCGCCATCATCTTCGCCGGCGAGGTGTTTCCGGCGCCAGCGCTTGCGGCTTGGCGCGCGGCGTTACCCCACGCCGCCTTCCACAACTGGTACGGACCCACCGAGACCAACGTATGCACCCACTACCAGCTCCCGCCCGGGCCGCCGCCGCAACCGCTGTCCATTGGTGTCGCCTGCCCCAACTTCGAACTGGCGCTGCTCGATGACGACTTCCAACCGGTGGAGCGCGGCGCGGCGGGCGATCTGTGGGCGCGCGGTCCCGGCATTCTCGCCGGTTACTGGGGCGATCCCGCCCGCACGGCTGCTGTTACCCGCACCGTTACCCCCGCTGATGGCAGTCCGCCCACGCGCTGGTACAACACCGGCGACCGGGCGCGGCAGGGCGCGGGCGGTGAGTTGTACTTCGAGGGAAGGCGCGACGCGCTGATCAAATGCCGCGGCTATCGTATCTCGCTGCTGGAGGTGGAACTCGCCCTCGAAGCCTGTCCCGGGGTCGCGCAGGCTGCCGTGCTGCCGGTTCCCGATGCCGCCCATGCCACCGGATTGCGCGCGTTTCTCCGCCCGGCAGCCGCCGCATCCGGGGCCGACTCCCCCCCCCCGCTCTCCGCGCCTGCCGTGCGCCGCTGGCTGAACCAGCGCCTGCCGGCCTACATGGTGCCCGAGGCGATTGAAATCCGCGCCAAGCTGCCCATCACCTCCACCGGCAAAATCGACCGGCAACGGCTGACGCAAGGCGGCGAGCCGCCGCTGGCTTCGGCCGCATGAAGCCTCCCGCCATGGACCACACCGCCCCCGCCCCAGCTGTCACCGCGAGCCGCTGGGCGCGGTGGCGCGAGCACCGCCGCCAGGGCGCCGGCACGGTGGCCTACCATCTGCTGCGCCGCCTGTTGAAGCGCAGCGGCGCAGCGCGCTGGTTGGACGTGCAACTGCACGAGGTGATCGCGGTCCCGCCTTGGCGCCTGGAACTGTTGCCGCGCCTGCCCCAGGAATTGCGCGTCCGGGAGTTGACCAGCGGCGACCTCGATCAGCTTACCCGGCTGCGCCCCGCGAACGGCTACAGCTACGACCAGCGGCTGGCGGCGGCCCACCGGGCGCTGGGTGCGTTTTTGGGTGAGCGCTTGGTGGCCTTCGTCTGGATTCGCCGGGGGCCGGCGCTGCTGCCGGCTTCGTTTGGCTGTATCTGGCAGCTCACCGCACCCATGGCCTGGATCTACGATCTGTACTCCGACCGTGGCGTCCTCGGCGCGGCCCCCCATCTTTACGCCTACTTGCGCCAGCATCCCCCGGGCGAACAGTGCGAGCTGTTGGTCGGCCAAACTGAGTACGACAACTGGGCTTCGCGCCGCACCCATCGGCGCCTCGGCTACGAGGTGCGGGCCGCGCTGTGGAGCGTCAGGATGGGGGGGGCCTGTCTGCACTTGTCCCACTCCCGCGGTGATCGGCGCTGGCGCCAGCACCGGCGGCAGGCGCTGGTGCCGCTGCATCTTTTCACTGCCGGTATGGGCGCGGCCGCGCACGGCGGCGAGCCACTGACCGCGGGCGCGCCGCGCTCCGAGCCCGCAGGTGGCTTTCGGCTGCAGTGCGAGTGCGGCCGGGGCGTGAGCGTGGGTGCCGATGAGGAGCGGTTTGTCTGCGTCTGCGGCCGAAGCCTGGGCGTGCGCCGTGGCGGCGTCGCCGCCATCGGAGCGAGCACCGCCTACTGGGGCGAACTGCCCCAAGCGCAGATGCAGGCGGTGCTGGAGGAGGGGGCCCGCGTCGGTTGGCGCCGTGCCGTCGACGCCCTGTTGCCGGAACCCCTGCGCGCGTACGTGGCCGACCCCGAACGCGCCGCTTTTCAGGATGTCCTGCCGTTGCCACCCACGGCGCGCGTGCTCGATGTCGGCGCCGGATGGGGTGGAATCGCCGCCGCCCTCGCCCGCCACTACGAAGTGGTTGCCCTGGAGGGTGTGGCGGAACGCGCCCGCTTCATCGCATTGCGCCGGCAACAGGAAAATCTCACGCGCCTCACCGTCATCCAAGGCGATCTGCATAAAGTGCCATTGGGCCTGCGCCAGTTCGACCTCATCGTCGCCAACGGCGTGTTGGAGTGGGTGGCGCTGCAAGACCCCTCCGCCTCCCCGCCAGCGGTGCAGCTTATCTTCATGCATCGCCTCCGCGAGCTGCTGGCTCCCGGCGGCCGCATCTATCTCGCGATCGAAAATCGCTACGGATGGTCGGAACTGCGCGGCGCCCTCGATCACAGCGGCCTGCCCTACACCAGCCTCATGCCGCGTTTTATGGCGCGCTGGGTTTGTGCCCGCAGCGGCACCTACCGCAGCCACTTCAACACCGGATATCGCACCTATACCTATAGCCATCGCGGTTACGCCCGCTTGTTCGAGCAGGTTGGCCTGAGCATCGAGAACACCTGGATCGCCACCGCCGGCTACAACCATCCGGCCAGGCTGGTCCCGGTCGATTCCGCCGCCATCCGCTTCGCCGCCCGCACCCGGCCGCAGCCCGCCGGCGCCCGCGCCTGGATGCGCCAGCAGGCGCGTGCCTGGACGGCGCGGGAGTGGATTTGGCGCTGGATTGGTTCCGACTTCGCCTTCCTGCTCTCGCCCACGACCACGCTGACCGGGTTTTCCGCCCCCGCCCCCATCCCATCGGAGGCAGCTTGGAAGCGCCACGAGCAGAGCGGGCATCCCCTGCCGTCCATCGAAGCCCGCCCTCAAGCGACCAGCGCCGGGGCCCCCAGCGCGCAGCGCAGGGGTGGCAGCGGGAGCGACCCAGCGAAACGTGACGAGCCACTGGCGAGCCACCGGTTCCCGCGGCCCCAGGAGGTCGTCCCACCATGCATGAGTTGATCCTCAATCTCCTGCAGGACCACCCCGGCGCGGCGCTGGCCCGCTTCCCCCTGGATGACGGAGCGCTGCTTTGCCTCTTCCACGGCGGCGCCTGCCCGCGCTGGATCGCCAAAACCGCTGCCGGAGAGGCCGGGATCCGCCGCTTGCGCGCCGAAGCCGCCGCTCTGGAACAGCTCGAGCCTTGGGTGGATATTCTCAATATTCCGCGGCGGCTCGGCTGGCATGATGCTGCCGGCGCTCCTGACGAGCTGGCCTGCCTGGTGCAATCGGGAGTGGACGGCACGCCCGCCGCTGGCGTCTGTGATCTGCGCCGCCCTTGGGCGGCGCTTCCCGATGAAACGCGCCGTATCGCTGCCTGGCTGCGCCGGTTTCAGGTCACGGTTCCCCCACCCCGCGCCTGCACCCTCGCCGATTTGGAGCGGCAGGCGCGGCGCCAAGCTGAAGACGCCTGCTCCAGCCATTCCGAGTACGCACCCTTGCTCAGGTCCGCCCTGGCCGCACTCCCGCCTCTGCCGGAGCCGAGTCGGCCCGCCACCGCCATCCATGGCGACTTTTGGTCCGGCAATGTTTTATGGGACTCCAAGCGCGACCCATCCAGGGCGGTTGGCGTGATCGACTGGAGCGGTTTCGGCGCGGGCACGGCACTCGAGGATCTGCTCACCTGGACCGCGCACTTGGGCGCACGCGGCCGTTTGCGGTCGCGCTTGGAGCGCTGGCGCGTGCTGTTTTTTTCTCCGGGTACGACCCGCGATTTCCTCCGCGGCTGGAGTGCCGGCTGCGGCTTTGGCGACAGCCTCGCGCGCTGGGCCTTCTATCTATTCCTGCTCCGCCGCATGGGCTGGGAGCTGGGCCTCGGCCTCCAGGCCCGGGATGACACTGAGCGCGCCACCGCGCAACGCGACTGGACCGAGATCGCCGCCTGGTTGGCGCAGCATCGCCATCCCGATCCGTTCACCCCCATGCCCGTCTAAATCCCTCCGGTCGAGGCAACTTGGAAGCGCCACGAGCAGAGCGGGCGCCCGCTGCCGCCTCTCGAAGCCCGCCCACGAGCGACCAGCGGGAGCGACCCAGCGAAAAGTGGCGAGCCACACCAAGGGAGCCGCGGAGCGAAGCCCCAAGTTGCCTGCCGCGCGGGCCGGAAGTGCACAGCGGTTGACACTCCACGCTCGTCATGCCATGTTGAGACGGTTGTGGCGGATGGGTGTGGGACGTGGTGAGGATGGATCAGAACCAGGCGATTCATCGCGCAATCGTACTCGATAGCCGTATCGAAAGCGTCGACCAAGCCGAGGCGACCGCCGACCGGGTGGCCGCGCGCGCGGGGTTCGACGAGGGCGAGCGCCATCGTATTACCATGGCGGTGCGCGAGATCACCGTCAACGCGGTCATGCACGGCAACGCCTACGACACCGGCAAAAAAGTCACCATCGAATTCAGCCTCTCCCCCTCCGACCTGGTGGTCAACATCCGCGATCAGGGCAGCGGCTTTGACGCCGCCGGCCTCGCCGACCCGCTGGCGCCGGAGAATCTGCTGCGCCAATCCGGCCGTGGCATCTTTCTAGCGCGCGCTTTCATGGACAGGGTCGAGGTCCGCCCCAGCAGTTCCGGCACCTCGGTGCTGCTGATCAAGCACCGCCAAGCGCGCCGTCCCCTGGACGCTCCAACTCGTTCATAACCGGCGCGGAATGATTCAAGTCAACTACCGTCAAATCGATTCCGTCACCGTGGTGGACGTGGCCGGGCGCATCACGCTGGGCGACGGCAGCACGCTGCTGCGGGATACGATTCGGGAGCTGTTGGATAAGGGCGAGAAACGCATCCTGCTCAATCTGGGCGAGGTCAACTACATTGATAGCTCCGGGTTGGGCGAGTTGGTCAGCGCCTTCACCCAAGTGCGCAAGCAGGGCGGCGATCTCAAGCTGTTGAACTTGACCCGCAAGGTGCGCGACCTGTTGCAGATCACCAAGCTTTATACCGTCTTCGATGTCCGCGACAGCGAGGTCGCGGCCATCGCGGCCTTCGATCCTGAAATCGATTCCGATGCCGCGCCGAGTCCAGGAATGTAACCGTTCAATCCCCGCCCGCCGCGCCACCGGATCGATCTGCTGGTGGTGATGCGCGCCGAATGAGACGTTCAAAAGCGAGTTAAAATCGGGGCATGGAAAAAGCGGTCTTTGCCGCCGGATGTTTTTGGGGTGTCGAAGCCGCATTCCGCGAAGTTCCCGGCGTCATCGAGGTGATTTCGGGCTACTCCGGCGGCACGGTGCCGCATCCCGGCTACCGCGAGGTGTGCACGGGGCGTACCGGCCACGCCGAGTCGGTCGAGGTCCAGTTCGATCCGGCGCGGGTGAGCTACGCCGATCTCCTACGGAAGTTCTGGGAGATCCACGATCCCACCACCATGAACCGGCAAGGTCCGGATGTTGGCACCCAGTACCGCTCGGCGATCTTTTACACCAGCCCCGAACAGGAAGCCGCCGCGCGTGCTTCCAAGCAGGAGCAGCAGGCGGGCTCGGCCCGTCCCATCGTCACCGAGATCGCCGCCGCCGGTCCGTTTTACGCGGCTGAGGAGTACCACCAGAAGTATTTGGAAAAGCACGGCATGGTGAACTGCCACCTGCCGGCGCGGTGAGCGCCGCTTCCGGCTATGCGCTCGTCACCGGCGCCAGCCGGGGCATCGGTGCCGCCTTCGCCCAGGCGCTGGCCGCCGAAGGTCAAAATTTGATCCTGACGGCGCGCGGCGCCGCCGATCTGGAGCGCGTCCGCGCGCGCATCGTACGCCCCGGTATGGAAGTGCAGTGCCTTATTGCTGACCTCGATCGCGGCGATGGTGCGGCCGGGTTGCTGGCCGCCATCGCCGCCCGTGGCTGGACCGTGGAGCTGTTGGTCAATAACGCTGGCTTGGGCAGCGGCGGACGCTTCGACACGCTCCCTCTTGCCCGGGAATTGGAAGAGGTCCGGGTCAATATCGCGGCCCTGGTCGAACTCACCCACGGCTGCCTCGCCGGAATGCGCGAGCGTGGAAGCGGCGCCGTCATTCAGGTCGCGTCGGTGGCTGGCTTCCAAGCCTTACCCTTTATGGCGACCTATTCGGCCACCAAGGCGTTTGTTCTGCACTTTAGTCTGGCGCTGTACGCCGAGATGCGGCCGTTAGGCATCCATGTGATGGCGCTATGCCCAGGAACGACGGAAACGGGTTTTTTCGACGTTGCTGGTATCCGGCCCGCCCCCGGCGTCGGCAACGCGATGGCCTCGCCCGAAGCGGTCGTACAGGCGGCGCTGCGGGGGCTGCGGCGGCGGCGCGCGGTGGTCGTCTGCGGCGGCGCCAACCGGGCCATGGTGGCCGCCGAACGCCTGCTGCCGCGGCCGGCGCTGGCCCGTATCGTGGCCGGCGTCATGAAAAGCTGGCGGTCAACCTAGCCGGCGGGTATAGAATCGGGGCTTCATGAAGACGCGCACATGTGCTCTCGCTGCCCTCGTCTGCCTGTTCTGCCTTGCGTCCGGCGCCCGCGCGCAAACGCCAGCCGCGCCAGCTGTACGGACCGCCCCGGCTACAGCCGCGCCGCCAACCGCGGCCAAGCAGGCTTCCCCCGGACACATCTTCCTCATCATTCCGGCCTTCAACGTCTCCTACCTGAAGAACGTCCCGCCGCTGACCTCCAAAGAAAAGCTGGACATGTTCCTTGACGACGCCTATGACCCCACCGGTTTGGCGGCGAGCGCGGTTGAGGCCGGTTGGCTGGAACACGACAAAACCGGTTTTTGCGGCTACGGCCACGGCTGGGGCGGATACGGCAAGTGTTATGGCGCAGCGCTGCTCGACGCCAACATCTCCGGCTTGGTGGGCGATTACATCATGCCGTCGCTATTGCATCAGGATCCGCGTTACTTCCGCCTCGGCACCGGATCCGTCCCCGCGCGCGTCTTTTATGCGGTGAGCCACGTTTTCATCATGCGCAAGGACGACGGCACCGGCTGGACCTTCGCCAGCGGCGCCATGACCGGCACCGTGGTCACGGGCGCGCTCTCCAACCTTTACTATCCCAAAGCCGACCGGGGCTGGAACCTGAGCTTGACCCGCATGGGCATCGATATCATGGGCGCCATGATTTTCAACACCGAAGCCGAGTTCTGGCCCGATATCGAGCGCATCGTGTTACACCGCAAGCAGTGAGCCTGCCGGCGGCAGCGCCGCCAGAATCGCCGCCACGATCTTCTCCGGCGGCGGCGCCACATCCACGGTCACCGCGTCGGTGGGGGCCTCGAGCGCGGCAATCTGGCTGGCCAGCATGTCGGCTTTCATGTAATGCCCTTGCCGGTGCTCGATGCGGCTATAGAGCAGCGGCTCCGGCCCGGTGAGAAAAACCCACTGCACCGGAACGGTCGCGTCCAGGAAATCCCGGTACGCCTGCTTGAGCGCCGAGCAGGCGGCGACCAATGTTCTGCCCTGCCGCCAATCCTGCTCCAGGCGCGCGCGGATGGCCTCCAGCCAAGGCTGGCGATCGGCATCGGTGAGAGGAATGCCGTGCGCCATCTTTTCGACGTTGGCGGCGGAGTGCAGGGAATCACCCTCGAGGAACTCGCAGTGCAGCGCCGCCGCCAAGAGCTGACCCACCGTCGTCTTGCCCGTCCCCGACACGCCCATGAGCACGATAATCATCGTTCCTGCAGTTTACAATGGCGGCCCATAATGTGCGTACCTCGCGCCAGTGCGCAGCGATGCCATGGGGGATAATTGCGCATGCGTTCTTGCCCCATGGTCGCATCATGATGGCCTATCCATTGACTCTGGATCGGCTTCTGGAGCGGGCGCGGCGCTGGTTTCCCACCACCGGGATCGTCGCGCGCCAGCCGGATGGCAGCGTGCGCCGCTCCGATTACGCCGCGTGGCACCAGCGCGCAACCGCGCTGGCCGGTGGGCTGCTGCAAGCCGGACTGCGGCCCGGGGATCGCGTCGCCACGCTGCTTTGGAACCAGAGCGAGCATGTGGATGCGTACTTCGGTGTGCCGCTGGCCGGTGGTGTGGTCCATCCGCTCAACGTGCGCCTGCATCCGGCGCAGCTCGCCGCCATCGTGCGCCATGCCGGCGACCGTTTTGCTCTTGTGGATGCCTCGCTGCTCGATCTTTGGCGCGAAATCGGCGTGCCCGTCGAGCGTGTGATCGTCTGCCCGGACGCCTACGAGGCACTGTTGGCGACCAGTTCACCAACGCCGCTGCCAACACTTGAGGAAAACGCCGCCGCCGCCATGGCCTACACCTCCGGCACCACGGGCGAGCCCAAAGGCGTGGTCTACACCCACCGCGCGCTGGTGCTGCACGCCTTGGCGACGGCGCTGCCCGATGCCATGAACTTGCGCGCCGCCGACTGCGTCCTCCCGCTCGTCCCCATGTTCCATGCCAACGCCTGGGGCATTCCCTACACGGCGGCGATGATCGGATGCAAGCTGGTGCTGCCCGGCGCCGCCTTCGATGCCGAGAGCGCGCTCCAGTTGCTGGCGCAGGAGCAGGTGACGTTCAGTGCTGGCGTCCCCGTCATCTGGGACCGCATTCTCGACGCGCTGGAGCAGCATCCCGGCCGTTGGCGCCTGCATCCCGAGCTGCGCGTGAACCTGGGCGGTGCGCCCGCGCCCGAGGCGCTGTTTCACCGCTTCGACCGGCAGGGCATCCGCGTGCACATGGGCTGGGGCATGACCGAGATGTCGCCGGTAGGCGCCATCAACCCCAATTTCGGCCCCGGCGCCCAGGGCGGTCACGGCGCCCGCCTCCGGCAAGGCCGGCTGCTGCCCTTGATCGAAGGGCGAGCGGGAGACAGTGGCGAGCTCGAAGTGCGCGGCCCCTGGGTCGCGGACCAGTACTGGGGCGGCGCCGCTCCTGAGGCCTGGACCGCCGATGGCTGGCTGCGCACTGGCGACATTGTCGCCTTCGATGCACAGGGCTTGATGACCATCGTCGACCGCGCCCACGACCTCATCCGCTCCGGCGGCGAGTGGATCAGCTCGGTGGCGCTGGAGAACGCCCTGCTGGGCTTGCCTGAAATCCAGGAAGCTGCTGTAATCGCCGTGCCCGATCCGAAGTGGCAGGAGCGCCCGCTGGCCTTGATTGTCCTGCGTCCCGGCGCGGCTGCCGACCCAGCCGCCTGGCGCCGGTCCCTGGAGCAATCTTTTGCCCCATGGCAGTGTCCGGATCGCTTCTTGCCGGTTGCCGTTCTGCCGCGCACCCCCACCGGCAAAATCGACAAACGTGCCCTGCGCGCCCAATTCGCTTGACGGGCCTCGGACCACTGTGTCATAACCGCGTCTTAGGGGGCAATATGGCGAACAAACCCAGTGATTGGAACATCTCGCGGCGGCACTTCTTTTTCGGCGCTCTGGCGGCAGGGGCGATGCCGCTGGGTGGCTGGGGCAGCGTGCCCTCATTGCGCCGGCTGGGCTTCAAGTCGCCCAATGAAAAGCTCAACATCGCCTGCATCGGCGCTGGCGGCCGCGCCTCTTCCGATATTGCCGGTGTCTCAGGCGAGAACCTTGTTGCCTTCGCCGATCCCGACAGCAAACGCGCGGCGCGCACCTTCGCCAAATACCCCGCCCAGCCCAAGTACAAAGACTTCCGCCGCATGCTCGATAAGGAAGGCAAGAACATCGATGCGGTCACCATCGCCATCCCCGATTTCATGCACGCCACCGCGGCCATGACGGCCATGGAGATGGGCAAATCCGTCTACTGCGAAAAACCGCTGACGCACACGCCCTGGGAGGCGCGCATGATCACCCAAGCGGCGGCGCGTTACGGCGTGGCCACGCAAATGGGCAACCAGGGCTACTCCGAGGATGGCACCCGCATCGCGAGCGAGATCATCTGGTCGGGCGCCATCGGCAACGTCACCGAGGTCCACGCCTGGACCGATCGGTCGCGGGGCTGGTGGCCACAGGGTTTCGATCTGAACCCGGCGCCGGACCCCGTGCCCCCAACCCTTGATTGGGATGTCTGGCAGGGGGTATCGGCGGTGCGCCCCTTTACTACGGGCGGTGCCGCCTATGCCGCCCTGCTGCAAACCCAGCATCTCAAGCCGAGCTACGGTTTTTACCAGCCCTTCAACTGGCGCGGCTTCCTCGATTTCGGCTGCGGACCGGTGGGGGACATGGCTTGCCATATTCTGGGCGCGCCCAACATGGCGTTGATGCTCGGCAGTCCGTTGAGCGTGGAGACGATCCAAAATTCCGGCCGGAATGCGCTGACCTATCCCTCCCACACCGTCACCCGCTTCGAGTTCGGCCCGCGCGGCGATATGCCGCCGGTGACCGTCTACTGGTACGACGCGGCGGACGGGCCGGCGTACCGTCCGCCCGGCATCGCGGAAGATGAATGGTTGGTGGGCGGCCCGGGATCGTTTGGCAAAGGTGGTGTCCGTGTGCCCGAGCCGCCGCCGGCGCCGGCGATGGCTAGCGACACCACCCAAGCGTCCGCCATTCCGCCCGCGGTGGCCCGCGCCCGCGCCCAATCCAACGGCGCCATCTTTGTCGGCGACAAGGGCTTCCTCGGCACCGACACTTATGCTGAACATGTGCGCCTGCTGCCCGAGGCCCGCAACGCCGAGTACAAGCTGCCGCCGGAGGTACTGACCCGTTCGCCCGGTCATTACCAGGATTGGATTCGGGCTGCCAAAGGCGGTGAGCCATCCTGCTCGAACTTCAGCGTGGCGGGTCCGTTCAGCGAATGGGTGCTGCTCGCCACCATTGCCATGCGGGTCGAGGGTAAACTGCTGTGGGATAGCGCCAACCTGCGTTTCACCAACAACGACGAGGCTAACCGCCTCGTACGTCCCGAGTTCCGTAAGACCTGGAGCCAAGTCTGGCACGGCAAAAAGCTCGAGAGCCAGGCATGAAAGCCACCGCTGCGGTGGTCCTGTTTTTGTTGGCCGCCGCTCTCGCCCAAGCGCCCGCCCCGGCCACCATGGCTGTGCCGGCGGGTATCGCCGCCTGGCCGGTGGCGGGCGCCAGCTTTGCGCTTAGCTATGAGGGCACGGCCAAGCCCAGCTTCAATACGGTCCGCATCGACCCGCGCAGCTTCGCCGCCTATGTGAAGACGGGAGCGTTTCCCGCCGGCACGGTGCTGGCCCTCGAGGTGCGCGCCGCGCGCACCGAGGTCGCGCCCGCCAAAGGCGGCGAGACCGAGGGCGCGGTGCTCTCCACTTCATTGCATGTCAAAGACGAACGCGCCGGCCCCGGCACCTGGACGTTCTATACCTATCAGCCCGGCGCCGCCCGCGCCACCGCCGTGCCCCGCACCCGCTCCTGCTACACCTGCCACGCCCAGGAGGCGCAGCAGGACACCGCCTTCACCCAGTTCTATCCCAGCCTGACCGAAGCCCGCGCTCGCTGATACGACCGCCCGGCGCACGAGTGGGGCGTAGGGGCCCCCGCGACGCGGCGGGCGAGAGCGGGCGGCGAATTCGTCCCGCGCTGTTTCAGCGGGAGGAAGAAGCCGGGTGCCCGCGATAAAGTATGGATGCTACACTGACGCCGTGAGTGCACGCTTGCTCGAAGGGGCGCCGGTCGCGGCCGCCATCCGCGCCGAGGTGGCCGAACGGGTGCGGCAATGGCATTCCGGGCCGCCGCCAGGGTTGGCCGTGATTCTGGCCGGGAACAACCCGGCCTCGGAGGTCTACGTCCGCTCCAAGGTGCGCACGTGCCGGGAGTTGGGCCTCCACTCCGAGGAGATCCTGTTGCCGGCCACGGTGTCCACCGCTGAGTTGCTGCAGCAGGTGGCGGCGCTGAACGCCCGCAACGACATCGACGGCATTCTCGTCCAGCTTCCATTGCCGGCGGGTGTCGATACCGCCGCGGTGCTGCTGGCGGTCGATCCCGCCAAGGATGTCGACGGTTTTCATCCCGTGAATCTGGGCAGATTGGTCACGCAGCGGCCGGGACTCGTCCCCTGCACGCCGGCGGGCATCATCCAACTCCTGGAGCGTAGCGGCATCGAGATTGCCGGCAGGGAAGCGGTGGTGGTGGGACGCAGCGACATCGTGGGGAAGCCGGTGGCGCTGCTGCTGCTGCACCGCCACGCTACCGTCACCATCTGCCACTCCCGCACCACCGATCTCGCTGCCGTCTGCCGCCGCGCCGACCTACTGATTGCCGCCATTGGCCGGCCGGCGCTGCTCGACGAGCGGCACATCCGGCCCGGCGCCGCGGTGGTGGACGTGGGCGTGAACCGTCTGCTCACGGCGGCGGACGTGGAACGGTACTTCCCGGGCGACCAGAAACGGCGGGAGGAGTTCAACCAGCGCGGCCGGACGCTGATCGGCGACGTCGATCCCCGCGCCGCCTTGGCGCTGGCGTCGGCGTTCACGCCCGTGCCCGGCGGCGTGGGGCCGCTGACCATCGCCATGCTGATGTCCAATACCGTGGCCGCGGCCACGGCGCGGCGCGCCGCCGGAGGCGACCGCTGCGCCGCCGGAGACGACCGGCGCGCCGCCGGAGACGACCGGCGCGGCGCCTAACTTATGCTGCGCCTCGCCATCGCCGGTGGCCTGTGCAGTGGCAAGAGCACGGTAGCGGGGATTTTGCGCGAGCACGGCGTTCCCGTCGCCGATGCCGATGCACTCGGCCACGCACTGCTGCCCGCCGCCGCCAGCGAATTGGCGGCCCAACTCGGCCAGGGCATCCTCGATGCCGGCGGTGGCATCGACCGCCGCCGCCTCGCCGAACGGGTCTTCGCCGCTCCCCAGGACGAGGCCGCCGCCGCCCGCACGATCCTGAACGCCGTGATGCATCCCCGCATCATGGCCGCTACCGAGCGCGAGCTGCAGGCGTGGCAGGCGCAGGGCTACGCCATCGCTGGCGTGGATGCGGCGTTGCTCATCGAAGCGGGCCTGCTCGCCGGTTTTGACCAAGTATGGCTGGTCACCGCGCCGGAGCCGGTGCGCGTGGCGCGGTATGTGGCCCGTGGTGGGACGCCCGAGCAGGCCCAGGCCCGCATCGCGGCGCAATGGCCGGACGCCCGCAAGCGCCCCTGGGCGCAGGTGGTCATCGACAACGGCGGCGCCCTCGCCGCCACCCGGGCCCAGGTCGAACGGGCGCTGGCGCAGCTTCCAGTGCGACAATGACTTCGGAGTGAATTTGGGAGCGTAGAGATGCGACTTCGGTCCACATTGGCATTGGCCCTGATTCTGGCCGGCGGCTTTTGGCTCTACACCGCCAGCCGTTCTGGCACGGTGTATCCGCCGCTGCTGCGTAAAATTGTTCCCGCCTTCGCGGCGCCGGCCCGCGCCCCGGTGGCGCTGGCGGAAGCCCCGCCGCAAACTCACTTCGATTCAGAAGAAGCGCGCGATATCGCCATCTACAAGCGCGTCTCTCCGTCGGTGGTCAACGTCACCTCGCAGATCATCCAGTACAACCTGCTCTGGGGGCCGGTGCCGGAGTCCGGCCAGGGTTCCGGCTTCTTCATCAACAAAGACGGCTACATCCTCACCAACTATCACGTCATCGCGGGTGCGACCCGCCTCACCGTCACCTGGACGCCGAAAAAGGATCAGTCCCACCAATACTCCGCGACCGTGGTGGGCCGGGCGCCGGAGTTGGATCTCGCGGTGATCAAGATTGCGGCCACCAATTTGCCGGCGATCACCCTGGGCGATTCCAGTGATCTGCAGGTGGGGCAGCAGGTGCTGGCCATTGGGAACCCGTACGGTTTGCCGGGCACCATGACTCAGGGCATCATCAGTTCGGTCCGCACCGTGCATGAAGGCGAGGGGGAGGACGGCCGGCCGGGCGCCGATATCGAAAACGCCATCCAGACCGATGCCCCCATCAATCCCGGCAACAGCGGCGGCCCGCTGCTGAACTCGTTGGGTGAGGTCATTGGCATCGACACCATGATCTTCACCCAGACCGGTTCGAATGTCGGCCTCGGTTTTGCCATTCCCATCGATACCGCCAAGGCGGTGTTGCAGCAGATGATCACCACCGGTACGGTGCAGACCATCTCGCTGGGGCTGCAGCCGTTTCCGCTCTCGCCCACGATTGCCCAACAACTCGGCTTGAACGTGGATCACGGATTGTTGGTGCTGGGCGTGGCTCCGGGCAGCTTGGCGGCGCAGGCGGGATTGCGGGCGGGCAACGAACCCGGGTATTTGGGCAATACGCCGGTCAAGTTTGGCGGTGACATCATCCTTGCCGTCAACGGCGAACCCTTGCAGGACCAAGCCCAACTCAGCAACATTCTGTTGCTGCAAAAACCGGGCAGCATCGTCACCCTCACCGTTTTGCGCAACGGCCGCCAGATTCAAATACAGATCAAGCTGGGGACGGAATCGGTGTAAGGCGCGAGCACAAGCGGGACGCGCGGCGACGAGCCGCGCTGGGGACGCGCCCGTCACATTCGGCCGACCGTGACCTGCGGCAGCAGCCGCTCGATATCGGCGCGGTGGACCAGCGCGCACTCTTGCGTGAGCACGTTGGCGGCGCCACAGGCGGCCGCCAGCCGCAGCATGGTATCGGAATCGGCAGCCGCGCCCCGCGCCAGCGAGGCGGCGATACCGGCCACGGCGGCATCGCCGGAGCCGACCGAGTTGACGCGCTGCAGTTGCGGCGGCCCTGCCTGCCATACCGCGCCGTCCACCAGGGCATAGAGCCCGTGGGCGCCATCGGAGATCACTGGCAATGGAATGCCGCGAACGGCGAACTGGCGCAGCCCCGCCGCCATGGCCGCCGGGGTAGCCAGCGTAGTCCCGAGGGCCGCTTCCGCCTCGCGCCGGTTCGGCTTGATCATGGTCGGCCGCGCCGCCCCGGAAGTGTCGTCGACCACCGCCTGCAGCCACGCCCGGCTGGTGTCCACAATGACCGGGCAGCGGCCGGCGCAATCGGCCAGCAGTTGCACGTAGATGTCGTCCGGACACCCCGGCGGCGCGCTGCCCGACATCACGATCACTTGGGCGCGTGTGGCGGCCGCGCGCAGCGCCGCCCGCAACGCCGCGATCTCGTCAGCGGTGACCGCGCCGCCGGGCTCGACCAGCTCGGTTTCGGCGCCGTCCTCCTCCACCAGCACAAAAGCGGTGCGGGTCAGCGTGGCAATCTCGATGGCATGGCAGCGCACCCCTTCGGTGGCGATCTCGCGCACCAGATACTGGCCGGTGAAGCCGCCAAAAAAGCCAATCAGCTCGACCTCTTCGCCCAGTTCCCGCAGCACGCCGGCGACATTGACGGCCTTGCCGCCCGCCGATGTCACCACCTGCTCGGCCTGCTGGTGCTGGCCGTGCACCAGCCGCCGCAGGTGGATGTATTTGTCGACCGCGGGGTTGAGTGAAACCGTCAATACCATGGTGGTAGCTATAATAAAACGTATGCCGTCGATGCCGCCGCGCCCAGAACCCGCGCCCACGCAAAATATCCCTGGTGTCCGCCACCTCATCGCCGTGGGCAGCGGCAAGGGCGGCGTCGGCAAAACCACGGTGGCGGTGAATCTGGCGGTGGCCATGGCGGAGTTGGGCCGGATGGTGGGCCTGCTCGATGCTGATGTCTATGGCCCCAACGTGCCCCTGATGATGGGCAAACGCGAGATGCCGCAGGTGCACGAACAGAACCGCATCGAGCCTCTTTCCCAATACGGCGTGCGCTTCATGTCCATGGGTTTGCTCAACCCCGGCGACAAGCCGACGATTTGGCGTGGCCCCATGCTGCACAGCGCCATGCAGCAGTTTTTGCGCAACGTGATCTGGGGGGATCTTGACGATCTCATCCTCGACCTTCCGCCCGGCACCGGCGACATCGCTCTGAGTCTGGCGCAGAGTGTGCCGCTGAGCGGCGCCATCGTGGTGACCACGCCCTCCGACGTTTCCCTGGAGGACGGCCGCAAGGCGCTGAACATGTTCCAGCAGCTCAAGATCCGGGTGTTGGGCGTGGTGGAGAACATGAGCACGTTCCAATGTCCGCACTGCCATCACGACATCGATATTTTCAGTCACGGCGGCGGCGAAGCGACGGCGGAGAAGTTTGGTGTGCCCTTTTTGGGAGCGCTGCCGCTGCTACCGGCGGTACGCGTTGGCGGCGATTCTGGCCATCCGGTGGCGGTCGAAGGCGAGGCATCCGAGCCAGCGAAGCCTTACTTTGATCTTGCCCGGCGCGTGATTGAGGCGGTTGATGCCGCCGCCACTGCCGACGACATCCTGCGGGTGCGAGCGTAAGATCGCACCTAGTAGATTGACCAAGGGTTGAAATGGAAGAGCGCGAATTTTTCACCGAGTCCACGCAGGCCAAGCCGGCCCGCCTGATCTGTCCCCACTGCCGCACCGAGGCCGAGTATGCCGTCAGTTGGGTGGTGCGCCGCAAGAAGCCCGCCCCGCCACCCCGCGCCGATTCCCTCGACCGCGCCCGCTTTCAGAAGCTCACCAGCTACATGGTGCGCCGTGACGACAAGCTCACCTGCTCCAACCCCCGCTGCCGCAAAACCTTCGAGATCGCCGGCCTGCAATCGGTCGTCAGCCTTTGATTGAACGCGGGCGCCCGGCTTCGCCGCCCCTTCAGCCGCCGGCGCGTTGGTGATTAGCGCAGTACCTGCGCGGCCAGGCGCGCGCCCGCCCAGAGCAGCGCGTAGCCGAATATCACGTTGACCAGGAAGTTGCCCGCGGCCGTCAGCGTATCGCCCCGCCGTGCCATGCCCATGGTTTCAAACTCCCAGGTCGAAAATGTGGTGAGCGCGCCGACAAAACCCACGGTGATGGCGATGCGCAGCTCGGCCGAGAGCCAAGGCGCGCGCTCGGCCGCTTCCATGACCCAGCCCAGGATGAAGCAGCCGATCAGGTTGGCGCTCAGCGTGCCATAGGGGAACCGCGGCCCCATCCACTTCAGCAGCCCGGTGCCCAAGCCCCAGCGGGCCAGCGCTCCCAGCGCCCCGGCGATAGCAATGCCGACGATCAGCATGCCGCGCGTTCCCCGCGGCCAGCGAAGCGCGCAGCCGAATCCAGCTGGAGGCAGCTTGGAGATGCCACGAGCAGAGCGGGGATCCCCTGCCGCCAGTCGAAGCCCGCCGTTAAGCGACCAGCGGGAGCGACCCAGCGAAAAGTGGCGAGCCACCGCCTCACCGCCGGACTCCGCCATGAATGACTTCCGCCTTCGAGATCGCGATCAAGCCTTCGTCCACGATGCCGTTCAGGATGGGCAGCAGGCTTCGGATCTTCTCTTCCGTGTCCATGGCCGTGACCACGATGGGTGCGTCCTTGGAGCGGCCGAGCAATCCCGGGCGATGAATCCTGGTGCTGGCGCCAAAGCCCGCGGTGCCGCGATAGACGGTCACCAACTCGATGTCGGCCTGGCGGCAGCGGTTGAGGATTTCCATGGAGAGCGTGTGGCCCTGGAAGCGGTCGTCCGCACTAATGTGGATGCGCATCAGCCGGCACGGTTCGGGAGCATTCATGAGCGTGGTCCGCTGCCACCGGGCGCCGGCGCGGAGTGGACATATTTGATGACCTCGACATCGGAGAGCACCACCATTCCGCCCTGGATCATGGTATCGAGGAGGGGGAGAACGTCGCGAATCTTGGCCTCGGTATCGACCACGCTCACCATGATCGGGAGGTCGTGTCCGGGCTGGGCGCCGGCGCCGTACCCGGCGATGCCGCGGTACACGGTGGCGCCGGCGATATCGCGGGAGCGCAGGGCGTCAATCAGGGCCTCGTGGAGCGGCTTGCCGTTCCAGCGATCCTCCTCGCCAAAGTAAACGCGCATCAGCTTGGCCGTGCCCTCCAGGCGCACATGCGGCGGCGGCGCCGGGTGAGTGGCGGGGCGGGCGGCAGGCGCCTGTAGGATTTCAGTTGGCTGCATGGCGATCATGCCGTCGCCAACCATGTCGCGCAGCTTGGGCAGAATCTCCTGCACCTTGTCCGGCGACTCGATGAACTCGATTTTGATGGGCAAGCTATCGCTGGCGGCGAGAATGGCGGAGGTATGGATGTGGTGGTCTGCCCCGAACCCGGCAATGCCGCGGGTGACGGTGGCGCCGGCGATTTGGTGATGAAACAGGAACTCGAACACCGCCATGTAGGCATTGCGCCCGCGGTAGTGATGGTTTTCACCGATGTAGATCGTTACCCGCTGGGCGGGCCCGGCTTGCAGCATTCAACCTCCGGTCCGGGTGAAGATGCAGCGAGCATAGATCCCTGCACGACTCCCACCCCCAAAATACACGCGACGGGTAGGAGTCATCTGCCCCCGAGGCCGGGGCGGTTAAAGGCGAACTCCAACGCCTTGCAACGGGACTACGAATTCACTCTAATGGAGCACGCTGAGGCCTGTCAAGGCTCGCGGCGCACGCTGTCGTGAGCGTTTCGCGCCACGGTGGACATGGCCCGCCACGGCGTCCACAATCAGGATTAATTCCCCACACGATGAATCCCCGCTTCGAAAACAATGTTGCCGCTCCGCCCCCCGGCGTGCGCGGATGGCTGAACCGCGACATCGTGGGCATGACGCTCACCAGCCTGCTGTCGGATGCCTGCCACGAGATGGTGACAGCGGTGCTGCCCGGCTTTCTGCTGGCGCTGGGGGCGCCGGCGGCGGCGCTGGGTTACATCGAAGGCGCGGCTGACGCGGCCTCCAGCCTCGTCAAGCTGGGTTCGGGTTGGTACTCCGACCGTGTGGGCCGGCGCAAGGGCACGGTGACCGGCAGCTATGTCGTAACGGCGGGCGCACTGGGGCTGCTGGCGCTGGCGGTGAGCTGGCCGATGGTGCTGGTTTTCCGGGTGGTGAGCTGGATGAGCCGCGGGGTGCGCAGCCCGTTGCGCAGTGCCATGCTGGCGGATGCGGTGCGGCCCGAGGCGCGCGGCAAGGCGTTTGGTCTGCACCGCGCCGGCGACACGCTGGGGGCGGTGCTGGGGCCGCTGGCAGGGATCTGGCTGTTGTCGGTTCTGCCCCGGGTGGTTCCAGCCGCGCCCTATCGAACGATTTTTCTATTCTCGCTCGTGCCCGGCGGGTTGGCGGTGGCGGCCTTTGCGGCGTTGGTTGGCGACCGGCGCCATCCCGCCCGCCATGGACTCAAGCTCTGGCACGCGGTGCGCAGCCTGCCCGGCGCTTTTGGGCGATTTCTGCGCGGCGTGGGCGTGTTTGGGCTCGGCGATTTCTCCCACACGATGCTCATCCTGGCGGCGACAGTGCTGCTGGCGCCCCGCTACGGCACGGTACGCGCCGTGCAATGGTCGGCGCTCCTCTACGTGGTTCACAACGTGTTTTATGCGGGCGCGGCTTACCCGGTGGGTGCGCTCGCCGACCGCATCCATAAGCCCCGCCTGCTCGCCGCCGGCTATGTGTTGGCTGCGGCGGTGGCGGCGGCCACCGCCTGGTTGATGGCCCGGCACCTCGCCAGCCTCCCGCTCCTGACGGCGGTGTTTGCCGCCGCCGGCGTTTATATTGCCGTGCAGGATGCGCTTGAGGGGGCCATTCCCGCCGACTTGGTGCCCGCCCCCGACCGGGCCACCGCCTATGGTGTGCTGGGAGCGGTCGATGGCGTCGGCGATTTCATCGCCAGCGCGCTGGTGGGCTCACTGTGGACAGCCTTTTCCCCCGCCTGGGGATTCGCTGCCGCCGCTGCTCTGATGTTGACCGGGGCCGCCACGCTAGCGGTCAACTCCAGCTCCTAGCCGAGTCAAGTGGGCGGCAAAACCGGGCGCCCGCGCTGCTCCAGCGGCCAAGCAGGCGGCGACGCATGGCCCGCCCGCCGGCCCAAGGAGCCGAGAGCGCAGGAGTGGGGCGAAGGGGCCCCCGCGACGCGCTGTCGGCCAAGCGGGCGGCGAAGCCGGGCGCCCGCGTACAATTAATGCTCCACGTCGCTGATCTGGATCTCAGTGTGGCCGGCGAGTGGACTGGCCCTGATGGTGAGCGTATCGCGCAGGTTGATCTGCACCAGGGTGATCTGGTCGCCGTTGGTTTTCAGCGTCGCATCCGGATAGCGGATGTGATAGAAGTTGATCACCTCACCCGCCGGAGCGCTGGTGCGGAAGCTGAGGGAGGCGATGTTGCTGGAGGCGAGTTGCGCCTGTGCGCCCTTTTCGCCCACCGCGCCGGGAAAAATCTCCACTCCCAAGCTGTGGGCGAGTTTAGCCGGGTCGTTGCTCGCCGTGACCACCCCAAATGGCGACTCGACCCGGCCGCCGTTCTTGGTCGAGGTCACGATGCTGGTGTGGCGGATGAAGTAGACCATGCCCACCACAAAAATGATGCCAATCACGGCAATCACGGCCAAAAAGACCACCACCACCCGGCGTCCTCCATACCGGCGGTGGATGGGTGGAACGTTGGCGGCCTTGCGTTCCTGGCCAGCCAGGAGACGCCCGCAGGCGTGGCAGAACTGGGCCTGATCGCCGCTTTCGGCGCCGCATTGGGGGCAGCGGGCCATGTTCATCCCGAGTGCCTGATGTGCATCACATCCCCATCCTGCACCAAGTAATCCTTGCCCTCGAGCCGGAGTTTTCCCTTATCCCGCGCAGCCGCCTCCGATCCCAGCTCCAGCAACTCGTTCCAGGCGATGACCTCGGCGCGGATAAAGTGTTTGGACAAATCCGTGTGGATGGCGCCGGCGCCCTCGACCGCCCGGGTGTGGCGGGATATCGTCCAGGCGCGGCACTCGTCCTCGCCGGCGGTGAAGAACGAGATCAGCCCCAACAGACGGTAGATGGCGCGCGCCAGCCGGGCCACGCCCGGCTCCTCCAGCCCGTAGCCGGCCATGAACTCGGCTGCTTCTTCTGGCGGTAGCCCCGCGATCTCAGCTTCAATCTTGGCGCAGATGGCGGTGGCCCCTGTATTGGGTGCGGCCAACGCTGGCTCCAGACCGTGGCGCGCCACCGCCGTTTTCAACTGAGGTGCTTCCGCCTCGCTGACGTTGAGCACGTAGAGGATCGGCTTTTGGCTCAGAAATTGGAATCCCCGGGTGCGCTTCTCCTCCTCCGGGTTGAGTGCCAGCGTGCGCAGGGGTTGTTCCCCTTCCAGATGGGTTTTCATCCGCGCCAACACCTCGGCCTCCTGTTCCAAGGCCGGGCTGCGCAGCTTTTTCAGGTCTTTGGCCACCCGCTCGATGCGCTTTTCCACTTGGCCCAGATCACTGAGAATCATGTCGAACTCGAGGTTGCGCACGTCGGTGGCCGGATCGGAAATCGCCAAGCCCGGTTCATCAAAAGCGCGCAGCACCTCAACCAGAGCGTCCACCGGGCGCAGCGCCGTGATCCCGGAACCGTCCCGCAGCGATTCCGTGGTCAGCGATCCCACTTCGGCAAGCTCGATATTGGCGTGGGTCAGCTTCCGCGGCCGGTAGAGCTCGGCGAGTTGGTCCAAGCGTGGGTCGGGCACCTGCGCGATGCCCAAACGGTCCTCACGCCGGGACAAATTGACCTCGGTCTGCGTCAACATGCTGAACAGCGAGGTTTTACCTACCTGTGGTAGGCCAATAATGCCGGCTTTCATGGTGCCAATCCTCGGAAGGCCGCGCCTGCCTTCCCCACATCGGCGCGGAGGCGTGGATTTCTGGTCCAGAATACCATTAGTCCCCGCGCATCCCCTGCCCGGCGGGCGGTGCGACCTTGGTGGGGGGCAACCCGAACCTGCGTCACCGCGTCCAAGCGAGTACCTGGATTGGCAGTAAACGGCTAACATTGAAGGAGCAGGGGGCCGATATTCTGAACCACCACGCGGTTGCGACCGAATCTTGGAGCGAGGCCGAGGCCATCCAGCGCGCCCAGCAGGGTGGCGCCGAAGCGTTCGAGTTCCTCTACCATTTGCATAAGCGGCGCGTTTACTCGCTCTGCTTGCGCATGACCGGCAACACCGCGGAGGCGGAAGATCTGGCGCAGGAGGCGTTTTTGCAATTGTTCCGCAAAATCGGAACCTTCCGCGGCGAGAGCGCCTTTTCCACCTGGCTGCACCGGCTCTCGGTGAACGTGGTGCTCATGCACCTGCGCCGCAAGAGCTTGCCGGAGACGCCGCTGGAGGAGTTCACCGAACCCAGCCAGGACGACGGCCCGCGGCGCGAGATTGGCGCCCGCGATCAGACTCTGGCCGGCTCCATTGACCGCGTCAACCTCGAACGTGCGATTGAGCGCTTGCCGCCAGGGTACCGCACCATCTTTGTCCTGCACGACATGGAAGGCTACGAGCACAACGAAATCGCCGGCATGATGGGTTGTTCCATTGGCAACTCCAAGTCGCAGCTCCACAAGGCGCGGATGAAACTCCGTGATCTGTTGCAGTTGCCCCAGCGGGGCGTGGCGCGGGCGGGCAACAGCGGAGGCAGCGAGGTCTGAATGCGGCGGAAACCCATTCCGATCCAGCGGGAATCGAACCCTAAAGCGGGAAGGCGGCTTGCTATGGCGAATGCAACGGCAACAGAGACGGTTATGGCGTGCGGGGAGTTCGAAGTCATCCTCGCCGAGGTGCTGCAACGCGCCGACCTTCCGCTGACGGCCCAGCAGCATCTCTCCGAGTGCTTGGAGTGTGCTGCCGCGCTGGACGATTTCGAGGCGATTGCCGACTCCGTGCGCCATCTCCCCCCTCTCGACGAGCCTGTTCCCGACCTCTGGCCTCAGATCCGGGACGTCCTCCGCCGCGAAGGCGTCATCCATGCCGACGGCCGGGACTGCGCCCCCGCACCCAAGCTGGTGAAGTAGACCCGCGGCCTCCTCCTAAGAGCGACCAGCGGGAGCGCTGGTCGGGGCAGAGCCCGACAGCCTGCATGTCGGCTGCCGCGCCCAGCGGCTGCTAAACTGGCTGCATGCCCTCGCGCCCGCCGATCGCTTCACCGTTGGTGCTGGTCGGCTTTATGGGGTGCGGCAAAACCACGGTGGGGCGGCTGCTGGCCCAGCATTTGGGCTGGCACTTCTGCGATCTGGACGACCGCATTGAAGCCGCCGCCGGGGTGCCCATACCTACCATCTTCGCCCAGCGTGGCGAACCCGCCTTCCGCGAGATTGAGCGCAGGGAACTGTTGCAGGCTTTGGGCGCCGCTGCGGGCCGTCCTACCGTGCTGGCCGTCGGTGGCGGCACCGTGGCCCAACCCTACAATTGGGACGACATCCGCGCCAGCGGCGGCGCTTCGGTCTACCTCGACGTTCCACTGGACGAGCTCCTTGAGCGCTGCGCCGGCATCTCCAACCGCCCCCTGTTCCGGGATGCCGCCTCTTTTGGCGCTCTTTTCGCTCAGCGCCGGGAATTTTACCGCCAGGCCGAGCTCACCATCCCCGCCAGCGGCACTAGCCCCGCCGATGTCGCCAGCCGCGTGCTGCAATCGCTCGGTGCGGCCACGACGCGCTGATTAGGCGCGAGCGGGGCCAGGCAGGGCTTCCGAGGTGTGGGGAAGCTCCTGGTCCTTGTACTGCAGCTGGTACAGCCGCCAGTAGATGCCGCGGTGGTGGAGCAGCTCCTGGTGCGTGCCTTGCTCGCGCAGCACGCCTTTGTGCAGCACCAGGATCTGATCGGCGCGCTGGATGGTGGAGAGCCGATGGGCGATCAGAATGCTGGTGCGGCCCTCAAGCATGCGGTCCAGGGCGGCGCGGATGCGCATTTCGGTCTCCGTATCGACGCTGGCGGTGGCTTCATCGAGGATCAGGATCGAAGGCCGGGCGGCGAGGGCGCGGGCGAAATTGACCAGTTGCTTTTGGCCGGTGGACAGACCGCTGCCGCGTTCGCGCAACGGCGTGGCGTCGCCCGCGGGCAGGGAAGCGAGGAACTCCTCCAGGTTGGCATCCCGCTCCGCTTCCGCCACCCGCGCGTCGCTCATGGCCGTATCGCCCATGCGGATGTTTTCGGCGATGGTGCCCGTGAACAAATACGGGTCTTGCAGCACGATGCCAAACCGCCGCCGCAGCGCGCCCAGATCGAGCTCCCGGATATCGGTCCCGTCCAGCAGGATACGCCCCCGCTGCACGTCATAGAAGCGCAGCAACAAGCTGGTGGTGGTGGTCTTGCCCGCACCGGTGTGGCCGACAATGGCCAGGCTCGAACCCGGCTCCACCGTGAAGCTCACGTCGCGCAGGACCCAATCCTCGTGCTGGTAGGCAAACCAGACGTGGTCAAACTCGATGCGCCCGGGCGCCTGGTCCACTACGCCCGAGCCCGCCGGAACGGGCGCGGCGACGGGACCGAGGGGGGCGTCAAGTAACTGGAAGATGCGCTCCGAGCTGGCCATCGCCGACTGCAAGGTGTTGTACTTGTCGCTCAGGTCCTGAATCGGGCGGAAGAACCGCTGCGTGTACTGGATAAAGGCGAACACGATGCCGATGGTCAGCGTGCCATGCATGACCCGCAGACCGCCGAACCAGAGAATCAGCGTGACCGCAAAAATGCTGAGAAACTCCACCACCGGGTAGTAGACCGCGTAGGCGAAGACGGCATCGATCCAGGCGTCGCAATGTTCCTGGTTGATTTTGCGGAATTGCTCGTAGGCGATGTCCTCGCGGTTGAACGCCTGCACCACCGCCATGCCGGCGATGTGTTCCTGCAGGAACACGTTGATGCGCGCGACGAGCAGCCGGATGCGGCGATAGCTCTCGCGCACCGCCTTGCGGAAGTAGTGGGTGGCGATGAAGATGGCCGGCAGCACCCCCAGCGTGATCAGCGACAGTTGCCAGTTGAAGCGGATCATCACCACCACGATCATGGTGAGGACGAAGCAATCGTCAAACAGCGCCACCAGCGCGGTCGAGATGGTTTCGTTGAGCATCTCGACATCGTTGGTCACGCGCGTGACCAGCCGGCCCACCGGGTTGTGGTCGAAAAACGGGACTGGGAGCCGCTGCAGGTGGGCGAAGAGCTGGCGGCGCAGGTCGTACATCGACTTCTGCCCCACCCATTGCATGGCGTAGGACTGGGCAAAATCCAGGGCGAAACCGAAGGTGAGCGTCAGCAGGTAAATGATGCCGAGGGTCGCGACCCCGCGGTACGCGCCCTCGGGCAAATACGGCGTCAGCAGGCTGCGGGTGCCGGCCACGGGGAACAAATAGGTGTCGATGATGACCTTGTTCAGGTACGGGCCCACGATTTGGGTGGCCGACTGAAGCGCCGCCGCGATGGTGGCCAGGATCACGACCGCGCGGTAGGGGCGCACGTAGCGCAGCAGGCGCCCGATCAGGCGCCGGTCGATGGCTTTGCCCAGTTGTTCTTCTTCCTGCGGCATGACGGTTCTATTCGACTTGCGACAACTCTTCCTCCAGTAGCTGCTTTTCGTACAACTCGGCGTAGGCGCCGCCCTGGCCAATGAGTTCGGCGTGCGTGCCCTGCTCGACGATGCGGCCGTGGTCGAGCACGGCGATGAGATCGGCGTTGCGCACGGTCGAGATGCGATGGCTGATGATGATCGTCGTGCGGCTGTGGGGCCCGCCTTCCAGGCGACCGCGCTCGAGCTGCTCGAGGATGCGGTCCTCGGTAATCGTATCCACGCTGGCCAGGGCGTCATCCATGATGAGGATGTGGGGATTGCGCAGCAGGGCGCGCGCCAGCGCCGCGCGCTGTTTCTGGCCGCCCGACAACGTCAGGCCGCGCTCGCCCACGCGCGTGCCATAGGCCTCGGGGAAATCGGCGATGTCGCCGGCGATGCCGGCGATGCCGGCCGCTTCTTCGATGGCCGCGTCCCCGGCGTTAGGGACCCCAAACGAGATATTGGCGCGCAAGGTGTCGCTGAACAGTAACGTCTCTTGCGGAACCAGCCCAATACTTTTCCGCAGCACGCGCAGCGGAATTTCGCGAATCGGACGGCCATCGATCAGCACCATGCCCGGGGCGGCATCAAGCAGGCGGGGAATCAGCGACACCAGCGTGGATTTGCCCGACCCGGTGTGGCCGACCAGCGCGACCGTCTTCCCGGCGCGGATGTGCAGATTCAAATCCCGCAGCACCGGCTGCCCGTCGTAGTCGAAATTCAAACCCCGGAACTCGATGTCGCCGCGGACGGCGGTGACGCTCGCATCGGTCGCCGGCCCGTCGGCGATGTCGGGCGTCTGCGTGAGCAGCTCGCGCAAGCGCGTGAACGAGGCCGCGCCCCGCTGCACCAGGTTGATGACGTAGCCCATGGCGATCATGGGAAACGCCATCTGCGCCATGTAAAGGTTGAAGGCGGCATAGCCGCCGATGGTGATCCGGTGTTCGAGCACCGCCCGCCCGCCGAACCACAGCACCAGCACAAACGCTACGCCGAGCAGGAATTGCAGCAACGGATCGAAGGCGCCGGCCAACAGCACCAGCCGCATGTTGTGCTGCACATACTGGCGGTTGAGGCGGTCGAAGCGCTCCTCCTCCAGCGGCTCGCGCGTATAAGCGCGCACCATGCGCAAGCCCCCCAGGTTCTCCTCGACCCGGGTCGAGAGCCGGGAAAACATCGCCTGGATCCGCTCGAAGCGCTCGTGAATGCGCTTGCCGAACCACTGCACCGCCAGGGAGACAAACGGCGCCGGCACGAAGGCGATCAGCGTCAGCACCGGGTCCTGGCGCCAGAGGATCGCCACCACGTAAACGAACAGCACCACCGCTTGCGCGGAGTACATGATGCCGGGCCCGACCATGTTCCGCACCGCGGCCAGATCGTTCACCGCGCGCGCCATCAGATCGCCCGTGCGGAACTTCTGGAAGAACGCCTGCGAAAGCGTCTCCAATTTGGCCAGCAGGTCGTTGCGCAGGTCGAATTCGATCAGGCGCGAGATGGTGATCATGATGAGGCGCTGGTAGTAGTTCAGCACCCCGCGGGCGATCACCGTGACCATGAGCAGCAGGCAATACCGCAGCAGCTTGGCGACGTCGATGCCGCGCCCCAGATCGTTGATGGCGAGCTCGATCTCGAAGGGGATGAGCACGAACGCCGCCGTATTGACCAGCAGGATGATCAGTCCCGCTGACATCCGCCCGCGGTAGCGGCGGATATAGGGCCACAGCGCTGTGAGCATCTCCCAATTCATTGAAGTTTCGGCAATTTTGCCAGGGCCTTGTGGGCATGATCGGCCCAGTGGCTGCTGTCACGGCCGGTGGGGTCATCGGAAGCCATCCGGAGGCAGCGCTGCCAATCCGTGCGTGCCGGCGCGGCCTTCTTCAGCTTCTCCTCGGCATCGCCCGCCCGGCACAAGGCTTCCGCCGAGGTGGGATCGTTGACGATGGCGTCCTCAAAGCGGCTCAACGCGCCCGCATAGTCGCCGCGATTGTAATAGAACGTTCCCACCTGGAGGTCGTGGCCCGCTATTAATGGGTCGGGCAGCCGGCCGGGTGTCCGCGCTGCGACCGGCGCCTGGGGAAATGATGCCTTCGCCGGGGCAGGGGTTACGGATTCTTGGGGACGCGGCGGCAGGCGCTGGGCGGCCAGGGGCGTGGCGTTGCCCAGCCATGCGAGGCAGAACCCGAGAACACAACCGGCCCATCCGGCACGATCCATAAGCTATGGTATCGCGCCGGATGGGCCGGTTTGGACCGGTGTTGGACCGGGAGCTACTGGGTAGCTTCGCTGCCGGGCTGGGCGCTGGCGCCAGGGCTGCTGGCCGCCAGGCCATTGACCAGAACCTTCAAATCCACCCGCCGGTTCTCCTGCCGTCCGGTGCGCGTGGTGTTGGGGGCCACCGCCTGATTCTCACCCAACCCGATCAGGAAGATGCGGTGGGGCGCGATGTTCTTGGTTTCCAAATACCGCACCACCGAGTCCGCCCGGCGCTGGCTGAGCTTGTTGTTGTACGCCGCCGGCCCGGTCGAGTCGGTGTAGCCTTCCACTTCCAGGATGCCGTGGGGGTTCTGCTGCAATTGCGTCACCACGCCGTCCAGCGTCTGCTCCGAATCCGGCGTCAGGTTCGCTTTGTCAAAGGCAAAGTGTACCGTCGCCGCCGACGTCTGCTTGTAGTCGTCCAGGTTGGCCATGCTGGCGTCCAGCGCCTGGATCCGGCCCGAGGTCTGGTTGAGCTGTTGTCCCACCTGCTGCGCCTGATCCTGCACTTGCTGCGCCTTCTGCACCGCCTGCGCGGTGGAGGCGTTAACCTGCTGAATGCCCTGCTGGGCTCGCTGGTCCACGGCGTGGATGTCGTTGGTGTTCTTCGCCGTTTCCGTGTCGAGTTGATTGACATGGTTGATCAGCGGCTGAGTCTGCTGACGGACATATTTCTTTGTGGTGCACCCGCCCGCCACCAGGAGCGCGGCGGCGAGCGTACCCAGAATCATCAGGCGCATGCGTGAATGGAATGGTTGATCTTGTGCGGGCATAAGTGCCTCCACCAGTTCGGTATGCACGGCGCGTGCCAAACTGATTTGGCACCCAAACGTCCGCATTTCCTAGTAGGTGGGGTTGCCACGTGCTGCCATCTCGCCGCTTCATCGCAGCTGCGGCGGTAAAATTTACCTAACCCCAAATGGATCTGATCCAGAAATCCCGCCAGCTTCCCACCCAACCCGGCGTCTACCTGTTCAAGAACGCCGAGAACACGGTGATTTATGTGGGTAAGGCCAGGGATTTGCGCGCCCGTGTACGCACCTATTTTCTGGCGGGCGCTTGGGAGAACGCCAAAACGGGTTCGCTGGTGCGGGAGGCGGCCGACCTCGAGACCATCGTAGTGGATACCGAAGCCGAGGCGCTGGCGCTGGAAAATACGCTGATCAAGCAGCATCAGCCTCGCTTCAATATCCTGCTCCGCGATGACAAGACCTATCCCTACATTCGCCTCAGCCGTGAGCTCTACCCGCGCGTCTACGTGACGCGCCGGTTGGAGCGGGACGGTTCCGAGTACTTTGGGCCGTTCTTCCCGGCCGGATTTGCCTACCGGCTGGTGCATTTTGTTCATAAGCATTTCCTGGTGCCGTCGTGCAAGGTGGATCTCAGCCGCTTCCACTCCCGTCCCTGTTTGCAGTTCCACATCCAGCGCTGCCTGGGACCCTGCGTTCAGGGGTTGACCACTCCCGAGCGGTATCAGCAGGCGGTGCAGGACACGCGCCTGTTTCTCAGCGGCCGCCACGCCGATCTGGCACGGGAGCTGAAACGGCGCCGTGATACGGCCGCCGAAGCCGAGCGGTTCGAGGAAGCCGCTTCCTGCCGCGACCTGTTAACCGTGCTCGAAGAGGTGCAGGAGCGGCAAAAGATGCACGCCGTCAGCGGCGCCGATGCCGACATTGTCGGCTTCTACCGCGAGGGTGAACGCATGGCGCTGAACCTGTTTCATCTCCGCCATGGCCGCATCGTCGACCGGCGGGAGTTCTTCCGCGAGTCGCTGCCCGACACCGGACTGGTGGGCGACGAAGCCGGCGAGGCGATGCGGCCCCAGGCAGGCGCAGCGCCGCCGCGCCAGGACCCGCGCCCCGCCACCGATGCCGCCATTCTGGGCGCGCTGCTCAAGCAAATCTATCTGCAGCAGCCCTACCTGCCGCCGCAGGTGAGCGTGCCGCTGGACTTCGAGGACAGGGAAGCGCTGGCCGCCGCGCTCACCGCCCAGCGGGGCAGCACCGTCGATATTGCCGTGCCCCAGCGTGGCGCCAAGAAGTCGATGCTCGAGCTGGCTGCCAAAAACGCCCGCAACTCCTTCGCCCGCCGCTTCCGCTCGCTCCCCGCTGCCGAGCAGGCCAACGCCGATTGGGCCGAACTGGGCCGGGCGCTGGGACTCGATCTGGGCGCCACCGCCGGCCGCATCGAGTGCTTTGATATCTCCCATTTCCAGGGGGCCGAAACCGTGGCCTCCATGGTGGTCTGGCAGGGTGGGCGCATGGATCACAGCCAGTACCGCAAATACCGCATTCGCACCGTGGCCGGGGTGGACGACTTCCGCTCCATGGCCGAGGTTGTCGGCCGCCGCTACCGCCGCCTCCAGGCCGAAGGTGCCGTCTTGCCTAACCTGATCCTGATTGATGGCGGCGTGGGACAGCTCCACGCCGCGCAGACGGTGCTGGCGGAGTTGGGGCTGGAGCAGGTGCCGCTGGCCAGCTTGGCCAAACGGGAGGAGCTGATCTACGTTGCCGGCCAGGAACACGCCCCGGTCCGGCTCGGCGCCCAGGCCCGTCCGCTGCAGATTCTGCAGACGGTGCGGGATGAAGCCCACCGCTTCGCCATCACCTTTCACCGCCAACGCCGCGGCAAGGCGCTCACCGCCGACGGTGACGGGGCCAAGCCCGCCCGCCGCCGCACCACGGCGCGCAGGAACGCGGCCCTCGCTCAAAGTGGCGAGCCACCCGAATTAACGCCCAGCATCTAAAAGCAGTAGAATGCTGATACGGAGGAAGACATGGCGGAATCCAGAGGTTTGTGGTTTTTGGTGGGCCTGAGCGTGGGCGCGCTGGCAGGCATCCTATATGCGCCGCAGACGGGCGAGCAAACGCGGGACCTGTTGAGTCGCAAGGCCGACCAGGGCCGCGATTACGTGCAGCGCAAGAGCGGCGATCTGCGGTCGCAAGTGGGCAACTGGCGGGAACAGGCTGGCGGTTTCCGAGAGCAGGCTTCCGCTGCCCGCGACCAGGCGGTGCAGTTTGCCGACCGCGGCAAGCAGGCGGTCACCCGCCAGATCGACCAGTTTCAGGCGGCGGTTGAAGCCGGCAAGCAGGCCTATCGGGAATCGGCAGGCCTCAAGAAAGATAACCCTGAAGCCGATGAAGCCTCCGGGGCTAACCTATAATTAGGCAGCCATGCACATGTCGACCACCGACGTCCTGCTCGTAATCTTTATCGGGGTGGCGGCCGTGTCGCTGCTGGGACAACTGCTGGTGCTGCTGGGCCTGGCCCGCCGCGTGGGCGCGATGTCGAAGGCGATTACCCCTTTGCTGCCACCGCTCGAGCTGGGGGCCAAGGCGCTGCCCCAAGTCGTCGCCGAGGCGCGGGGCCTGCTGAATGAAACCCGGCCGCAGATTCAGGCGGTCGTCGCCAACGTGGCCGAGATCAGCACCTTGGCACGGGATCAGGTGCGGCGCGCCGATCAGTTGGCCACCGAGTTCGCCGAGCGGCTCGAGTTGCAGATGGTACGCGTCGATGAGGTGCTCGCCACCGCGTTGGCGAGCGTGGAGCAGGTCACGACCACCGTCCGGGAGTCGGTGTTGCAGCCGGTTCGAGACGTGAATGCCTTGGTGCAAGGCGTGCGCACCGGCGTCGATTTCTTCTTCCGCCGCCGCGCCAGCCCGCCCGCCCGCCCCGCCTACCAAGACGAGGAAATGTTTATTTGAAACCGCGCGCGCCTCACGGGCCGCCGAGCGGCGGCGTCGCGGGCACGGTCATGGGCATGCCTTCGCCCACGGTAAACGCCACAAACACCGCTTGCGCCGCCCAATCGGTTCCGGCGTAAAGCCGGCTCATGGCGGCGGCATCGCTGGCGACGGCGCGCTGGTACTCCGCCGCCTTACCGCTGTCGTGGTGGGGGCCGGTGGCTGAGTACAGCGTCCAGGCGATGGCTTCCCGGTAGACGGCGTCGTAGGCAGCACGGGCCGTGGCCGGTCCGTTCGGATACTTCTTGACGTAGTCGTGGTAGGTATCGGCTTCCTTGCCCACGCACTCCGGCTTGCTCACCCAATCGCCGCAGGTGAAGTGCTCGATCAGAAGCTGGTACGCCGCCCGTGCCGCCCACGGCGTAGCCGGATATTTACCGGTCACGCGGCGCAGTTCGTCGTGGTTGGGGAACTGGCGCTCACTGGGAGTCCGCCGTTTGGGCATCTCGTCGAGGCTGATCTCCCAGCGGATCTCGGCGCCCCGGTAGAGGGCTTCGGCGGCGCGGTTGGCTTGTGGGAAATTGTCGTAGATGGCCAAATACAGGCGGGCCGCGTCGAGCGCCGCCTGCTGCTGCCCGGCGCTGCTTTCGGCCTGGTCCTCAAGCCCCACGGCAGCGCCGAAGATCAACTCCGGCGCCTGCGGGTTGTTGAGCCGCACCAAGCCTTGGTTGCGCATCCAGCCCGATACGCCAGTAAACACCTGCACGAAATTGCCGGCGCTGGATTGCACCCCCACCGCTTCCCCGGGGCGCACCGCGCCCACACGCGCGCTGGCCGGGTCGGGGCTGAGATAAATGGGCGCCGCCACTAGCGCCACCGACTTCTGCAAGGTCACGGCGCTTTGGCCGGCGGCGCCTTTCGCAGCCAGAAAAGCGGCGAGCAGGGCGGTGAGCAGAACTTCGGCGGCGATGGCGGCGCGCCTTTTCATACTTCCAAGATCACCGGCAGCACCAGCGGGCGCTTGTTGGTTTGCGCCTGCAGGTATTTGCGCAGGTCGCGCCGGATGCGCTCTTTGATCAGCGACCAGTCTCCGGACTCCTCCGGCCCGGCGCTGGCCACCGATTCGACCACCAACTCGCGGGCGCGGGCGAGCAACCCGTCGGCCAGGATCGGGCTCACGAACCCGGAGGTGACGATCTCAGGCGCGTTCTGGATTCGGCCCGTGGCCTTGTTGATGGCCAGGATGGGCAGCACGATGCCATCTTCGGCGAGGTGCCGCCGGTCGCGCACGATCACGTCTTCGGCCACTTCGTCCATGCTGCCGCTGTCGATGAAGACCCGGCCGGTGGGCGCCGTGCCGACGCGGTCCATGCCGTTCTGATCCATCTCCAGAATCTCGCCGTCCTCGGCCACGTGGGCCTGCAGGTTGGGGATGCGCAGGCTGCGCGCCAAGCGGGCGTGGAGCGAGAGCTGGCGGAACTCGCCGTGCACGGGGATGAAATGCCGCGGCCGCACCAGATTGATCAGCAGCTTCATCTCCTCCTGGCTGCCGTGGCCGGAGACGTGCACCGGGGGATAGCTGTCAGTTTCGTACACCACCTGAGCTCCGCGCTTGAACAGGTGGTTGATCATCCGGTAGATGGCCTTCTCATTGCCGGGGATGATGCGGCTGGAGAGCACCACGGTATCGCCCTCGGAGATGGCGGCGTGCTTGTGGTTGTTGACCGAGGCGCGCGCCAGCGCCGACATGGGTTCGGCCTGGCTGCCCGAGATCACCACCGTGACCTGGTCGCGGGGAAACGCCCGCAGATCCTGGGGCCGGATCAAGATACCGTCGGGGAGGTGGAGAAAATCCAGCCGGTGGGCATGGCCAGTGTTGTTCTCCATGCTGCGCCCCAGGAAACACACCTTGCGGCCGTACTCGGCTGCCATCTCGACCGCGAGTTGAATGCGGTGGATGGAGCTGGTGAAGCAGCAGATGTAGAGCCGGCCGGCGCCGGCGTTGGCGAACAGGTCGTCGAAGCGGTCCCGCACCGCCAGCTCGCTGGGAGTGTAGCCGCGGCGATCGACGTTGGTGCTGTCGGACAACAGCGCCAGCACCCCGCGCTTGCCGTACTCGGCGAAGGCGTGCAGGTCGAAGGGCCGGTTGTCGGTGGGCGTGGGATCAATTTTGAAGTCTCCGGTGTGGATCACCACCCCGCCCGGCGTGGTGATGGCGATGGCGCACGCGCCCACGATGCTGTGGGTGACGTGGATGTACTCCACTTTGAACGACCCCACCTGAAACGGCTCCCGCGGTTTCACGATCTGCAGCCGCGTGGTATCCAGCAGCTTGTGCTCGCTCAGCTTGGATTCCACCAGCGCCAGCGTGAACTCGGTGCCGTAGATGGGTACGCGCAGGTCCTCAATGACGAACGGCAGCGCCCCGATGTGGTCCTCGTGCCCGTGGGTGAGCAGGATGGCGCGCAGTTGCGCCCGGTGCTCCACCAGGAAGCTGACATCGGGCACCACGACATCGATGCCCAGCAGCTCGGGTTCAGGGAACATCAGCCCGCAGTCCACCACGACCATGTCGTCGCCGTAGCGAACCGCCATCATGTTGAGCCCGAACTCACCCAGGCCCCCTAACGGAATTAATTGCAGACGAGGTTGCACGCCCTATTCTAGCAGTTAGGCCCCATGGGGCACGGGTCCGGCTGGGCGGATGGGGACCCCGCCCAGCCGCTTCCTGCGGTCGCTCTGTGTCCCAGGCCGGCAGCCACTCAATTAGGGCCGAGTTGTTTGTAAATGGCGGCCAGTTCGGCCAGTGATAACTGCTCGGCGCGGGCGGTGATCGCCAGTCCCAGCCGCGGGCCGAGTTGCTTGCGCTTTGCCGCGAAGGCGCGGCGCAGGAAGCGCATAAAGGGTTCGATTTCCACCCCCAGGGCCGCCGCCTGCGGCGCAAATTCGAGCCGCAGCAGCGTCGAATGCACCTGCGGCGGCGGCCGGAACGCCCCCGGCGGAAGATCGAAGAGCCGTTGGGGACGGGCGTAAAACTGGGTCGTGGCCGAAAGCAGGCCAAAAGCCCGCCCTCCCGGGACGGCGAGCATGCGGTCAGCCACCTCGCGCTGCACCATGAGGACCGCGCCCGCGATGGCGGCGGCGTGGTGGAACAGGTGCAGCAGGATGGGGGAGGTGATGTAGTAGGGCAGGTTGCCGGCCACCTGCAGGGGCTCGCCTCCCGCCAGCGCTGCCAAGGCCGTGAAATCCACGCTCAGGACATCGGCCTCGATCACCGTCGTCCCCGCCTGCTTCCCCACTTGGTCCCGCAACCCCTGGGCCAGCCCTGGGTCCGATTCGATCACCCAAAACCGCTCCGCCCGCGGCGCGAGCAGCCGTGAGAGCCCGCCCGGCCCGCCGCCAATTTCCACCAAGGCGGGCAGCGGCGTGGGCGCCGCCGCCTCCGCCACGCGCTGCTGCCAGCCCGGCTGATACAAAAAATTTTGTCCCCGCGGTGCTTTCATGAGCGTGGCATCAGAGTCCGGTACAATAGTAAACGGATGGAGGAAATGCCCACATGGCCGCTAATGTAGCCGAGTTCTCCGACGCCAGCTTCGAAACCGATGTGCTGAAGTCGGACGTTCCCGTCCTGGTCGATTTTTGGGCGCCGTGGTGCGGCCCCTGCCGCCAGCTTGCGCCGCACGTGGAGGCGGTGGCTGGTGAGCTAGCGGGCAAGCTCAAAGTCGGCAAGCTCAACGTGGACGACAATACCCGTACCGCCGGCGCCTATCAGGTGCAAGGCATCCCCACGCTGCTGCTGTTCAAGGGCGGCAAGGTGGAGGAGCAGATCGTCGGTTACGTCAGCAAGGACGCGCTGCGCCGTTCCCTGGACAAACACCTGTAAAAAAGCTATGAGCTATTAGCTGGTAGCTATGAGGAACGCTCGCGTTCCGATAGTGGGGGCTGCGCGCCTAAAAGCTAATAGCTGAGAGCTAATAGCTAACCCATGGATGCAACTTGCGTGATCATTGTGGGCTCCCAGTGGGGCGACGAAGGTAAAGGCAAAGTCGTCGACCTGCTGGCGGGCCACTTCCCGTGGATCGCCCGCTACCAGGGCGGTCATAACGCTGGCCACACCATCGTCATCGGCGGCCAACGCTTTGTGCTGCAGTTGATTCCCAGCGGCATCCTGCGGGGCACGGCCAAAGCGGTCATCGGCAACGGCGTGGTTATGGATCCGCAGGCACTGGTCAACGAGATCGCCATGCTGGAGAAGGCCGGGATTGCGGTGCAGGGCAAGCTGTTCATCTCCAACCGCGCCCACGTCATTCTCCCCTACCACCGCATGATCGAGCTGGCGGCCGAGAGCGCGCCGGGGCGGATCAAGATCGGCAGTACCTCGCGTGGCATCGGTCCCACGTACGAGGATAAAATGGGCCGCCGCGGCCTGCGCGTCTGTGACCTCTTCAACCACGAGCTGCTGCGCACCCATATTCATAACGCCCTGCTCGAGAAAAATGCCGTGGCCGCCGCCCTCTACGGCTCGGCGCCGCTCGATCCCGGCCGCATCTATGAGGATTACGTGGGGTTGAGCGAGCAGATCCGCCCCTACATCACCGATACCGCCCTGCTGCTCAATCAAGCCGCGGCGCGGGGCGAGGCCATCCTGCTCGAGGGCGCCCAGGGCGCCTTACTCGATATCGATCACGGCACCTACCCCTTTGTCACCTCCTCCAGCACCCTGGCGGGCGGCGCCTGTACCGGGACCGGCTTGGCCCCGACCCGCATCGCCTCTGCCATTGGCGTCAGCAAGGCCTACTGCACGCGCGTGGGCGAGGGGCCGTTTCCCACCGAAACCGGGGGCGAGCCCGCCCAGGAGATGCGCCGCCGTGGCAACGAGTTCGGCAGTGTCACCGGTCGCCCGCGCCGCGTGGGCTGGTTCGACGCCCCCCTGCTGCGCTACGCCGCCATGCTCAACGGCTTGAGCTCGCTCATTGTCACCAAGCTCGACGTCCTCGACACCCTGGCGCGCATCCCGGTGTGCGTCGGCTACCGCCTCGACGGGAAGCTGATCGATGCCGTCCCCGCCGTGGCCGCCGACTGGGACCGGCTCGAACCCGTCTACGAGGAGCTGCCCGGATGGCAGAGCTCCACCGAGGGCATGACTGAGGAGCGGCAACTCCCGGCGCGCGCCCGCGATTACTTGAAGTTCCTCGCCAGCCAAGCCGGCCTCGAGATCGGCATGATTTCCACCGGACCGGAACGTGATCAGACCATCACCGTCGCCGGCAGCTCTCTCGCCCAACTCCTAGGACCCTCTCGTGCCTCAACTCAATCTGCAAAAAACTGAGGCGGCGCTCGCCGCTTTAGAATCGCCCAGCACCGCCCTGGAATGGGTCGAAAAAGGCCGCCTGCTGCAACGCCTGGAGCGCAACACCAGCGCCCTCACCGCCTTCGGCAAGGCGCTCGATATCGACCCGGCGCTGGAGGCGGCGTGGATGCGCAAAGCGATCCTGCTGGACGAGTTGGACCGCACCGAGGAAGCGCTCGCCTGCTACGCCGCCCTCATCGAACATCATCCCGCCCACGTCGCCGCCTGGTCCAACCGCGCCGGACTCTTACTCCGCGAAGGCCGCTTTGACGAGGCCCTGCACTGCCTCGACCACGCCATCGCATCCGACCCCGAGGGCGAGAGCAACGCCCTGCTGTGCCTGAACAAGGGCTTGCTGCTGCTGCAGGCCTTTGACCGCCCCGCCGAGGCCATGCCCTTCATCGAACGCGCCCTCCCGCTGGGCTTCCCCGAAGCCGCCGAAGCCCTGGAAATCTGCCAGCAGGCCCTCAGCGCCCAGAACGCCTAGCGCGGTACGCCTTGAAGGCGCACGCATTTTGATTAGCCAGAGAAGTATCCGGTGCCTGGAACTCCCGAAGCCGATAAAAGCCGCTTGGCCTTGCGGCTTCGCCAGGAGGACAGGAAGCGGCTCCTGCGCGCGGCTGCGATTGAAAATACCGACCTGACCTCATTTATGGTCCAGCATGCGCTGCGCATAGCCGGCACTGTCATCGAAAAGTCGGAGCGGGTGCAGCGATCGGAGCGCGATACCTTGCGCGTGTTGGATTTGATTGAGAACCCTCCCGCGCCCACGCCCCGCTTGCTGCGGCCTGCCAGATCGTTCCAGTCGCACCGATGAGCGATCTCCCCGATTGGCGGGAGGAGCGAATCGCGCCACGCCACGACCGCGCCAGTGGAGGCAGCTTGGAGATGCCACGAGCAGAGCGGGCACCCCCTGCCGCCAACCGAAGCCCGCCCCGAAGCGACCAGCGGGAGCGACCAAGCGTAAAGTGGCGAGCCACCTTCGATTGCGGTGAGCCGGAGTTGCCTCCGGCGCTATGCCCGGCAGAGCCATGAACGGGGAGGGGCGAAGACCTTTGTTGCCGCGGACTACAGCCGTGGCACATATTCGGCTGCCGCCTACGCCGCCGCGCCCAGTTCCTTGAGGGCGGCGATGAACTTCACCAGCACGGCTTGCGCGTCGCCGTAGACCATGGCGCAGTTGTCGGCGAAAAACAGCTCGTTCTCCACCCCCGAGTAGCCTTTGCCCTGGCCACGCTTGATCACGTACACCTGGTGGGCGTGGTCGGCGTTGAGGATGGGCATGCCGTAAATGGGCGAAGTTTTATCGGTGCGGGCGGCGGGGTTGACCACGTCGTTGGCGCCGATGACCAGGGCCACGTCGGCGGTCGAGAACTCCTCGTTGATCTCGTCCAGCTCGTGCATCATGTCGTAGGGCACGCCGGCTTCGGCGAGCAGCACGTCCATGTGGCCGGGCATGCGCCCCGCCACCGGATGCACGGCGAACTTGACCTCGACCCCCGCCGCCTGCAGCAGCTTGACGAACTCGTACAGCTTGTACTGCGCCTGCGCCACCGCCAAGCCGTAGCCGGGAATGATGATGACCTTGCCGGCATAACGCATGGAGACGGCGGCATCGCTGGCCTCGGCGGGCTTCATGGCGCCGGCGATCTCCCGGCCGGGGCCGCTGGAGGCCGCCCCAAAGCGGCTGAAAATCACATTCGAGACGGAGCGGTTCATCGCCCGCGCCATGACCAGCGTCAGCAGCGTTCCCGCCGCGCCCACCACCACGCCGGCGATGACCAGCACCGGCTTCTGCAGCACGTAGCCTTCGATGCCGACGGCGATTCCGGTGAAGGCGTTGTAGAGCGAGACCACCACCGGCATGTCGGCGCCGCCGATGGGCAGCGTCATCAGCACGCCGTAGGCGAGCGCGCCGATAAAAAACGCCGCGGTGAGAGCCGGCGTGGGCGCCCCGCCACTGATAATATCGATGCCCACGAAAATGGTGGCGGCCAGCACGATGCCGTTGGCATACTGCTGCCCCTTGGCGTGGAAAGCGCGGTTGATCCTGCCATCGAGCTTGGCCCAGGCGGTGAGCGATCCTGACAGCGAAGCCGCCCCGATCAGCGCCCCGACGAGCGCAATGGCCAGCTTGGAGCCAGGGCTGGGGAGCGGGCTTGAGAGCTCGACGGCGGCGATGCAGGCGGCGGCGCCGCCACCCATGCCGTTGTAGAGCGCCACCATCTGCGGCATGGCGGTCATGGGCACGCGTTTGCCGCTCCACCACGCCCACCCCACCCCCACCACCAGGGCGATCACGCCCAGCGCGAGATTCGTGCCCAGGTGCGGCTGGGCGTCCGCCGTCACCCCAAAGGCCTCCAGGAAACTCGCCAGCGTGGCCACCAGCACGCCCCAGCCGGCGACCACGATGCCGCTGCGCGCGGTGAGCGGCGACGACATGCGCTTCAGCCCCAGGATGAACAGCAGGGCGGCGGCGAAGTCGGTGGCGTCGATGATGAGCTTGGGGTTCATGCCTTATTTCGAAGCCGGGTTGGCCGAGGGTTTAAACATCTCCAGCATGCGTTTGGTGACCACGTAGCCGCCGGCGGCGTTGCCGGCGCCCAGCAGCACGCCAATGAAGCCGATGACCTGCTGCGTGGGAGTGGCGGCGTTGAGCAGGGCGTAAAGCGCGCCCACCACCACGATGCCGTGCACGAAGTTCGAGCCCGACATCAGCGGCGTGTGCAGGATGGCGGGCACGCGGCTGATGATCTCGATGCCGGTGAAGGCGGCGAGCATCACGATATAAAGTGCGATAAAGCCTACCAGCGTCTGTTCCATTCAGTTACGGACCTCGCCGTTATGGGTGAGCGCGGTTTTGGCGATGACCTCGTCGTCCCAATCCAAATGCAGTGCGCCGTCGCGCACCATGAGCTTCAGCAGGTTGAGGATGTTTTTGGCGTACAGCTCGCTGGCATTTTCGGCGAGGCGTGAAGGGACGTTGAGCGGGGCGGCGATGGTGACGTGGCCGCTCTTTCCGGGAGCGGTGACCGTCTCGCCCGGGCGGCTCAGTTCGCAGTTGCCGCCGCCTTCGGCGCCCAGATCGACGATCACCGCCCCCGGCTTCATGCCCGCGACCTGGGCGGCGTCGATCAAGCGCGGCGCACGCCGCCCGGGGACGGCGGCGGCGGTGATCACGATATCGGCGGCCTGTATGTGCCTGGTGATGGCGGCCGCGACCGCCGCCTTCTCCTCGGCGGTCAACTCGCGAGCATAGCCGCCCTCGCCGCGCGCGTCCACGCCGGTGTCAACGAACTTGGCGCCCAACGACTGGGCCTCCTGCTTGGTCTCCGGCCGCACATCATAGGCTTCGAGCACGGCCCCCAAGCGGCGCAGCGTGGCGATGGCCTGCAACCCCGCCACCCCCAGCCCCATCACCAGCGCCGTGGCCGGACGCACCACGCCGGCGGCGGTGGTCATGCGCGGGACCACCCGCTCCAGCGTTGTCGCAGCCAACAGGGCAGCAGCATACCCGGCGAGCGCCGCTTGGCTGGAGAGCGCGTCCATCGACTGGGCGCGGGAAATGCGCGGCACCCGCTCCATGGCGAAGCACGTGACGTTTTTCTCGGCCAGCTTCTGCACCAGCGCCGCCTCCTGCTGGGCATAAACGAACGAGATCAGGATCGCGCCCGGTTTCAGGGCGTTGGCGACATCGAGGCTGGGAGGCTGGACGCCCAGCACCACATCGGCCTGGGCCGCCGCCGCCGGGTTGGCCTTCCATGTGATCTGGGCGCCGAGCTTTTCAAGCTGGGCCCCAACCGCCGGCACCATGGCAGCGCGCTTCTCGAGCGGGCGCGTTTCTTCCAGCACGGCGACGGTGAAGGGCATGTCCTGTTGATTTTATACGAGTGACTCCGATTGCAACGCCTCAAGTGCGGTGCCGGAGGCTTCTTCGACCTGGC
>JANWJU010000037.1 GCA_025451775.1 Terriglobales bacterium
CCCCCGGCGGCACGTCCCAGGGCGAGCTCTCGGGAAACGCTTGCGCCGCCAGCGCCGTCCCCAACTTGGCGGTCAACGCCTCCCGCGTCAGCTTGTCCTCGTAGCCGGACGCCAGCACCTGGTACATATAGGCCGCGAGCGCCAGCGAATCGCGGGGCTGCCACGGCTCGGGCTGGTAGCGGAGCAGCCAAAACTCCGGCGGCCAGCGATAGCGGTGCGTGCCGATGTAGCCGTTCACGCCGGCGGAAAACGCCTCGAGCAGGACAGCTTCCCGCGGGTCCAACCGCGCCGCTTCCGCCGCCGCTGTGCGTCCCAGGCCCAGCGCCCGGTTCTTGCGATCGGTTTCGAGCGCCACAGGGCCAAACACCTCCGCCAGCCTTCCCTCCCCCAGCCGCCGCATCAGATCCATCTGCCACAGCCGGTCCTGCGCCATCACATAGCCCTGGGCTACATACAAGTCGTGAATGTTCTGCGCCGTGATGTGGGGAATGCCGCGGGAGTCGCGCACCACCGTGACCGGCGCTTCGAGCGCCGCCAACCGCAGCGTGCCGTCCATATGGGGCTGGCTGGAGCGGGCCCACCAGAAAGCCAGGCCGCACAGCACCAGCACGCCCAGCAGCACCCACGTCACGATCTCGAGTCCCAGCCGCAGATGGTGGAGCGGCGGCGGCGGTTCGGTGGCCGGTGGCGTGGACTTCACTTCGTAACTTTAGCGCGACTTCTTGATTGGCGCGGGCCCCAGCGCGGCGAATTCGCCGCGCGTCCCGCTTATGCTCGCCCCGGCGTGGGGAGCCCATGGCCCCAAGCCGGGGCTCCGCCCAGGGCCCGCGTGCGAAAATATGAGAGATGATTCAAACGCTGTTTGGCGAGCCGGTCAAACCCAGCCTGTTCGAACGCCTGCAGGAAAAAATCGCCGGCGCGGTGGAGAAAACCCGCGACAACCTGGTGGCCCAGGTCGACGACATCTTCCAAGGCAAGGCTGAAATCCGCCCCGAGCTGTTGCGCCAGCTCGAGTCCACGTTAATCAGCGCGGATTTGGGCGCGCGCACCGCCGCCGAGATCGTGGGCGGCGTGCGCGCGCAGATCGAACAGCAACGGGCGCGGGACGTGGCCACCACCCCGGAGGCGGTGCGCGCCGCCATCAAGGCGGAGCTGGTGCGCATCTTCGATCAGACGGCGCGCCCCGCGCGCCAAGAGCAGGACGGCGGCCCTTTCGTGGTGCTCTTGGTGGGCGTCAACGGGGCCGGCAAAACCACCTCCATCGGCAAGCTGGCGCAGCGCTATAAAAACGAAGGGTTCAGCTCGTTGATCTGCGCTGGCGACACCTTCCGCGCCGCCGCCGGCGAACAAGTCGCTGTCTGGGCGCAGCGCGCCGGGGTCGAAATCGTCTCCCAAAAGCCCGGCGCCGATCCCTCGGCGGTGCTCTTCGACGCACTCACCGCCGCCAAGGCGCGCGCGATCAACTACGTGCTCGTCGATACCGCCGGACGCCTGCACACCAAAACCAACCTCATGCAGGAGCTGGCCAAGATGCGCCGTACCGCCGAGCGCCTCATCCCCGGTGCCCCGCACGAGGTGCTGCTCGTCCTCGACGCCACCACTGGCCAGAACGGCTTGCAGCAGGCGCGCCAATTCACCCAAGCCATGGGCCTCACCGGCTTGATCGTCACCAAGCTGGATGGCACCGCCCGCGGCGGCATCGTGGTCGCCATCGCCCGCGAGTTGGGATTGCCGGTCCGCTACATCGGCATCGGCGAACGCGCCGAGGACCTGGTCCCGTTCGAGCCCGGTGGCTTCGTCGACGCCATGCTCGGGGTTTGACCACAATCCCCGCCAGCGGGCCCCGTACGCCGTAACTCTACAAGGTCCTCGGTGGAAGCCGCCTGATTAGTGGGTCCGCGCCGCAAACAGGCCCGGCTTGATCGCCACGAACATAAGGACCAACGCCACCACCAGCCCGATTACCAACGTTGTAATCGTCCCCGCGCCCGGTTTCGGGTTGATCGCAAGGAACAACGCGATCATGAGTCCGAGGGCCAGCCCGATAATCATCCCCCCGCCTACTCCGCGCAACAGTACCTTTTGCTCTCGATTCGTCACTTCGCCCTCCCATAGTCTAGGAAAACCCTACCACAACCCGGTCAGAGCCTATGGGCGCAGGATGAGCAGCCGCAGCTCGGTCATCGCCTCGATCGCCGAGCGCAGCCCTTCGCGTCCCAGGCCCGAATCCTTCACCCCACCGTACGGCATGGGGTCCATGCGCCAGCTTGAAACCTCGTTGATCAGCACGGCGCCCACTTCAAGCGCGGAAAACGCCTTCAGCGCCAGCTTCAAATCGCGGGTGAACACGCCCGCCTGCAACCCGAAGCGGCTGGCGTTGGCCTCGGCCAGGGCAGCTTCGAAATCGTCGTAAGGGGTCAACAGCAACACCGGCGCAAAAGCTTCTTCCTTATAAATCGCGGCCGATGGCGGAACGTTTTCGAGGATCGCCGGCCACACGAACCCGCCATCCCGCTTACCGCCGCAGGCCAGCCTGGCGCCAGCTGCCACCGCCTCCCGCATCCACGTCTCGGCCCGTTCCGCCGCGGCGGGGCTGATCATTGGCCCAACATCGGTGGTCTCTTCCGCCGGATCGCCCACGCGCAGCCGCCCGGCCGCAGCCACCAGCCGCTGCCGCAAGCCGCTGTAAATCGACCGGTGCGCGTACACGCGCTGCACCGAGATGCAGGACTGCCCGGCATAGGCGAACGCTCCCGCCGTGAGCCGCGCCGCCGCCAATTCCAGATCGGCGTCGGCGTGGACGATGTTGGCCGCGTTGCCGCCGAGCTCGAGCGTGACCCGCTTCCGCCCGGCGGCGGCTTTCAGCTTCCAGCCCACCTCGGCGCTGCCGGTGAACGACAGCATGGCAATGCGCCCATCCTCAGCCAGCCGCACCGCCGGCTCGGCGCCACCGGCGACCACGTTCACCGCTCCCGCCGGCAACCCGCACGCCAGCGCCAACTCGCCCAACTTGAGTGCGGTCAGGGGCGTGCGCGGCGAGGGTTTGATGATGATCGGGTTGCCGCTAGCTATCGCGGGCGCCAGCTTATGCAGCACCAAGTTCAAGGGAAAGTTGAAGGGTGTGATGCCCGCCACCACGCCGATTGGCACCCGCCGCGAGATGGAAAACCGCCCCTCACCCCCGGCGGCCACATCGAGCGGCGTGGCTTCGCCGCCGATGCGCAGCGCCTCCTCCGCTGCGGTGCGCAGCGTAAGCAGCGCCCGCCGGACTTCCCCGCGCGCCTCGCGAATGGGTTTCGCCGCCTCCGCCGACAGCAGCGCCGCCAGCTCGTCCTGGTGCCGCCGCACCGCGTCTTCCAACTCGCCCAGCGCCTGTGCCCGCTTCCAGGCCGGCAGCGCCGCCATCGCCGGCCGTGCCTCATCCGCCGCGGCGATGGCGCGTTCGACTTCCAGCCCGGTGGCGTTGCCGCAGCGCCCGATCTCCTCCCCGCTATACGGCGAGCACACCGGCACCTCATCCGCGGGCGCCACCAACCCGCCTCCAATCACATGCGGATAGTTCTCTGCCATGAACCTATAATGCGCAGCTCGGCGGCGTCAATTGACGGGCGAGAACGGATGCAGGACGAGGGCCGAATCCCGCCTTCGGCTCGAAGACCCGGGCACCGGCATCGATCAAAGCGGTAAAATAACCCGCAGCCTCGGCGGGCGTGGCCATCTTCCGCAAGCGTCGATCAGCCGGGCGGCGGGTAACCAAGCTCCAGAACTCGGTGATGCTGGCGGCTGCAAACCCGCAACCGCGCCCATCGTCCCGGGCCGCGTTGAGGACGGCGGTGGCCGACTCATGTTCCGGAACCCCGGGATGAAAGGCATAAAGCAGCAGATTGGTGTCGATCGCGATCATGGGCCTCAACGCTTTGGCTCGCGCTCGATCCACTCCCACATCTTCTCGCGGCTGGAGACATCCAGCCCCTTCGGCCACGGTCCAGACGCATGTACCCACTTGATCTTCCGCGCCGGCCGCGCGGCCGGTGCAATCTCCCGCAGGCCACGCTCCATGAGGTCGCGCAGCGTGCAGCGCCGGTCAATCGCCGCCCGCTTCGCCCCCCGCAGCAACTCGTCGTCGATCTCCACCGTCGTCTTCATATGGCCAGTTTACCGTCAATGTGGCTCGCCACTTTTCGACGGACACTACCCCAGCGCGGCTGCACCGCGCGTTCAACGGATGGGGCGGGATCAGGCTCCCGGCTTCGACTGCCAGTACGCCAGTTGACCGATGTACTGCCGGCCGTCGGGCATCCTGGCCAACACCGCGCGCCGCATGGTGACGGTATCGAGCCTGCCGGTCTTCTGGTAGATAATGGCGCCGCCGGGCGCGATGACCATCAAAAACGGCTGATTCAGCTTCCACTTGGCGCCGAACGCCGCCTGCAAGCTTTGGGCATTGTCGGAGGCGAACTGCAGGTTGGGGCTGGAGGCGTATTGTGAGTGCAGGAACTTCAGCACCGCCGCCTGATTGGCCGGGGTGTCGGTGTTGACGGTGGTGTAGTCGTACTGGCGCAGCCGGTACATGCGGAAGGTGGTCTCGAGGTCGTGGAAACCGGCCAAGCACTCCTGGCATTTGGTGGACCAGAAGTCGACCACCATGATCTTACCCGTATTGTTGGCGCGCAAGGCCTTGAGCACCGCCGGCGTCGCCGGATTGAGGTTGACCGGTTCTTCCTCGATCTTTTGCATTTCGGCTTTGACGTTGTTGGACTTCGACAACCATTTGGTGGAGCAGCCGAAGGCGCGCGTGCGGGTTACCGGTACCGGCGTGCCGGCCAGGATGGCGTTGAGAGCGTTGACCGCGTCGTGCGACTTCACCAGCTTGGGCTGCTCGTTGTCGTCAATCCGCCCTTCATAGCGCAGGTGGCGGCTCTGATCGAAAATGAAGATCTCCGGGGTGGCGACCACGCCAAACTTCATCGCCACCGTCTGGGTGGCGCCGTCGTACAGAAATGGCCAGGTGAAGTGCCGATAGGCGGCCCGGATCTTCATGTCGGCCAGCGAGTCGGTCACGTCCGTATAACCCAGTTCGTTCAACTCGATCGAGTTGGGGTTGTTGGGGTTGATGGCGATCAATTGCAGTCCTTGGCTCCGGTAGTCGTGGGCGATGGCGCGGATGCGGCCCTCATAGAGCTGGGACTCGGGACAGTGGTCGCACTCGAAAACGATGGCCAGGATCTTGGCCTTGGAGTACTCCGCCAACGTGTGCATCTTGCCGTCCACGCCGGGCAGGTTGAAATCCGGCGCGGGAGATCCGATGGGCAGCAGCGGGTACAGCGGCCGGAACATGCCGCGGCGAGCCGTGGCAGGACGCGTGGTTTTGGGCGCCGCCTGCTGTGCCCGGCCCAGAACCGGCACCATGACCAATCCCAGAAGAACGGTGATTACCGCCGGAGCCGACAACGCCCAGGTCCGCGCCGGAAACCTGACCCAACCACGATTCCACTTCATACGGTGACCTCTCTTTGAGCCGCTTGGGCCGGCTCGGTTCTAGTTCGAGTTTGAATTCGAGTTGGCCGCCCAATAGGCCTGAATGCCCGGATAAGCCTTGCTGTCAGGCAGGTTGGCCAGAATGGCGCGCCGGAGCGCCAGGATCGTTACATCGCCTTGTTCTTGATACAGCACGTCGCCGTCGGGAGAAAGTACGACGGTATAGGGGACGGCCGAACCCATATCGGGATCGAACGCGTCCTGCATGGCGTAGACGTCCTCCAGGGCGAAGACCATGTTGGGCGTCGCGGCGTGCTCTTTTTGCAGAAATTGCAGCACCGCTCCCTTGGCGGCGGGATCGTTCTCCGAGACGGTGACCATCGCCAAACCTCGGTTGCGGTACATCTGGTAGGTATCTTGCAGGTCGGGAAATTCGGCCACGCAGGGACCGCACCAGGTCGCCCAGAAGTTGATCAGCAACACCTTGCCGGTGGGGTTCGGGCGCAACTTCCCTAGCACCGCCTTGGTCGCCAGGGTCAACGTGACCGGCGCGGCATCAATGGCCGCGGTCTCCGCCTGGACTGCGGCGGCGCCGCTCGAGAGCCAATCGGGAGCGCAGCCCGATGCCACGGTTTGGGCCAGCGCCACCGGCTCTCCCGCCAGCAAGGCGTCGATGGCGTTGCGGGCGTCACGGGATTTGACCAGCGCCGGGTTGAGGTTGTCGTCGATGCGGCCTTCATAACGCAGTTCACGGCCGTGATCGAAAATAAAGATCTCCGGCATGGCCGCCGGTCCGTATTGGAGCGAGACCGACTGGGTGGCGCCGTCGTCCAGATACGGATATTGCAGGTGCGACATGGCCGCGCGCGCCTTCATATCGTCCATGGACTCGCCCAGGTCCGAGTAGGACATCTCCGCCCGGCGGACCGAGTTTGGGCTGTCGGGGTTGATCGCCACCAGGGCCACGCCCTTGTCCTTGTAATCCTGGTAGAGCTTTTCGATCCGGGCTTCGTACAGCTCCGACTCTGGACAGTGGTCGCATTCGAACACCACCGCCAGAACCTTGGCGCTAGCGTAATCGCTGAGCTGGTGATTCTTGCCGTCCACACCCGGGAGGTTGAATTGGGGGGCGGCGGCGCCCATGGCCAGCGAAGCCGGCCCCGCCGCTGCTTGCGCCTCCGCCACCGGAACCGCGATGAGCGTGCCGGAGGCCATCAGAACGGCAGCCACAATTCCGATCGCCACGATTTTCAAGCCACGGAGCATCAGGATTGACCTCTTCATTAGGAGCCCGCGGGACCTCACGGGACCTCATCGGATATGGACTTGGAGCGTGAACGGCACCGTCTCCGGGGCACGGCAGACCCGGTCGTTGCAGGCCTGGTACTGGAACGTCCCATGTAGAACCTGGGTTCCCGGGCCCCCGGTGCGGAGCGTGACGGGAATTTTGACCGTGCCTTCAAACACCGCCAACGCATCGGGGGCGAAGTTGAACTTGCGGTCCACCGTGGGCGGCCAGTTCACCCTGACGGCCGCAACCCCACCCGCCGGGGTGATGGAAATCGCCGTTGGTATCAAGTAGCTGAGCTTGGGATGATTCGACTGGATGTGAAATCCGGAATCGATGGTGACGGTGAATACCGCCGCCGCGGTGCCGTGTGCGGGCGCCTCCACGGCGCCCGGCGCCAGCAGATGCGCCACCGGCGCCGACCGCTGTCCCGCCGCCACGCCCAGCAGCAGCATCGATCCCGCCAGGGCCGCCCAAATGGATTTAGAGAGTTGTGGGGAGGCCAAAAGGCGTGCCGTAGTTGGTGTCGAGGTTTGCATTGCCATTGTCCCAAACGATCTGGAAGGCCGGACGCCTCCTAAATGAGCAGCTTGTTGAATACCGGGATGCGCGCCAGATAACCGGAGATCACCGTGAACTGGTGTGTCAACAGCAGCACGCCGATCAGTAGCAGCAGCACGCCGGAAACCTGCTCCACCGTGTGCAAATGCCGCCGAAACCCTTTGTAAAACTGGGAAAAGCGGTCGATTGCCAAGGTGGTCAGCAGGAACGGAACCGCCAGCCCCGCCGAGTAGACCGCCAACAAGAAAATGCCGTGCCCCACCGTTCCCTCATTGGCGGCCAGCAACAGAATCGTGGCCAGCATGGGGCCGATGCAGGGAGTCCATCCAAAAGCGAAGGTAAAGCCCACCAGGAACGCGCCCAGCCCGCCGGTCACGCCGATCTTTTTGTGGAGGCGCTTATCGCCGTACAACGCCCCGATGCGGATCACTCCCAACAGGTGAAGTCCGAATAGGATGACGATCAGGCCGCCGATCTGGCTAAGCAGCGCCTGGTGCACGCGCAGCGTCTGCCCCACCGAGGTCGCGGTCGCCCCCAGGCTGATGAACACCACCGAGAAGCCAATGATAAAAAAAATCGAGTTGGCCAGCAGCACGCCGCGCGCGGACTTGGTCTCGATCGCGGTCGATCCCCCGCCGCCCGCCAGGGGCCCGGACTCGCCTTGGGCCACCGAACCCGACAGCAGCGACACGTACCCCGGCACCAGCGGCAACACGCAGGGAGAGAGGAATGATAACAGCCCAGCTAGGAAGGCATAGGCGATGCTGACATGGGCGGTCGGCATATCTCAAATCGCTGAGTGGCGAGAGTTGAAAAAGACACAACACCAATCCACGGAGCCGGCCAAGCTGTTCTGCTTTCCCAAACGCCGCCAGTATACATCCGAGGACGGATCGGCAATGAAGGAACTATGGCTCGGCTCCGGACTGCCGCCGCACAGCGGGCATGTCGAGGCAGTTTGAAAGCGCCACGAGCAGAGCGGGCGCCCGCTGCCGCCACGCCGACCCGCGCTTCCCCAGCGCCGTCGGCCAATCGAAGCCCGCCTTCAGGCGACCAGCGCGAGCGACCCAGCGAAAAGTGGCGAGCCACAGGTACGGCGGATCTTTGAAAAAGCGGGATGGACGCTGGCCCGGCAGAAGGGCAGCACATGGTCCTGGTCAAGGAGGGCCAATGGCCAACGCTCTCGGTGCCCAATCATCCGGTCGTGGCGCCGGAAACCTTGCGGCCATTGGTTCGTGCCAGCGGGTTAACGCTGCAAGAGTTCCTCGATCGGCCTCAGCCGGTGTTGCGCATGCCGGCGGCGATGCCCTGGATGGTGAGCAGCAGGGCGCGTTCGCCGTCGGGGTCGAGGGCGCCGCGGCGTTTGTCGGCGAGCAGGCGGACTTGCAGGCAGCTCAGGGGATCGACGTAGGGGTTGCGCAACTGAATGGAGCGGCGCAGGACGGGGCTGCGCTCCAGCAGTTCCTGCTCCTCGGTGATTTCGAGCACGAGGCGCTGGGTGCGCTCGAACTCGGCGGCGAGGCGGCGACGGACGCGCTGGGCGCGCTCCGGGTCCGGGTCGAGCGAACCGTAGATGTGGGCGATGCGCAGGTCCGCCTTGGCGAGCGCCATGCCGGCGTTGTCGATCAAGTCGGAGAAGAAACTCCAGCCCCGGTACATGGCGCGCAGCAGGTCCCGCCCCCCGGGACGATTGAAGCCGGTCTGGAGACCGGTGCCCAATCCGTACCAGGCGGGTAACAGCGCGCGGGACTGGGTCCAGGCGAAGACCCAGGGGATGGCCCGCAGGTTCTCGAAGTTGGGGCGGTTGGTGCGGAACGTTGGCCGGGAGCCGATATTCAACGCGCCCAGCTCGGACACCGGGGTCGACAGCCAGTAGGTCTCGATGAGATCCGGGGAACCGTGCAGCAGGTCCTGGTAGGCGGCGAGCGAGGCGGAGCTCATCGCATCCATGATCTCGTGCCAGACGGACGGCTCGGCGGCGGCGGTCCGGGCGTGATCACTGGCCGCATGCACGCCGAAGGTGGCGAGCAGCGTGGCCGAGATGGCCAGCTCGAGGTTACGCTGCGCGATCTCGGGTTCGGCGTACTTGCTGCTGATCACCTCACCTTGTTCCGTAATGCGGATGCGCCCGGCGACCGTTCCCGGCGGCAGCGCCAGAATCGCCTCGTAGGCGCGTCCGCCGCCGCGGGCGACGGTGCCGCCACGGCCATGGAAAAACTCCAGCTTCACCCCGTGCGGCGCCGCCACTTCCGCCATGCGGCGCTGGCCTTCGTAAAGCAGCCAGTGGGAGGCGAGGTAGCCGCCGTCTTTGTTGCTGTCGGAGTAGCCCACCATCACCTGCTGGACGTTGGCCTGCGAGCCCTCGCGGCGGGCGAGGTAATCGCGGTAGAGCGGATCGCGGAACAGCTCATCGAGTACGGCCGGGGCAGCCTCAAGATCGGCGATGGTCTCAAACAACGGCACCGGATGCAGCGACGACACCAGGCCGCCGTGGGCATCGTTTTCCAGGCGGGCCATGCCGGAGGGCGCCGCCAGCGCCAGCACCTCCCAGATATCGCTCACGTCGCGCGCCATGCTGATGACGTAGTTGCGCACCGCCGCCGGACCGCCCGTGCGCTGGCCTTCGGCGATGGCGTCCATGAAATCCAACAGCTCGGGCCGCTCCCCGGACGGCGCCAGCGGATGCGCGACCATCTGCTTGAGCCGGGGCACGCGCGCCGAGGGCGACAGCGCGGCGTAGCTGGCGGCGGCCTCCGCCCCCATCAGGGCGGCCAACTCGCGGTCGTGCCGGCCGGTATTGTTGCGGGCATCGAGCGTGGCCAGATGGAAGCCGAAGGTGCGCACCACGGCCAGCAGCCCATCGACGCGGCGTGCGCTGCGGCGCGCGCCCGAGCGCAAGGCCTCGCGCAGGCGCGTCAAATCAGCGACAAATTCCGCCGGCGCGGTATAAGCATCGCCCGTCTCTTCCAGGCGGCGCTGCAGATAGGTAATCAGTTCGCGCGCGGGCTCGTGCAGCAGCCGCGGCGGCGGCGCGCCAAAACGCGTCCGGTAACCGGTCAGCACCTCATCCAGCGCCTGCCAGGCCGCGTCCGGGGCGAACGATTCCCGGGCATGGCCCAGCTCAAAAAACAGCACTGCCAACTGTTCCCGGTAGTAACGCCGCACCACCGCGGTCTGCAGCGCCAGCGTGCGGCGCACGGTGTCGCCGTTGACGTTGGGGTTGCCGTCCCCGTCGGCGCCCACCCAGGAGGCGAAACTCACCAGCGGCGGCAGCTCCGCCGAGGGCTCATCCGGAAACAGCTTGGCCAACAAGCGCCGCATCTCGTCCTGCAAACGCGGGATCACTTCGAAGAACACGTCCTCGAAGTAGTAGAGGTTGGCGCGCGCCTCATCCAGCACGGTGAGCCGCTCGCCCCGGATCTGGCTGGTGCGCCACAGGGCCTCCACCTGCTCGAGCAGATCCTCGGTGAGGGCATCGCGCTCGGCGTCGATCAGGTTGGGGTTGTCGCGGGCGTGCAGCAGGCGCCCGATCTCGTCCAAGCGGTGGAGCACGGTGCGCCGCAGCGATTGGGTGGGATGGGCGGTCAGCACCAGCTCCAGCGCCAAGGCATCAATGGCGGCGCGCAGCTCGGCGCCGCTGACGCCCCGCTCCTTAAGCCGGCGCAGCGCGTCGGCCAGCGAACCCGCCTGCGGCGTGCCATCGCGCAGATACGCCCGGCGGCGGCGGACACGGTGCCGCTGCTCCGCGATGTTGACCAGCTGGAAGTAGAGGGTGAAGGCGCGCACCACGCGCAAACAGTCGCTGCCGGAGAGGGAGTTCAGCAGCGCCAGCAATTGCCGCTCGCGCTCGCCCGCCTCCGCCTCGGTTGCCGCCGCGCGCACCGCCTTGGTCAGCCCGCGCACCGCTTCCTCGAGTTGAAAGGCGCCCTCGCCTTCCTGCTCCCGAATGACCTGGCCCAGCAGGCGGCCTAAAAAATTGACCTCTTGGCGCAGCGGCAGGGCGGCTTCATTCCAGTGTATATCGCTCATGGCGGAGTAACACCATGGTCGCATGAGCGACACTGCGGCCCAAGCAAAAAGGGCCGGGCGCGATTACCGCGCCACGGGGCTGAAGCAGGGGCCGCAGGCGATGCGCAGCGTGTCCCCCACGGCGGTGCGCGTCTTGCGCACGGCGCCGGCGGGCAACTCCAGCACGCTGGCGGCGCGGCGGCGCACGGCGCCGAGGCGCCAGGGCCGCAACCCATCTTCGATATGGATCACGCGCATCTCCCCGTCGAGGTAGAGCGCGTCGATGGGATAGCGCATTCCCAGGGCATGCACGCCCTGACTGGGCGTGATCCAGAGACCGCGCCCAAACCCGAACTCCTGCCCAGAGGTGGTGAGCAGCCCGCGCAGGCGGGTAAAAAAGCCGTTGGCGATGCCCAATTCGGTGGCCAGGAATACGCGGCGGGTGCAGTTGAGAGCGTAGCCGTGCATGGAGTCTCCTCTAGTGAATTGCCGCGCCGAGATTGCGGATCAACGCCAAGACCGCTGGTCCGATCACGACGATCATGATGGCCGGAAAGATAAACAAGGCCAGCACCGGCAGCATTTTGATGCTGAGCTTGGCGGCCGCCTCCTCGGCGCGCTGGCGGCGCTCGACGCGAAGCGATTCCGAGTGCACGCGCAGCGCCTGGGTCACGCTGGTGCCGAAACGGTCGGTCTGGATGAGCACCGCCGACAAGGCGCGTAAGTCGTCGACCTCGTTGCGTTGGGACAAGTTGCGCAGCGCTTCACTGCGGGGAGAGCCAGCGCGCATCTCGAGCACGAGCAGTTCGAACTCGCCGCACAACTCCGGGTGCAGGGACTTGAGCTCCTGCGCCACCCGCTGCAGCGCCTGATCCAATCCCAGGCCGGCCTCGACGCAGATCACCATAAGATCGAGCGCGTCGGGCAGGCTGAGCCGGAGGCGTAGCGCACGAGCCGCAACCCGCCTTTTGAGCAGAAAACGCGGCAACGTCCAACCCAATAATGCGCCCAGCACCAGCAACATGGGGGCGCGCTCGCCCCAGCCCAGGATCACAACCAATCCCGGCAGAAGCAACGCCAAGAGGGTGCGGAGGCCAAAGTACAAGCTGGCGTACTGCGGCTCCCGGAAGCCCGCTTGGATCAGCCACCGCCGCGTGCGCGATGAATCCTTGGACGAAGCCGGCAGCAGTTTGGCCGCCGGCTTCAGCACCGCCTCGACCATCGCCGCCACCTTGGGACGCGGCGCGGGCGCGGCCACCGGCTCTCCCAGCATGTGGCGCAGCCGGGTTCCCACTCCCGACGCGGGCATCAACCACGCCGCGCCGAGCGCGAAAACGCCCAGCGCCAGCATCAGCCCCACCACGATCAATAGAATCAGCGCGCTCATGGCCTTAGACCCGGATTTGAACGATGCGGTTCAGCAGAAATAAGCCCACGAGTTGCAGCAGCCCGCCCAGAATCAGCAACGCACGGCCCACGGGATCGGTAAACATTGGCGTAACGAAATTCTTGGCCAGAACAAACATCACCACCAGCAGGATGGGCGCCAGCGCCAGCAGGACATAGGTGGTCATGCGGCCTTGGGCGGTGTGGGTGCGGACCTGGCGCTGCAGCTTGACCCGCTCGCGGATCAGGCCGGCCAGCTTGTCGAGAATCTCCGCCAGATTGCCGCCGCTTTCGCGCTGGAGAATAACGGCGATCGAAAACATTTGCACGTCGGTCAACGGCACGCGCTCGCCCAGGTTCAGCAGGCAATCCCGCAGTGGCAACCCGAAGCGCTGCTGATCGAACACCTGGCGGAACTCACCCGCCACGGGATCCGGCATTTCGTTGGCAATCAACTCCAGCGCCGCCGTCGGTGGATGGCCGGCGCGGCTGGCGCGCACCAGGAGGTCAATGGCCTCGGGAAACTGGTTTTGAAACAGCGTCAGGCGCGCCTGCCGGCGGTGCCCCACCCAGGCGCCAGGGAGCACGGGGCCCAGCCCCAGGCCGGCCAGCGCCAGCAGCGGCAGGTGCAGGATCATGAGCAGCGTCCAGCAGATCAGCCCGGCACCGGCACACAGCACCAGAAACTTCCCCGGCCGCATCCCCAACGCCGCCTGCCCCAACCAGCGTTTCAAACGCGCGCCGGTGCCCGCCTGACTGAGCCAGCGCTGCAAGGCGGGGACCTCGCTCATCAGATCGTCGCGCAGCAGCGACAAGCTGGCGCGGGGCGCGCGCTCCTCGGCTTGCTTGACCAGCTCCAGCTTTTCGCGCAACTGCTTCATGCGGTCGTCGCCGCCGCCCCAGCTGAGACTAAGGCCGGCGACCAGCGCCGCGATCAAAAGCACCAGCAGGATGATGCCGCCGAGATTCATTGGCGGCTCCTCATATCACTACCTTCTCCTCCATCCACTCCGGACGCAGTTTCATGCCGGCGGAGGCCAGCCGCTCGGCGCACTGCGGGCGGATGCCGGCGCCACGGAAGCAGCCGCGCACTTTGCCCTCTTCGTCAATGCCCTGGCGGTCGAAGGTGAACAGCTCCTGCATGCAAATGACCTCGCCCTCCACCCCGGTGAGCTCGGCGATGCTCAATACCTTGCGGGTACCATCGGAGAGGCGCGAGAGCTGGACGACGAGATGCAGCGCCGAGGCGATCTGCTGCCGGATGGCGCGCTCGGGGAGGTTGAGGTTGGCCATGCTGGCCATGGTGGCGAGGCGCGCCAGGGCATCGCGCGGCGAGTTGGCGTGGATGGTGGTGAGGGAGCCGTCGTGGCCAGTGTTCATGGCCTGCAACATATCGATGGCTTCCTCGCCGCGGCACTCACCCATGACGATGCGGTCGGGGCGCATGCGCAAGCTGTTCATCACCAGCTGCCGCTGGCGCACCGCACCCTGCCCCTCCAGATTCGGCGGGCGCGTTTCGAGCCTGACCACGTGCTCCTGTTTGAGTTGCAGCTCCGCCGCATCCTCGATCGTGATCACGCGCTCGTGCTCGGGAATGAAGCCGCTGAGCACGTTGAGGAGGGTGGTTTTGCCGGCGCCGGTACCGCCGGAGATGATGATGTTTTGCCGCGCCGCCACGCAGCAGTGCAGGAACTCCAGCATGGCCGGAGTCAGCGCCTGGTGCTCGACCAGCTTGGCGCCGGTGAGCGGGTCGGCGCCGAAGCGGCGAATCGACATACAGGGACCGTCGAGCGCAAGCGGCGGAATGATGGCGTTGACGCGGCTGCCGTCCGGCAGGCGGGCATCCACCATGGGCGAGCTCTCGTCCACACGCCGGCCCACACGGCTGACGATGCGGTCGATGATGCGCATCAGGTGGGCATCGTCGCGAAACGCCACGTCGGTTTTGCTCAGCCGTCCGCGGCGCTCGACGTACACCTGGTCGGCGCGGTTGACCAGGATGTCGCTGATGGTCGAATCCCGCAGCAGCGGCTCCAAGGGTCCAAAGCCAAAGATCTCGTCCAGCAGGTCCCGCCCCAGCGCCTCGCGCTCGGCGAGCGAGAGCGGGGCGGCTTCCAGCGCCAGCAGCGAGCGGATCAGCGCCACCACCTCCTGGCGCGCCGTTGCTTCCGGCATGGCGTCGAGTTGTGCCAGGTTGAGCCGCTCCAGGACGCGGCGGTGGTAGTCGCTTTTGAGTTGCTGATAGGAAACGGCGGCGGCAGCCATGAGTGCTTTCTCTTTCGGTTACGCTTCAACGTGCCGGGAGCGGAAAAACGGCAGCCAAGCGCGTTGTCTTTTTTGCGGACGGCCCAGCAGCGCCGCCGCCAGCTCACGGAAACTGGTGGCCAATTCGGAGTCGCCTTTTTCCACCGGCGGCTGGCCGCGCTCGATGGCGGCACAGACCAGGGCGTGGGCGTTGGGCAGCTTCCAGAACACCGGCGCTCCGGTGATCGCCTCCAGCCCGGCGGCATCGACTTCGGGGGTGGCGGAGTAGCGGTTCAGAACGATCTCGAAACGCAAGCGGCGCTCCGGATCGAGGAACTGGCGCACCTTGGCCGCGCTCCACAGCGACACCATATCGGTTTGGGCGATGAACAAGATGCGATCGGCGCGCTCCAGCACGGCCCGCGTCAAGTCGTCCCACCGGGCCGAGAGATCGACGACGGCCATGGGTACGGCCAACAGCAACCGGTCCAACCATTCCCCATGCGCCTCGGCGCTCATGGGCAGCAGCGGGTGGGCAGGACCACCCACGAGATCGAGTCCACAGCCATGGCGGGTGGAGAGACTGCCCAGCATGACCGCGTCCAGCCGGCTGGCGTTGGCGAGCAGGTCAACCAGGTTGAACATGGGCTTGAGGTTGAGCTGGAGGGCGGCGTGGCCCAGGGGGGCCGCATCCACCAGGACCACGGATTGATCGGCCTGGCGGCGCATGGCGTGCATGGCCAGCGCCAGGTTGACGGCCACCGTGGTCGCCCCGCAGCCGCCCCGCACACCGGCCACGGCGATCAGCTTGCCGCGCCGCGGACGCTCCGGCGCGGCGTCGGCGGCCTGCGTCTCCGACTGGCGCTGTAGCGCTTCTGCCAGCGCCTCCGGACGCAGCGGCAACTCCAGGTACTCGGCCGCGCCGGCCTGCATGGCGCGTACGATTAACTGCGGTGGATGCATGGGCCCGCAGGCGATCACCGAGACCGCCGGCATCTGCGTCCGTAGCCAGATGGCGAGCGATAAGGCCGCTTCGGGCGCATCCGCGGCAATGGCGATGATCACCGCTTCCGGATTTTGCGACTGCAATTGCCGCAGCTTGGGGTCAGTGTGGACAAACTGCTCCGGCAACTCCAGTGCTGGGCCGGCCAGCATCGCGTCCACCACGGTGGGCACGGCCTCGGCGAGTTGGCGGCGGGTCGCCTCATCGGAGGCAAACAGCGTGACTTTAACGGGCATGAAGTGTACCCGCCCCGGCGCTGCCTTGCACAGGGTTTCCCTTCACCGGGGGCAGCTCCGGCAAAAAGGGCTCAGGCATCACTAGTCGCGCCGGCGCGGTGGCGCTGGGATGCACCAAATGTGCCGTCACCACCACCACCAGTTCGTTGTGGCTCTTGTTCAACGTCCGGCTCTCGAATAGCTTGCCCAGCACGGGAATATCGCTCAGCCCGGGGATCTTCGAGAGATTGTTGGTGAGGCGGTTGTCCATGAGCCCGGCGATCACGAAGCTCTGGCCATCGGCCAGCTCCAGCTCGGTCGAAGCGCGGCGGGTGCTCAGAGCCGGAATCAAAAAGCCGGATACGGTCACGGCGTTGGAGTAATCGAGGGCACTCACCTCGGGCGCCACCTGCAGGTCGATGGTGCCGTCGGGCAGAATGGTGGGCTTGAAGTGCAGGTTGATGCCGAACGGCTTGAACTGAATGGTCACATTGTTGACGGCGCCCTGGCCCTGCACGACCGGAAAGGGGAACTCGCCGCCGGCGAGAAAGTTGGCCTCCTTGCCGTCCATGGCCACCAGGTTGGGCTCGGCCAGGATCTGCAGCAGGTTGTGCTGTTCCAGCGCCTCGAGTGTCAGGCCCAGGTTGGCGCTACGGCTGAAGAGGAATACGTTGAGCAGGTTATCGAGACCCAGTGCCCCGCCGTTGCCGTTGAGCACGGAGCCGCCCGGCACCTGGCCGGAGGTGGTCGCCGGCGCGATTACCCCGGCAGGCGGGGAGAATTGCTGCGTCGAGGTGCTGCCCACCATGCCCTTGCCGTTGGAGAGCAGATTCACTCCCAACTGGCTGACAGCGCTGCGGTCGACTTCGGCGAAGCGCACCTGCAGCAGGACTTGGCCGGGATCGCTGGATTGGTCGACGCTCAGGTCGCTGACCACGGTTTTGCTGTAGCCGGAGGCGAGCGCCAGTACCTGCTTGGCGGTAGCCGGGTTGGGCAGCGTGCCGCTGACGGAGAGCGCATCTCCGGCAGCCCCCACTTGCAGATGGCGGCCGGGATAGAGCCGATCCAACTCGCGCTGCAGCGGCTCGGGGTCCAAACCGACCCGGATGGTGTAGGCGGTGGGGCGGGCTTCGGCGTCCCAGGTCCAGAGCGAGACTTCACCGGGCGCCCGGCCCTGGATCAGGACCTGCGTGGGCGAGACCACGATGGCCTGGGCGATGGTGCCGTCGGTGATGGAGACGCGGCTCAGGGGTACGGGGCTTTCAACCAACAAGCTGTGATGGGTGGTGAGCGCGAGCGCAATCGGGGACATGGCGAGGGCCCGCGGCTGAAATCCCGCCGCCGGCATCTCCGCTGTTCGAGCCGTTGCCGCCAAAGCTGGCGTGAGCGCCACGGTGTCTGCCCGCACGGGCGCCGGTTGGGGCGTGAAGGCGGCGCGCAGCACCGCCGCCAATGCTCCCGGCGTCAGCGGAGCGCTCCACATCGGGAGTGCCGTCGCGGCATTGGGCGCGGGCAGGCGCACTACGCGCGGTGCGGGCGCCGCCTGCACGGGCGTGCCCGGCAACGGGGTGACCAGTACCAGCCGCTGTTGCAAACCCGCCGCCGCGGGCGAGAGCTGGAACAGCGGATGTGGAACGAAGGGCGGCGGCGGCATGGCCGCCAGCCGCAGGCTGGCCAGGGCCGCCCCAGCCAGCGCCGCCAAAAACGCATGGATCAATGCCTTCAGTGCACGGGCCGTCATCGGGGATCTCCGCCCGCGTCCATCGCCGCGGGAAACTTCAGCGTCTGCTGCGTGCCACCCTCAATCAACACCACGGGCCAGGCTTGCGGCGCCGCTTCCCGTGCCAACGCGGCGCGGCGCGGCGCCGTGGTCCGGGGGTTAGCCGGAGTGGAGACTCCCCTGTAGAGCGTGCCGTTGAGCAACGGAGCGGTGGCCGGCGATTTGCCGTCCAGGGGGTTGCGAAGGGAGAGCTGGATGTGGCCATATCCATCTGCCAACGCCAGCTTTTCGGCACCCTCGGGACTCACCAGCAACGTGATCACGGTGACGGTTTGGGGCTTGCCGTTGGGGTTTTGCAGCAATTGCTGGCCGGCGGTGAGCACCTGCACGTTGGAGAGCAAGGTGATGGTGGTCACCTGACGAGGATCACTGTTTTCCGCCGGGTTGCCGGTGAGCAGCACGTCGACGTGGGTGCCGGGGACGGCGAAACCGGCCACCGAGACCACGTCGTTGACCTTGACTGACACGGCGCGCATGCCGGCGGGAATCAACGGCGGCAGCCCCACCCCGCTGCCGGGCGCGGCGATCATTTCGCCCACGATCACCTGGTGGGCGACGGCTTGGGCGGTGATGACCCTTCCGGTCAGATCGGCGACGCGATGGAAAACGTGCTGCGGCAGAGCCCCAGGGGGCAGGTCGACCATCTCCAGATCGGTGGCCTGCAGGCGCGCGCCCGGCGCCAGCGGTCCGGCCGCCGCCACCACCGGCACAACCGCCACCGTCGCCGCCGCGCCTTGCCGGCGCGCCAGCCGCAGCGCCGCCAGGGTGGCGATGCCCGCCAGCGCCAGGGCGACTACAGCGATTCCTAGCAGCCGTTTCCTTTTCATGGTCAGTTCTGATTTCTCACGCTGCCCGCGCCTCTGAACCCGATTCCGGTGCCGGTCATATCAGCCGCGGCCCGAGCAGCAATGCGCCCACCAATCCCAACGCCAAAGGCACTGCAAACGGAGCCGTCACCGCCCCCGGCGCCTCAGGATTGTGCTGCGGATGTGGCCGCAGCCCGTACACGCTCCAGCCCCGGACCAGCGCCCCCGTGACGTGCGGCAGCGCCGCCAAGCGCCGGCGATGCGCCAGTTGCGCCACGGCCAGGACCGCGGCCGCCACCAACCCAAACGCCAGGCTCCAAAACCATCGCTTCCATCCCAGCACCGCGCCCAGAGCGGCCAGCAACTTGGCGTCGCCAGCGCCCAGCGCCCCCAACCGCCACAACACCCACCCCACGGCCAGTCCCGCCGCCGCCGCCGCCGCTGCCGTGACCTCGCGGCCGTTGTAATAACTCAGCCCCAAGCCGGCGGCCAACGCCGGCGCGGTGAGCCAGTTCGGCACTCGCCGCCACGCCCAGTCGCAGACAGCGGCGGCGCCAGCCAGCGCCAGCGCCACCGCCGCAGTCGCCATGTCCGGCTCTAAAACTTGCCGACCAAGCCGGTGAAGACGGCGGTGATCTGGTTGGCAAAGGTGACGATGACGCCGATCACCACGGCCGCGATCACGCCCAACATGATGGCGTACTCGGCCATGTCCTGGCCTTCTTCCTGTTTCCACAAGCGAGTCATAAGCTTCGTCATAAGGCTCCTCCATTCTCACTATCGGCAGTTATTGAAACGGCTTGAGCCGCTTTTTTTATTGCCGATCTCGGAGCCTGCCACTGGCACGGTGACGGCCAAACCCGCACTTCACCTTCGCCCGCACCCTATGCCGAAGGTTTCTAACCATTTACCGGAGTGCGGCGGCGGCACCCCGGCCGCTGCCGCGCCGGCTCGGGACGGCCGCGGCCGGCGGCGATCGCACGTTTTGTAAGATTTGCTCCCCCTGCGCGGCGGCTCACACCCAAAGTGGCCCGCCATTTTTCGCTGGGTCGCTCCCGCGTCTCGCAGGCGGCTATTTCGTCGCTGGCGGCGGCGCCGGACCCACAACGGTCATATGTGAGCTAGTTTCAAACCGCCGGTAGTTGGCGTAGCGCGCGCTCACGTCGTAGGTGCTGCCATCGCGCAACCGCACTTCCAGCACCGAGGTCTTCGGCAACAACTGCGCCACGCCGGCCACCAGCACCTCGCCCCAGTCGGTGGTGTCGCGGCTGGAGGATTCCTCGAACGACTCCGGCAACCGCTGATAGCTCTCCTCCAGGCGCCGCACCAGATGGCTGGTGGTGTCGATATCGAGCGTGCCAACGAGGCTGGGGAAGGCGCGCGCCGGTCCCACCCGCATGCTGCCGGCGCACAAGCTGGGCAGCAGGCGGAAGCTGTAGACCTCGACCGCGGCGCCTTGCAACTTCTGGGCTCCCTCGCGGTGCAGCACGGCGCCGCAGGCGGGAGAAACAATCGGCAGCAGGCGCTCGGCAAAGTCACTGTTCCAATTCAGGCCGGAGAGTTGGGCAAACGGATGCGGCCAGGGGCGGCCGTTGAGGACGATGGCGCTGCGGTACTCGCGGCCGCCAGCCACGGCCAACTCACTCTGGATGTGGTCGGTGCCGCTGTTGCCGCCGCCGCGGATGCGGCGGGTCAGGGTCTCGGTCACCAAAAAGTTGGGCAGCTCGGCGGCGTAATGCAGGACCGCCGTGCGGGCCGCCTCGAGAAAAGGGTCGGCCGGCGCGGCGGGCGGCGGCGGGGTGGCGGCCGGGGACGTGGACGGAGGCGGCAGACGGTTGCCGGCTTCGCGCCACGCGGGCGAGGCCAGCGCGCGCGCCAGTTCCCGCCCCGAGCCCGCGCGCTGCCGCGTGAGGCGGAGCAGACGGAGGTTGAAAAACTGACTGTCGGCGGTGACATACAGCGGGTTGATGAAAACAGCCTCAAGCGTGACGTCATCGCCCACCTGGTCGGCCGCCGCGAACCCCGCCGCAGTGGCGGCGGCATCCGGGCCGAGCCAGGCTTCGAACAGGGTGCCATCGGAGGCGAGCACGGTGACGGCATCGTGGCTGACCACCTCCAGCGCCCCTTCCATTTGGAAAACACCGCCGGCAGCGCCGTGCCCGTTGCCATCCCGTTCGGCTTGGGCGGCGGCCGCCAGCTTGTTAGAAAGCCCCCCGCGGCCGAACAGTACGTTACCTTGGGCGGCGGCGCTCACCGCCAGCACAGCCGCCAGCGTGGTGAGCACGGCGACGCGGGTCAGGCACTGGACCATGGCCTTACCTTCCGGCGGCGCCAGCCGCGGCGACGCCCACCGTGTGCAAATGGCAGATGGCCACCGCCAAGGCGTCGGAGGCGTCCAGCGAGTCCGGCGCCTGCTCGAGTTGCAGCAGCACCCGCACCATGTGCTGGACTTGGCTCTTGTCGGCCCGTCCGTAGCCGGTGACGGCGCTTTTCACCGCCAGTGGCGAGTACTCGGCCACCGGCAGCGCGCACGCCGCCGCCGCCTGCATGGCCACGCCACGCACGTGGCTGAGTTTCAGCGCCGAGCGCACGTTCTGCGAGTAGAAGACGTCTTCAATGGCGGCGCAATCGGGCTGGTGTTCGAGAATTAACTCGGTCAGCCGGGTATGAATCTGATGCAGGCGCTGGGCGAAACTCGATCTCGAGCGGGCCAGGCGGATGGTGCCCGAGGCGAGTGCATGGTGGCAGCGGCCGTCACTTTCAATCACCCCATAACCGGTGGCCTCGCCGCCGCAATCAACGCCGAGCACGCGCATGCAGCCAGTGTAGCGCCACTCCGGCGCCAGCCCCGCCGCGCTGGCGGGAGCCCGGCGTCAGCGGCAGCGCGCACACCGATGACCTACCGGTTACAGCTCGGCCAGCAGGGCGGCGAGCAGCGCCGCGCGCGGGGCGAGGTGGGCGATGAGGATGTGTTCGTCAGCGGTGTGCGCGCCCGCGCCCACCGCGCCCAGGCCGTCCAGCGTGGGCCGGCCAAGTGCGGCGGCGAGGTTGCCGTCGGAGGCGCCGCCGACGCGCATGGCTCCCAGCGTGAAGCCCAGCCCAGCGGCGAGGTTTTGCGCGCGCGCGCGGAGGGCATCGCTGGCGGGTGAGACCTCCATGGGCGGACGGCTGATGCCGCCATCGACCTCCAGCCGCACCCGCGCATCGGTGGCCACCAGACTGCGAAAGCGGCTGTCCAGCACGTGCTGCTCGGCCGCGGTCCAGGCGCGCGCGTCGATGTCGGCGTGCGCCTGCCCGGCCACCACGTTGGCGGCGGTGCCGCCGGCGATCAGGCCGGCATTGACGGTCACGCCCCGCTCCGCCGCGCTCCAGCCGGCCACCTCCACCACGCGGTGGGCGAGCTCCACAATGGCGCTCGCCCCAAGGGCGAAATCCAACCCGGCGTGGGCCGCCACACCGTGCGCCGTGAGGCGGTAGCGGGCGGTACCTTTGCGCGCGATTTTGAGCTTGCCGCCGGCGCCGGCGGCCGGCTCCAGCACCAGCACCGCCCGCGCCTCCCGCATCACCGGTTCGCTCTGCTCGCGCGAGCGCGGGCTGCCGATCTCCTCGTCGTAAACGAACAGCAGGGTGATGGGCGAGTGGCTCGTCGTGCGCGGCGAATGCCGCAGCGCCTGCAGGGCGCACAACGCCTGGACCAAGCCCGCTTTCATGTCGAACACCCCCGGTCCATAGGCGCGGTCCGCCTCCTCCCCCTCACCGAGGCGGAAGGGCATCGCCGGCAGCGATCCCACCGGGTAGACGGTGTCAAGATGCCCCAGCAGCAGAATGGGGGCGTCGACGGCGTCGCGCGTGCCCGGATAGGTCAGCTCCAGCGCATCGGGGTGAAACGTGGCGCGGCAGCCGGCGGACTCGAAAGCGGCGGCCACCTCGCGGGCGAGGCCGCGCACCCGCTCCGGCTCCTGGCTGGGGCTCTCCCACTCGACCCAGGCGCGCAGTTGCTCCAGCATCTCCGGCAGCGCGGCCGCCGTGTGGGCCAGCAGCATGGAATGGTCGGGCACATGAGGCGGCGCGTGCTCGGGCGCGGGATTGGGCGGCGAAGTGGGCACGGTAGGATTGTAGTGTTTTATACTGACCGAGCGATGCCCGAAGCCGTTGCCCCGTTGAAATTTCCCCTGCCGATGGGGGTGGTCGAGATCGAGCGGCTGCTGCCGCACCGGTTCCCCTTCCTGCTGCTGGACCGCATCATCGAGTTTGAACCCCAGAAGCGCATCGTGGCGATCAAGAACGTCACCGCCAACGAGCCCTTCTTCCAGGGCCACTTCCCCGGCTTTCCCATCATGCCGGGCGTGCTGGTGCTGGAGGCGCTGGCGCAGGCGGGGGCGCTGATGATCCTGCATGAGGATGCCCACCCCGGCGACCGCCTCATCTACTTTACCGGCGTCGACGGCTGCAAGTTCCGCGCCCCGGTGGTGCCCGGCGACCAGATCCGGCTGGAGGTCGAGGTGCTGCGCTTCCGGGCGGGCGATGGCAAGCGCGGCGCCGGACGCATGCAGGGCCGCGCCTTGGTGGCCGGCAAGCTGGCGGCCGAGGCGACGTTGAGCTGCGCCGTGGTCGAGCGCGCTCACGATCGCCCACCTCAGGACCCGGCGTGATCTCGCCGCTGGCCAGCATCGATCCTGCCGCCCGCGTTCCCGACTCCTGCGTTGTCGGCCCCGGGTGCGTTATCGGCGCCGAGGTGGAGTTGGGCGAGGGCTGCCGGCTGGATGCGCATGTGGTGGTCCAAGGCCCCAGCCGCATCGGCGCCCATAATCACTTTTATCCTTTCAACAGCATCGGCCTCGATCCGCAAGACTTGAGCTTCCACGGCGAGGCCACGCACCTTGAGATGGGCGACCACAACACCGTGCGGGAGTTCTGCACCCTGCACCGCGGCACCGCCAAGGGCGGCGGCGTCACCCGCATCGGCAGCCATAACCTGATCATGGCCTACTCCCACATCGCCCACGATTGCCAAGTGGGCTCGCACGTGATCATGGCCAACTGCTCGACCTTGGGCGGCCACGTCGAGGTGGGCGACTGGGCCACGCTGGGCGCGTTTTCGCCGGTGCATCAGTATGTCCGCGTGGGTACGCACGCCTATTTGGGCGGCGGCACCATCACCACCCAGGACGTGATGCCGTTCGCCATCACCAGCGAGAAGCGGGAGAACCACGCCTACGGGCCGAATAAGATCGGGCTCAAGCGCCAGGGCTTCAGCCCCGAGCGCATCGCCGCGCTGGAACACGCCTTCCGGCTGCTGCTCAACTCCGGGCTCAACACCTCGCAGGCCATCGAACGCATCCGCGCCGAGGCGCTCACCCCCGACACCGAGGTGTTGATCGCCTTTGTCGAGTCCAGCGCCCGCGGGGTGATCAAGTGAGTGAGGTCTACGGGCTGATCGCCGGCAACGGGCGCTTCCCTTTCCTGGTGCTGGAGGCGGCGCGCAGCCGCGGCGTGACGATGGTGGTAGCGGCGATCCGCGAGGAGACCGACCCCGACATGGACGCCACTGGAGCTGAAGTCCACTGGCTGGGGCTGGGGCAGTTGGGCAAGCTCATTCAGACGTTCCAGGCGGCCGGCGTCCAGCGCGCCATCATGGCGGGGCAGGTCAAGCACAAGCAGATCTTCTCCCGCCTGCGTCCCGACTGGAAGATGATGGCGCTACTGGCGTCGCTGGCCACGCGCAACACCGATTCCCTGCTGGGGGGCGTGGCGCGCGTCTTGCAGGACTCCGGCATTACGCTGGAGAGCTCGACCCAGTTTTTGCAGCCCTTGCTGGCGACTCCAGGTCCCATGACCGCGCGCGACGCCGATGCACGCGAGCGCGCCGATCTGGATTACGGCTTCACGGTCGCGCGACATCTGGCCGCCATGGATATCGGCCAAGCGGTGGCCATTGCCGAGTGCGCCTGCGTCGCCGCTGAGGCCATGGAGGGCACCGACGCCATGATCGGGCGCGCCGCCACGCTCGCCGGCGGCCGTCCGCTCACCATCGTGAAAGTCGCCAAGCCCAAACAGGATCTGCGTTTCGATGTACCCGTGGTGGGGCCGGGCACCATCGCCGCCATGCGCGCCGCGGGCGCGACCGTGCTCGGCGTGGAGAGCGGCATCACGCTGCTATTGGAGCGGGAGCGCTGCCTCGCCGAGGCCAAAGCGGCGGGCATCGCCGTCCTGGGGCGGACGCGGGATTGACGATGCATGCCATTCCGGTCGCGGTGGTGGGCTGCGGCGCCTTTGGACGCCACCACGCCCGCATTTACTCGCAGTTGCCCCAAGCCCATCTGGTTGGCATCTATGACCTGGATCCCGCCCGCGCGGCGGCGCTGGCGGCCGAATTTGGCACCCGCCCCCTGGCCAGCCTCGAGCAGGTCATCGAGCAGGCGGCGGCGGTGAGCGTGGCCGTGCCCACGTTGGCGCACGCCGAGGTGGCGTGCCGGCTGCTTGAAGCCGGGCGCGACGTTTTGGTGGAAAAACCCATCGCCCCCTCCCTCGCCGAGGCCGATCGCATGATCGCCAGCGCCACCCGGAACGGGCGCATCCTTGCGGTCGGGCATCTCGAACGCTTCAACCCCGCCGTGCGGCTCATCCGCCCGCGGCTGACGCGGCCCCTGTTCTTCGAGATCCATCGTTTGAGTATGTTCACGCCCCGCAGCTTGGACGTGGACGTGCTGCTCGACCTCATGATCCACGACCTCGACATCGTGCTCAGCTTCGTCAATGCGCCGCTCACCGATCTGCAAGCGGTGGGCCTGCCCGTGCTGACGCGCCACGTCGATATCGCCAACGTGCGGCTCAGCTTTGAAAACGGCTGCGTGGCCAACCTGACCGCCAGCCGGGTGAGCACGGAAAAAGTCCGCAAACTCCGCTTTTTTCAGCCGGGTGAATACATCTCGCTGGACTATGCCCGGCGCGACGCCCGCATCTTCGCGGTCGAGCAGCATCCCGGCGCCGCGCCCGGCATCGCCCATCAGCACCTCACCAGCGAGGAACGGGAACCGCTGGCGGATGAGATCACGGAGTTTCTCGAGTGCGTCCGCACCCGCCGCCCGCCTGAGGTGGATGGCGCCGCCGCCCGCCGCGCCCTCGACGCCGCCTTGCGCGCCGCCGCAGCCATCCGCGATCATGCCGCTCTGGTTGGGGTAAAATAGTTGCGCTATGACCGCCATGGACGTCACCTACAGCTTCGAGGGTCCTCTCGATGAGCGCCAAATCCAGGCCCTGGCCGGCCTCTCCGACGTGTACGGCATCCGCAAGCTGTCGATCGACGAGGACGCCTCGACCCTCGCCATCGAGTACGATGCCACGCGCATGAACGAGGCCCGCGTCGCCGCCCTGGTCCGTGCCTGCACCGTCCGGCTGCGGCCCGCACTGGCGGCGGTTTAGTTCGACGGCCCAGAGCACGTCGGTTGGGGCGTGACACGTCCCCCAAACGGCGAAGCCGCTCCGGCGGGCGGAGCGGCTTCAGGGATGGCGATCAGGCGGTGTTTAGCGGCCCATGCCGCGGCCCATGCCGCCCCCCATGCCGCCCATGCCGCGGCGGCCGCGCGCCGTCGGCGGCAGGATGCCGTTCAGGCGCAGGTAGGCAGCCTGCTGGCTGTAATGGTCGGCCCAGTCGTCGGTGAGGGTCAGCGCCAGCGCCGCCGCGCTGACGGTGCGGTTGCCGTAGGATTTGACTTCCTTGCCCAAGTCGGCATCGCTGAAGTTGTCAATCGCCTTGGTGCAGTAGTCGAACGAATCCTGCAGCGCCTGCACCAGTTGGTCCTTGGGCGAGGCCGGCGTGAGCGTGGTCCGCGGCAGCGGCGCGATGCCGCCCAGGTTGGCGCAGGTGCCGTCGTTCGAGGTGGCAATGTGCAGCGTGAGCTGGCCAAAGCTCATCGATTCGGGGGTGGGTTTGAACCCGAATTTATCCTCGGGCATGAGCTTGGCGGCGGCCACCATTTTGCTGGCGGAGCTCTTGACCGTGGACTTGAGCGCGGTGGTGAACGGGTTGTTGGCTTGGGCCGATGATCCCAGCGGACACACAGCCAGGCACAGCGCCATGAGGCTGGCACTGAGCAGAACTTTCAGAGGTGATTTCATAAGCGGGTCTCCTAAGACGCAAGCTGCGGCGTTTGCCTGAACTATCTTAGCTTGAGACGCGCAAAGAAACGCTCGGCTACAGCAATATCGGCGCGGATCTGGCCCAGCAGCAACTCCGGCGAGGCGAAGCGGCGCTCGTCCCGCAGGCGGTGCAAAAAGGCGATCGCGAGTATCTCACCCAGCGCCGCCGGCAACCCTGCGGCGGGAGGATGCAGCACGTGGCTTTCGACCGTCAACGGCGAGCCCGACCCAAACGTGGGGCGGACGCCGACGTTGGTCACGGCCGCCATCACGCTCCCGCCTAACTCCACCAGGGTGAGGTAGACGCCCGCCGCCGGCAGCAGCTCCTCGTAATGTTGCAGATTTAGGGTGGGCACCGTGCGCTGGCGGCCGATGCCACGGCCGGGGGCGACGAGGCCGCGCACGGCGAAGGGCCGGCCCAGCAGCCACCGTGCCCGGGCCACGTCGCCGGCGGCTACCAGCTCCCGGATGCGCGAGCTGGACACCAACTCGCCCCGCACGCGCACGGCGGGGTGCACGTGCAGCGCGAAGCCAAACTCCTCGGCCAGCCGCCCCAGGGTGGCAATCGTGCCCCGGTGGCGGTGGCCAAAGCGGAAGTTCTCCCCTTCATGCACGGCGCGCGCATGCACGCCCCGCACCAGCACGCGTTCCACGAACTCCAGCGGCGAGTCCAGCGACAGATCGCGGTTGAACGGCAGCAGGATCAGGCGGTCCAACCCCAAGGCCGCCAACTGGCGGATCCGTTCTTCGCCGGGGGTGATCAGCGGCGGCGCCGCCTCCGGATGCAGAATGCGGCTGGGGTGGGGCTCGAAGCTCAACACCAGCGCCTGCGCTCCGCGCTGGCGCGCATCGGCGCGCACCGCCGCCAGCAATTGCCGGTGCGCCGCGTGCACGCCGTCGAAGTTGCCGATGGCGACCACCGCGCCGGCCGCAGCCGCGCTATAGCCGTCCAGTCCACGGATGACCTGCATGCTCAACTCATCTCCACCGGCAGGCAGAGGCCATCGTAGGCGAGGTGCACGCCCGCCGGCAGCGAAGCCTCGGTCGCGGCGTGCCCCAACTCGTGGGCGATGTGGGTGAAGTAGGCGCTGCGGGGCTGCAACTCGGCAACCAGACGCAAGGAGTTGGCCAAGTTGGAGTGGGTGGGATGGGGGCGCAGGCGGAGCGCGTCGAGGATCAGCAGATCGAGGCCGCGCAACCGTTCCATCACCGCCGCTGGGATCTCGCTGAAGTCGGTGATGTAGGCATTGGGGCCGAAGCGGAACCCGAGTACCGGCAACGTGCCATGCAGCACCGGCAGGGGCTCGAAGCGGGCGCCGTGCACCTCGACCGGCGCTTCCATGACGTGGGTCACGAGGCGGGGAATGGCGCTGGCTTGCGGGTTGCCATCAAAGACGTAGCGGAACACGCGGCGGATATCGGCCACCGTGCCGGCGTTGCCGTAGGCGGGCAACGGTTCGGGACGGCCGAAGTTGAAGGGCCGCACATCGTCGAGCCCCATGATGTGGTCGGCGTGGCTGTGGGTGTAGAAGAGGGCGTCGAGAGCGGGAATGCGGGCGCGCAGGGCTTGCGTGCGGAAATCGGGGGTGGTGTCGATGACGACGTTGGTTTTCCCGAAGCCGATCCACAGGCTGGGGCGCAGGCGCTGATCGCGCGCGTCCGGGGAGGTGCAGACGGCGCAGTGGCAGCCCAGCGTCGGCACCCCGGTCGAGGTCCCCGAACCTAAAACGGTGACCGTGCCCGTCATCGCGGGCGCGCCCTCAGCGCCATTCTCCGCGCCGTCATTAGCGCCGCCGCGGCGGCGGCGGCGGGGGGGCGACGTGCGCCGGCTGCACCCGGCTCGTCGCGGCGCGCTGCACCTCGACGTAGGCCAGGCGCAGCTCGTAGAGGACGGTCTTCATCAGCCCCTCCTCCTGGGTATCGAGATTGCTGTGGGTTTTCCGCTGCAGCAAGCTGATCAAATCGATGGTCTCGCGCGCCCCCTCGAGATCCAGTTGGGGGGGCTGGCCGGGCTGCAATTCGGCGCCCAGTTGCATCATGCCGGTGGCGTACAGATCCTGCAACAAGCCGGCAAACGTGATCTCGCGCGCGGCCAATCGCTCCGATGAGGGCGGCGGAGCCTTGGCCGGTTCCGGCGCCGCCGGCTTAGGGGCGGGTGGCGGCGGGGTCAGGGGGGCGGCGTTCACCGCGTCAAACTCTCGCTCGGCTTCGACGGCCGCAATTTCATGGCGGCGCTCGCCGCGTTCGGTGAAATGCCGTCGATCGCTGACTTTAAGGTCTGATACGGATGCCGGGTCGTGCTCTTCCATGCTGACAAAATTATAGCCCGTCCATCGCCGCTCGCGCGTTCCTCAGCCCCCGATCTTCAGGGTCCGATGCAGACCGGTAATATAGCTGTCGGTCATGCCGGCCAGGTAGTCGCAGATGACGCGGTGGGCGGGCTGGACGGCCGCCTTGTCCCGGTACGCCGGCGGCAGCGCCTGCGGATGGGCCAGGTAGTGCTCAAACACCGCGGTCACCTTGTGGCGGGCGCGTTCGTTCTCCCGCAATAGTTGGGGACAAAGGTACAGCTCTTGATAGAGGAACGCTTTCACTGCCTGGCGCTCGACTTCCACCGCCGGAGAAAACGCGGCTAAGCGCTGTGGAAACTCGCGTACTGCCGCCGCCGAGGCGAACTCCGGCAAGCGGGCGCCGACGGTGGCGATGAGGTCGGAGACGAAGCCGTCCAGCATGCGCTTCAGCGCCTCGTTGAAGCGCAACTTGGATGGCTGCGGGCCAAACCGCCGGTCCACCTCCGCCAACGCCGCCGCAAACACCGGCACCGCCGCCGCGATCCGGTCCAATTCTAAAAGGTGGGCCTCGAAGCCGTCATCGAGATCGGCGGCACTGTAGCAGATCTCGTCGGTGAGGTCGATCAATTGCGCCTCCAGCGGCGGCCGCTCGCCGAGCTGGTACTCGGCCAGCTCGGGGTGCTCACCGGCGGTGTAGTCGTGGGAGTGCTTGATCAGCCCCTCGCGCACCTCAAACGTGAGGTTCAAGCCCGGAAACGCGGCGTAGCGGACCTCGAAGTCCTCGACGATGCGCAACGCCTGCAGATTATGGTCAAAACGCTCGCCATAGCGGCGCATGAGCAGGTCGAGGGCGTGCTCGCCGGCGTGGCCAAAGGGGGGGTGGCCGAGGTCGTGCGCCAGCGCCAGCGCTTCCACCAGATCGCAGTTCAGGCCCAGCATTTGCGCCACGGTACGCGAGACCTGAGCCACCTCCAGGGTATGGGTCAAGCGGGTGCGAAAATGGTCCGAGTAGCGGCGGGAGAATACCTGGGTTTTGTTCTCCAGCCGGCGGAAGGCGCGGGCGTGGACGACCCGGTCCCGGTCGCGCTGGAACTCACCCCGGTAAGGATGGGTGGGCTCCGGGTAGCGGCGGCCGCGGGAGTCTTCTTCCCGCAGCGCACACGGCGCCCACCCCGGCGTGCGCTGCGCCAGCCCTCCGCTCATGGTCATCGCTTTCGATTATAGTCACGCGGGCAGCCACCGCCCGCCATCTTCAGACTCCCGCGCCCCGCGGCGGTTTGCCTGCCTGCCATGGTTGCGCTATCATAAGAAGCGAAACGAGTGGCGCATTCCCACGGTGGGCGCGAGCCCACTTTTTTATTGGCTGTGGATTCGGTAAGGTCGGCAATGGCGGCGTGGCAGAATCTGGTGGAACAAACCATCCAGGCCACCGGCTTGGAACTGGTGCACGTCGAACTGCTCGGGGCGGGGCGCGCGCAGACCTTGCGGGTGTATGTGGACCAGCCAGGCGGCGTGGGGTTGGACGATTGTGAACGCGCCAGCCGCGCCCTGAGCGCGGCGCTGGACGCCGCACTCGAGACGGCCCCGGCGGAAGCCGCTGGGGCGGGGGTTGCCCCACTGGCGGGCAGCTATACGTTGGAGGTGTCCTCGCCTGGGGTGGATCGGCCGTTGGTGAAGCCGGCCGATTTTGCGCGTTTCGCCGGCGAGCGGGCACGGGTGGACACGCGCACGGTGGTGGCGGGCAGCCGGCACTTCCTCGGCCGGTTGTGTGGGGCCGGCGACGATGGCGTGAAACTTGAAACCGAAGCTGGTGTTGAGGTGGTGATCGGTTGGGATAATGTCCACAAGGCGCGGTTGGCGCCACGGTGGCCGGAGCCGGGAGCCAAGCCCGGAGGCCAGCGGATTAAGTCCGGTCGCGGTCGGAAGTAGTTCAAGAGCAGGTGTTTATGGCAAGCGCACTTTATCAGCAAGTCGAGCAGTTGAGCCGCGACAAGGGCATCGATCCGGCAGTGGTGGTGAGCGCGGTCGAGGACGCCTATCTGGCGGCCACCCGCAAGCACCTCAAAACGCTGGAGGAGCTGGAGTCGGTGTTGAACAAGGACACCGGCGAGATCTCGGTGTACGCGGTCAAGAAGGTGGTGGACACGGTGGCTGCCGAAGCCACCGAAATCTCCCTCGACGAAGCGCGCCGCATTGAACCCGCCGCTGAAGTGGGCGGCGAGATCCGCATCAAGAAATCGACCGAAGGGCTGGGGCGCATCGCCGCCCAGATGGCCAAGCAGATCATTTTCCAGAAGGTGCGCGAGGCGGAACGCGACA
>JANWJU010000038.1 GCA_025451775.1 Terriglobales bacterium
CGAGCCTTCGAAGCTGACCGGGTGGCCCTCGGCGTCGTAGCTGCTGGCCGTGCCGGTGCCGGGATCCTGGGTAAGGTCGCCGTCGTTGTCGTAGGCCGCCAAAAACTCGCCCCCGTTCTCAATCCGGTTGTTGAGATCGAAGTTCGCGGTGAACGAGTACCCGGCGTTGGCGTCGGTGGTCATGTTCCCGAACGCGTCATAGGAAAACGTCTGGCTCTCGGCGGCGCCACAATCGGCGCTCGCCAGCCGCCCCAAATCATCCTCGCTGAAGCTGCAGAGCGTGTTGTTGTCGCTGGTGCCAGGGATGGTATCGGAGACGGCCAGCAGCCCCAGGCTGCCCTCAAAGTTCCAGGTGAGCGTGCCGCTGTCGGCGTAACTACCCATGTTGAAAGTGTAACCCGTCACTTGCCCGGCGGCATTATAGCCGTAGCTGTCGCTGTCGCCGGAGCCGAATTCCACGTTGGTGAGGCCCAGCGGCGAGTAGGCCGTGCCGGCTGCCTGCACCACGGCGGCGCTGTTCGCGGTCACCGCGTTGATGCGCCCGGCGCCGTCCAGTCCGTAGGTGGCCGCCGGCGCGCAAGGCAGCGAGAGCACATCTGACGTCCCGTTCGCGTAATACGTCTCGCTGGCGTGACCTCCGACGCGCCCAGCTTCGGCCCGGCGCGCTTCGGAGTCAAGAGAAAAACGCGGCACAACTTGCTACTTTTCTGTTACGGAATTGCGACATAACCGTCACGCCGGGCGCTAACTCGACCGGTCTCCTATGTTTGGGCCGTTGAACGCCGGCCCGTGGCGCCTGAGGATTCCCCGCAGAGTGGCTCGCCACATCTCGACGTGATCAACACCGCCGACTGGGTGATCGACCTCGGCCCCGAGGGCGGCGCCCAGGGCGGCTATGTGGTCGCCGCCGGACCACCCGAAGCCATCGCCGCCTGCGCCGCCAGCTTCACCGGACGGGCGTTGCGGCCCGTGTTGGACACACGCTTGACAAGGCCCCACTGCCCACCTATATTTATCTTGTCCTATTTAGGTTATGTGATTTGAGATTAAGAATTTTTAAGGAGAATGTTATGAAAATTGGAGAATTGCAGCAAGAAATCCGGTCCGCCATCGCCTCCATTGGAGACCCTCGCCTGCAGGAGGCGGCAGCGCGGTTTGACATCGAGGTCGCCTTTCATCGGCCTGGCAAGCGCGATATCCGCAGCGATGCCGACGCCACCTACTTTGATCCGGACCCGGCTCAACAACAGGAAATCGGCATCCGGTTCGTAAAACGCGAAGACGCTGCGCCAATTTCCTCGCCGCCAACCGTCGCGGCAGTACCGGCGCCAGCGCCGAGCCCCACCCCAGTTTCGACGCCGGCCACGATCCTCATCCGGCGCTTGCATGAGCTGGAAAACGACGCCCAAGTCAAGTTCGTCGGGTTGAAGTGGTTCCGCGATGTCATTCTCCCCAAGACGGGGTTGCACGACGCCGAGGCCCGGACCGCGTTGGACAGCGCCATCAAGGCGGGTCTGGTGATCGTTCATAAATTGGTCAATCCCAATTCGCCGTTTTCGACCAGTACCCTGCGGCTTAACCACGAGTCGGCAGAAGTCAAGGCGGTGCTCGCGGCCGGTGCCTCGGGTCCATCCCGCCGCGGCTTCGCGCCACTGGATATCCCCGGGCTTAATTTGTCCGAGGAAGTGATCCGGGGCAGGCGCTAGCGAATGCCGTATTTCCTCGACACCAGCGCCTTGGTCAAACTGTACGTGCGTGAACCAGGGACAGAAGCGATTCTGCGCTTCCTGGATGCCACCGCCGCCAGCGGCGCCCTCGTGATTTCCGCGCTGGCGGCGGTGGAGTTTGCGGCCGCGCTGAAGATGAAAGAACGCTCGGGAGCCCTGACGACGACCCTCGGGGCTGAATTGTTGGCGCGGTTCCAGGAACACTTGGGCTGGCAGTACGCCCAACAAGCGGTCACCGATTCGGTGCTCCAACGGGCAGCGGCGCTGGTTCAACGCCATCCGTTGCGAGCCTATAATGCGGTGCAGTTGGCCAGCGCCGCCATCGCTGGTCAAAGCGCTGGGGACCCACCCTTGGGGTTCATCTGCAGCGACCAGCAACTGCTGGCTGCCGCTCGGGCGGAGGGATTGAGCTGTTTTGATCCGTTAGTGGGGAGCTGAGCCGGCCCGGCTCGCCCCCATAATCGGGCATGCGCTTGCGTTCAGCGTTGGTGACCGGCTCGGGCGGGCTGATCGGCTCGGCGTGTGTCGAGGCGCTGTGCCGCATCGGCTGGCGCGTGACCGGCGTCGATAACGATCTGCGGGCGCGGTGGTTTGGCCCGGGGGCCACCACCGCCCCGGTGGTGCGGGGGTTGGCCGCCACATGGCCCCGGTACCGGCACGAAAACCTGGACCTGCGCGACCGCGCCGGGGTGCGGACGCTGGTGGCAGCGCTGCGGCCGGAGTTCATCATCCACACCGCCGCCCAGCCCTCGCATGATAAGGCGGCGGCCATTCCGTTCGAGGATTTCGACGTCAACGCTGGCGCCACGCTCAACTTATTGGAGGCGGCGCGCGCGGCGGCGCCCGAAGCCCCGTTCTGCTTCACCAGCACCAACAAGGTCTACGGCGACCGCCCCAACCAGTTGCCGCTGCAGGAGCTGGCCACGCGCTGGGAGTACGCCGACGGGCGCGACGGCATCGGCGAAGACCTCGCCATCGATCAGTCCCTGCACTCGCTGTTTGGCGTCTCGAAACTCGCCGCCGACGTGCTCTGCCAGGAGTACGGCCGCTACTTCGGCATGCCGGTGGGCATCTTCCGCGGCGGCTGCCTGACCGGGCCGCAACACTCCGGGGTCGAGTTGCACGGCTACCTCAACTACATCATCCGCTGCGCCGTGCGGGGTGAGCCCTATACCATCCACGGCTACCGGGGCAAGCAGGTGCGGGATCAGATCCACGCCGCCGACGTGGCTGAACTGTTTCTGCACTTCCAGCGCGCGCCGCGGGCGGGCGAGGTCTACAACCTAGGCGGCGGACGGGCCAACAGCCTCTCCGTGCTCGAAACCATCGCCATGCTGGCCGAGCGTGGCTACCGGCTGCGTTACGCCTACAGCGGCACGGCCCGCAAGGGCGACCACATCTGCTACATCTCCGACCTCGGCAAGCTGCGCTCCCACTTTCCGGCGTGGCAACCGCGTTATGATTTGCGGAGCCTCATGGACGAGATCATCACCCGCTACGCCGATCACGCCGCCCGCCGCGCCGCTTGATGGACCGACGCCTGATGGAGCGCTGCCCCGAGCCCGAGTTGATGGACGACGCCGAGCAGGCGCGCGCCTACGCGCAAGCCGACTTCAGCCGCGCCCACCAGGCGGTGGTGGCGTTGTTCCAGCGCCGCTTCGGCAACGTGGCCGGCATCGCGCTCGACCTGGGCTGCGGCCCCGGCGACGTCACCATTCGCTTCGCGCGCGCCTATCCGGAGCTGCACCTGCTGGGGATCGACGGCTCCGAGGCGATGCTGGCCGAAGGCCGGCAAGCGGTGGCGGCGCTTGGCCTCGCACACCAGATCACGCTCGAGCGCCGCTTCCTGCCCGACCCCACGCTGCCAGCGGCCGCCTTCGACGTGGTGGTCTCCAACAGCCTGCTCCATCACCTGTCGGATCCCGCCGCGTTGTGGCGGGCGGTGCGGCACGCCGCCCGCGCCGGAGCGCCGGTGCTGGTGGTCGATCTGTGCCGCGCGGAGAGCCCGGAGGCGGCCCGCGCGCTCACCGCCGAGCACGCCGCCGGCGCCCCCGAAGTGCTGGCCCGCGACTTCTATAACTCCCTGCTGGCCGCCTATACCGTCGCGGAAGTAACGCAGCAACTCGCCGCCGCCGGCCTCGGCAGCCTGCACGCCGAAACCACCGACGAGCTGCATCTGGCCGTCTGGGGCCACGCCCCAGCGCGGGCTTAGCGCAGCGCCGGGGCGGGGCGCAGGGGCCCCCGCCCCAGCGCGAGCATAAGCGGGCGGGCATAGCCCGGGCGCCCGCGCCCATTAAATGCGGGCGGGCGTAGCCCGGGTGCCCGCGCCAATCAAACTTCGCCCGCGCCTATAATTAACGCTTGGACGCCGACTTTTCCTTCGCCCACCCATTCCCGCCGGGACCAACTCCCCCCGCCGCGCCGCCGCCGCGCGAGCCCGCATGGTCGGGTATTGAGCTCGCCGCCATTGTGCTGTTCACGGTGGCCGCCATCATCGCGATTTCGCTGATTGCGGTGCTGGGGTGGGCCATCCTGGCGCACGCCACCGGCTGGAACGCGGTCCATGTGCCGGAGTTGCAGGTGGTCGCGCTCACGCTGATCGGGCAAACGGGAGGCATGCTGGCCGGGTTCCTGCTGGCCTGGCTGTGGATTGCGCGCGCCGGCGACACCCGCTTCTGGCGGGCCATCCACTGGCGGCGGTTGAAGCCCGAGACGGTGCTGGGCATGCTGGCCGGCGGCGCCGCCATGATGGTGGTGGTGCAGCTGCTGGGACACGTGCTGCCCATGCCCTCGGGCGTGCCCATGGACCGGTTGTTCACCCCCCATACTGCCTGGCTGTTGCTCATCTACGGCATCGCCATCGCCCCGTTTTTTGAGGAGTTCTTCTTCCGCGGCCTGCTCTTTCCCACCCTGCGGTCGGCGTTCGAAGAGGGCATCACGGCGGCCGAGCTGCGCCCCTGGCGGCCGCTGGTGCGGGTGCTGGCGGCCACGGGCGCGCTGGTGTGCGTGTATTGGTACTGGCGCGCGCACCTGCTCGGGGCGGCGGCCTCGCCGGTGTTGGAAGGAGGGGCCGCGATGGGCCCCGTGGTGGGTGTCGCCGCCGGCCTGCTGCTGCTCGCCTGGCCCGATCCCCTCGTCACCGGCGTGGGAGCGCTGATCAACCTGCTGGCGCGCTGGCGGCGCGCCGAACTGCTGGCGATTTTCGTCACCGGATTGTTGTTTGGCCTGATGCACGCGGCGCAGTTGGGGTGGGCGTGGGCGGCGGTGCTGATCATGGTGATCGTGGGCGTGGTGCTGACGGTGATGCGCGCCGCCACCGGCTCCCTGATGGCGAGCTGGATCTTCCACTGCGCGTACAATGGGACGTTGTTCGCCGCCCAATACTTTGCCACCCAGGGCTTTCATCACTTTACCCAGGGCCCGCACTAACCACTGATCTCATGCCATCCGATCCAAAGCACCAACTGCTCGAGCTGCTCGCACGCCATTCCTTTCGCTTGGGCAACTTCAAACTCTCCAGCGGCGGCGTGAGCGATTACTACATCGACTGCCGCCTGACCACGCTCTCGGCGCTGGGCGGATTGCTCACCGCGCAGCTGTTCCTCGATAACTTAATGGGGATCGAGCCGCGGCTCGATCCCCCACTGGAGGCCGTGGGCGGCATGACGCTGGGCGCCGATCCCATCGCGGTGGGCGTGGCCATCGAAAGCGCACGGACGGCGGCGCCCCCTGCCAGACCGCTCGACGCCTTCCTGGTGCGCAAGTCAGAGAAGGCCCACGGCACCGGACGCCGCATCGAGGGCGAGGTGCGCCCGGGGGCGCGGGTGGCCATCGTCGATGATGTCTGCACCACCGCGGCCTCAACCATCCAGGCGATCGAGGCGGCGTGGGAGGCGGAACTCGACGTGGTCGCGGTGCGCTGCCTGGTGGAACGGGACGAAGGCGGCGGCCGCCGCAATCTGGATGAGTTGTGGCACGCCCACCGCGGCGGCGCCTGCCCGTTTGAAGCCCTGTTTGGAGCGCAGGAAGTCCGCGCCGCCCACAAAGAGCTGCTGCGCCAGGGCGAGACGTTTTCCGGCCCCGCCGGGGGCGGGCCCATGAATGAGGGCGCCGGGGGCGCCCGATGATTCCCACCTTGGAGTGGACCGCCGAGGGCGTGCGCCTGCTGGATCAGCCGGCGCTGCCGGGCACGGTGCGGTATGTGCTCTGCCGCGATCACCACGCCGTGGCCGCCGGCATTAAAGATATGGTGATCCGGGGCGCCCCCGCCATCGGCGTGGCCGCAGCCATGGGCATCGCGCTGGGGGTGAAAGTCTCGCGCGCCGAGACGCTGGCCGAACTCAGCTCCGAATTCGACGCCATCTGCGAGACCCTGCGCGTGACCCGGCCAACGGCCGTGAACCTGTTCTGGGCGATCGCGCGCATGCGCGCCGTCTTCACCGCGCTGGCCACTAGCGGCGCCGCGCCCCCGAGCATCG
>JANWJU010000039.1 GCA_025451775.1 Terriglobales bacterium
CCTCGGGGACGGGGCGTTGCCAGAGGCTGAAGTCGCACTTGGGATAGCGGGTGCAGCCGTAGAAGGTCTTGCCGCGCTTGGAGCGCTTTTCCGCGATGTCGCCCTCGTGGCACTGCGGACATTTGAAGTCCGGCACCAGGTTCTGCTTGATGTAGCGGCACTCGGGGTAGCCACTGCAGGCGGTGAACTCGCCAAAGCGGCCTTGTTTGACCACGAGTTGCTTGCCGCACTGGGGGCAGAGTTCGTCGAGTTTGCGGTCGGGGGCCTTCTGCTGGGCGTCGAGGCGGCGGGTGGTCTTGCAGTCGGGGTAGCCGGTGCAGGCGTAGAACTGGCCAAAACGGCCCCGCTTCAGCACCATGGGGCGGCCGCAGTTGTCGCAGAATTCTTCTTTCTCCGCATCGCCGGCATCGGCCGAATCCAGGTCGGGCAGCTCCAGCGCCACCTCCCGCGTGTTGGTGCACTCGGGATATCCGCTGCAGGCGAGAAAGCTGCCGTGCTTGCCCCAGCGGATGACCATGGGCTTGCCGCATTTCTCGCACACATGCTCGGTGGGCGTCTCCATGCGCTTGTAATCCTGCATGTGCTTTTCGGCGTACTCGAGATTGGCGCTGAAGCGCTTGTAAAAGTCGCCCAGGGCATCGGTCCACTTCTCGCGGCCCTCTTCGATCTCGTCGAGCTGCTCCTCCATGCGGGCGGTGTACTGCAACTCGAAAATATCCTTGAAGTTCTTGGTGAGCTGTTCGCTGACCACGGTGCCCAGCTCGGTGGGATGGAACTTGCCCCCCACCTTGGTCACATAGCCGCGGTCCTGGATGGTCGAGAGAATGGTGGCGTAGGTCGAGGGGCGGCCGATGCCCTTCTCTTCGAGTTCTTTGACCAGCGCGGCTTCAGTGTAGCGGGGCGGGGGCTCGGTGAAGTGCTGCTCATCCTTGACCGAGAGCAGCTTCAGCGCCTGGCCATCGCTGAGCGGCGGGAGCTTGTGCTTGAGCGCCTCGTCCTCGTCGTCTTCTTTATCCTTGCTCTCCTCGTAGACCTTGAGGAAGCCGTCAAAGCGCAGCACGGAACCCGAGGTGCGGAGCTGGTAGACGCCAGCGGCTTGCGGATCCGGGGCCGCGGGGGCGGTGGCGGCGATTTCAACGCTGGTCTGGTCGAAGCGCGCCGGCGGCATCTGGGAGGCGACGAAGCGCTGCCAGATGAGCTTGTAGACCTTGTATTCGTCCTCGCCCAGGTAGGAGCGGACCTTCTCCGGATCGCGCAGCACCGAGGTGGGGCGGATGGCCTCATGGGCGTCCTGCGCCCCTTTTTTGCTGGCGAAGCGGTTGGCCTGCTCGGGCAGATACTCGGCGCCGAATTGGCGGCCGATAAACTCCCGGGCTTCCTGCAGCGCGTCCTCCGACACCCGGGTCGAGTCGGTACGCATGTAGGTGATCAAGCCCTGCAGACCTTCGCCGCCGAGCTCGATGCCCTCATACAAGCGCTGGGCGATCATCATGGTGCGCTTGACGCTGAAGCGCAGCTTGCGGCCGGCGTCCTGCTGCAGCTTGCTGGTGATGAACGGCGGCAGCGGATTCCGCTTCCGTTCCTTGGTGTCGACCCGGCGGACGGCGTAGGTGGCCGCCTCCAGCGCGGCGCGCAGAGCGTGGGCTTGCTCGCCGTTGTCGATTTTCAGCTCGTCCTTGGGCGCGGTGCCGTCGGGCAGGTAGCGGCGGGCGAGGCGGGCGTCAAAAAAAGGCGCCTTCCCCACCGACAGCCGGCTGTCGAGGGTCCAGTACTCCTGCTTGACGAAGGCCTTGATCAGCGCCTCGCGCTCGACCACCATGCGCAGCGCCGGTGTCTGCACGCGTCCGGCTGATATGCCGCGGCGCACCCGGTCCCAAAGCAGCGGTGAAATCTGGTACCCGACGATGCGATCCAGCGCGCGGCGGGCTTGATAGGCGTCCACCAGGTTCTGATCGATCTCGCCGGCGTGGGCAAAGCCCTCCTGCACCCCTTTTTTGGTGATCTCGTTGAAGGCCACGCGCTTCATCGGTATGCCCAAGGGCTTGCCCGTGCCGCCATCGAGGTTGAGCACGTGCGCCAAGTGGAAGCAGATGGCCTCGCCCTCCCGGTCCGGATCGGCGGCCAGGTAGATGGCCTTGGCCTTCTTCGCCTCCTTCTTCAGTTGGCTCAGCACCTTTTCCTTGCCGGGGATGACCACGTAGGTGGGCTGGAAGTGATTGTCGATGTCGACGCCCAAGTCGCGCTTGGGCAGATCCATGACGTGGCCGAGCGAGGCCATGACCTCGTACTCCGCCCCCAGGTACTTGCCAATGGTTTTGGCCTTGGCCGGCGACTCAACAATAACGATGGATTTTGGCATGGAGATGAACGATGGATATGCAAACGCGGCGGTGCCCGCCGCCGCATCCCAGAGTGGAGTTGAACGGCTGGCAACTTGTATTAGCTTACCCGCAAATATTTTTTTCCGGGGAATTGCCGGACTTGGCCACCCAGTTCGAGATCGAACAGCAGGGTCAGGACCTCAGGGGCAGGCAGCTTATTCTCCAACCGATCGACAATCTCGTCAACATGGCAGGCTTCATCGACGCGGAGGGCATTGAGCACGGCCTGCTGGGCGGCGGCGCCTTCCTGGGCATCGCCACTGCCGGGGGCCCGGGTCAGCAGCGTGGGCGCAGGCGGAGGCACCAAGCGGGCACGCACGGAACTGGGCAGTTCGTCGATGATGTCGGCCACCTCAGTGGCCAATTTAGCCCCCTGCTTGATCAACATGTTGGGCAGCCAGGCCTGCTTTTGCGTGGCCATGCCCGGTATTGCGTAGACGTCCCGGTTCTGTTCCAGCGCCATGCGGGCGGTGATGCGGCTGCCGCTGTACTCGCCCCCCTCGACCACCAACACGCCCAGCGCGAGGCCGCTGATCACGCGGTTGCGGATGGGGAAATTTTGTGCGGCAGGAATCGTGCCCAAAGGAAACTCGGATACCAGCGCCCCGCCCGATTTGAGGATCGCCTCGGCCAAGCCGCGGTTTTCGCTGGGGTAAATGATATCCAAGCCCGTGCCCAGCACCGCCACCGTGTGGCCATTGGACTCCACGCAGGCCTTCTGGCTGATGGCGTCAATGCCCCGCGCCAACCCGCTGATCACCGTCACCCCCCAGGAGGCCAAGTCCCGACCCATGCGCTCGGCCATCAGCCGCCCGTATACAGTCGGATGGCGTGTGCCCACGACGGCCACGCCGAATTGATCCACCGCCTCCACCCGCCCCTGAACGTAGAGCAGCAGCGGTGGATCGAAGATCTCCCGCAGCAACTCGGGGTAGGCGCGGTCGCCCTGGGTGATGATGCTATAACCCAGCGCCCGCGCCCGTTCGGCCTCGGTCGCGCCCAGGGCCGCGGAACGGCCGTCGTGCAGGTGTTGCGCCGCCTCCGCCTTGATCCGGCATGATTCCAACTCGGTCAGCGAGGCGGCGTAGATTGCTTCCGGACCCCGGAAGTGCTCGAGCAAATGGTGCGCCCCACGCTGGCCCAAACCCGGCGTCAGAATCAGACCCAACCACAGCGGCAGGGCGGCAACCGGCGAAGTGGCAACTTCAGGCACCCACACCTAGCCTAGGTGTTTCGGCAATTTGGGTCAATCCCCACACTTGGGGATAGGCCTACGCTAAGGATCATGAAGCACGTCGACGCCAAGGCCATTCGGGAGCGGCTGCACTCGGTAACGCTCGCCATCGATACGCTGGAGACCTGTTGCGTTCACCCCGCCCACCGCCGCATCGCCAAAACAGCCGGCCGGGCATTGCAGGAGATCGCACGCCTGGTCACCGACGATGAAATCGAAGAGCACGGCCAAGCTCCCGGCGCCGAGATGCAAGCCAAACGCCGCGACATCCGCGCCAAAACCGCCGCCTAAGGGACCAGCTAACGCGCTGCCGCCGGCGCCGAACGCGGACTTTCGTTGCCCGCTTGATCCACCGCCGTCACGGCGTAGCGCGCGCCGCCCTGGACGGGAGCGGCAGGCGCACGGGGATCGAGAAAGGCCGGGGTGGGCACCGGTTCCGGGTTGCGCTTTTGCCACGGCCCCTCGCCCAGCTGGAGGTAGATATTGTAGCCGGCGAGGTCGCGCGCCGGCGAGGGGTTCCACGACAGCTCGACGCCCGCCACCGTCACCACGGCCTGCACGCCGGTGGGCGCCGGGGGCGGAAAAATATCAGCCGTATCGACTTGCAGATGGCGGGAGTCGCCGCTCGCGACGCGCGTGGCGGCGCTGCCAGCGAGGCTGCGCAGCCAGTAGGCATAGTGCTGATTCGCCGCCACGCTGGCGTCAAGATAGACGCCCACGGCGCCTTCCGGGCCAGCGGGCGCCTGGGTGATCACGGCGCCGTCGCGGATCACGGCAACCGCGGGCGTGGGCGCCGCAGCCGGTTGCCGGGGCCAAAGCCAACGCAGCGTGACGCCCGCCGCGCTGGGCGTGGCGGTCTCGAGTGTGGGCGGCACGGCCACCGGCGTCAGCGGCACGGCCACGCGATTGGACCAGCCCGCGCTGGCGCCCCCGGCGTTCTCCACCCCCAGCCCCACGGTCACGAAGCCGCGGCCTCCAGCCCCAAGCTGCGCCACCGCCACGGCGTGGTCAGCGTGACCCATGAGCGGCAGCACGCGCGGGCAGGCGGAACTGCTGTTGGCCGCGCCCGGCCATACGCACAGCTGATACCGCAGCGGGAGGTTCGCCGCCTTGAGCGCTTCCCCATCGTTGGTGCGGACGGGTGCGGTCCAGGTGAACTGCACCTCCGGACCCTGGCGTTGCGCGGTGAAATCACTGACGACGGCGGGGATTCCCGCCGAGGGCGGTTGCACCGGGCCCACTTGGGCGCAGCCGCATAACACCGCGCACATCCCGGCGATCGACAGCAGTGCGCGGCCCATGGCTACAGGATGTAACGGGACAGATCCTGGTCCTTGACGATGCTCTCGAGTTGCTTCTGCACGTAAGCGGCATCGATGGTGATGTCTTTGGGGTCGTTTTCGGCGCCGGCGAACGAGATCTCGTCCAGCACCCGCTCCATGATGGTATGCAAGCGGCGCGCCCCGATGTTCTCGGTGGCCTCGTTGACCCGCGCCGAGAGGCTGGCGATCTCGTGCAGCGCTTCATCGGTGAAGTGGAGATGCACGCCTTCGGTCTCGAGTAAGGCCGTGTACTGCTTGATCAGGGCGCTCTTGGGCTCTTTCAAAATGCGCACGAAATCGTCCAGGGTGAGCGAGTCCAGCTCCACCCGGATGGGAAACCGCCCCTGCAACTCGGGGATCAGATCGCTGGGTTTGGAGACGTGGAAGGCGCCGGCGGCGATGAACAGGATGTGATCGGTGCGCACCATGCCGTAGCGGGTGTTGACAGTGGTGCCCTCGACGATGGGCAGGATGTCGCGCTGCACGCCTTCGCGGCTCACGTCGGGGCCGTGGCCGCCCTCGCGGCCGGCAATCTTGTCGATTTCATCGAGGAAGATGATGCCACCCTGCTCGACCCGCTCGACGGCGGTGCGGGTGACCTGGTCCATGTCCACCAGGCGCTGCTCCTCCTCCTGGGTGAGATAGTCCATGGCCTCGGAGATCTTCATCTTCCGCTTCTTGGTCTTCTGCCCGAACAGGTTGGGGAGGATGTCCTTGATGTTGATGTCCATCTCCTCGATCCCCTGGTTGGTGATGAACTCGAAGCTGGGGAAGTTGCGCTCGCGCGTTTCGATCTCGACCACCTTGTCGTCCAGCTTGCCTTCCCGGAGCTGGGCGCGGAGCTTCTCGCGCGTCTTCTGGGAGGAGCGGGAGGTGGAGCGCTCGGCCGCCTCGGCGGAGCCATTGGCGGCCACCACGGGTTCGGGCGCGGACGCCGGGTTGGGGACGATGGCAAAGCCCAGTTCCTTGGGACTCTTGGCGGTGTCGGCGCCGCCGGAGGTTGCCGCCGGTGCCACCGCGGGCGTGGGGGGCAGCAGCAGGTCCAGCAGCCGCTCCTCGGCGTTCTGCTCGGCCTTGTCGCCCACTTCGTCCAGCTTCTCCTCCCGCACCATGTCGATGGCGATCTCAACCAGGTCGCGGATCATGCTCTCGACATCGCGGCCGACGTAGCCGACTTCGGTGAACTTCGAGGCCTCGACCTTGAGGAAGGCGGAGTTGGCGAGCCGCGCCAGACGGCGGGCAATCTCGGTTTTACCGACCCCGGTGGGCCCGATCATGATGATGTTCTTAGGCATCACCTCTTCGGCCAACTCCGGCGCCAGCTTCTGCCGCCGGATGCGGTTGCGCAGCGCCACCGCCACGGCACGCTTGGCGGCGGGTTGGCCGACGACGTGTTTATCGAGCTCGGCGACAATCTCGCGCGGCGTCAACTCATCAAGCGGCGGCGCGTCCTCTTCCACGGCTTCGGGCAGATACAAGGCCATAGCTAAAGCGTTGGGGCGGGCGCGGCGGGCGCGCCTGTCTCCCGGGTCGAGTCCAGCTCCTCGATGGTCAGTTCGCGGTTGGTGTAGATGCAGATGTCGGCGGCGATGCCCAAGGCCTCTTCGGCGATGGCGCGGACTGGAAGCTGGGTATGGCGCAACAGTGCCCGGGCCGCCGCCAGCGCGAACGGACCGCCTGAACCGATGGCGCAAATCCCGTCGTCGGGCTCGATCACGTCGCCTTGACCGCTAAGCAGGAAGGTATCGCTGTCATTCGACACCACCAGCAAGGCTTCCAAATGCCGCAGGGCCCGGTCGGTGCGCCAGTCCTTGGCCAGTTCCACCGCCGAACGGCTAAGGTTGCCGTGGTACTGCTCCAGCTTGGTCTCAAAACGGCTGAACAGTGAAAACGCGTCGGCGGTGGATCCGGCAAAGCCCGCCAGCACCTTCTCGCCGTATAAGCGCCGGATTTTACGGGCGTGGTGCTTGATCACGCTCTCGCCCATCGTGACTTGACCATCCCCAGCGAGCACGACTTTGCCGCGGGCGCGCACGCTAAGGACAGTAGTGGATCGAATTTTAGGAAACCGGGTCGAGCGCATGGGCGGGATGGTCCAGTATACTCTGCAACCGTTTCCGGTTCTGGCTCGTATACTAGATTAGGAACGGGAGGTGGCCAATGACAACGACGGTCCAGGGCATCCAGATTGATCGTGAAGACCTTGAAGGCCTGCGCACCCACCTGCTGCAAATTGGCCCCGACTACTGCGGCGCCAGCGAGGTCATCCGGGCCTTCATGACCGGCCGCGGCTACGGCATCTCGCCCGAGATGGCGCGGTTGGCCGCCATCGAGTTCGGCCGCAGCGGCTGCTCGCTCGCAGGTATCGAGCAAGCCATTAGCCAAGCTGCACAAGTGAACTGAAGCTGCCCACCGCTCCCGGCGTGAAAGCCAGGGAGCGGTACGGGAGAGCGACCAACGGGAGCGGCCCAGCGGCTATTCGCCGCTTTCGCGGCGGGCTTTTTTGCGGTTGCGTTTGCGGGCGAGGGCTTGCTTGAGCCGCATCTTCTCGCCGGGTTTCAGATAAAAGGAGTGGCGCTTGACCTCTTTGATGATGTCTTCCTGCTGCACCTTGCGTTTGAAGCGGCGCAGCGCGTTCTCCAACGATTCGCCTTCTTGCAGGCGGATTTCGGCCAAATCAATCACCCCCTATCCGTCTCTAGTTTACCTTGAAGCTGCTGCCAGCGGCGGTAAAGCTCGCTGCGGGGCACATGCAACTGCCGTGCCAGGCGTTTGAGCTCCTCTTTGGTGGTGGCGGCGGTGAGGGTCAACTCGGGGGCATGGCCCTCGCCAGGGGCCGGAGGGGGCGCCTGCGGCGGACCCACCACCAGCGTGAACTCGCCCCGTGGCGCCGCCTCCGTCCACTGAACTTGCAACTGGGCCCGCACGGCGGCGATGGAGCCGCGCACCACCTGCTCATGGAGCTTGGTCAGTTCCCGGCACAAGGTCAGCGAGCGGGAGTTGCCGAAGACTGCTTCCATCGCTTCCAGCGAGGCGAGGATGCGGTGCGGTGTCTCGAAAACCACCAACGCCCCGGGGTGACGCGCCCAAGCTTCAAACCAACGCTGCCGCTCGCCCGTCCGCGCCGGCACGAAGCCGGCGAGCAGGACCGGTTCCTCAACCCCACTCGCCATCAGCGCCGCCAGCGCGGCCGAGGCGCCCGGCACCGGAACGATGTTGACCCCAGCGGCGGCGGCGCGCGTTATCAACCGCGCCCCAGGATCGCTGACCAACGGGGTGCCGGCATCGCTGATCAGGGCCACGTTCTCCCCCGCCGCCAGGCGGTCCAGCAGTTCCCCGCCCCGCTCGGCCTCGTTCAAACGGTGGTAGCTCACCGTGGGCCGGCGGATGTGGTAGTGATCGAGCAGCGTGCGGCTATGGCGTGTGTCCTCGCAGGCGATGACGTCCACCTCGCCCAGCAGGCGCACCGCGCGGAAGCTGATGTCTTCCAGGTTGCCGATCGGGGTGGCGATCAGGTAGAGGGTTCCCGCCATAATAGATGCAAGCGGCGCGGCGGCTAGGCCGAAATGGGGGTCAACCACACGAAAACTGCGAGCAGGCGTATGATGTAAAAAGAGCGGTGATGAGGCACGATGTCAATCTCAAGGCATCGCTTTGGAAGGCTCGTTATACCCATGGCGGACTCGGGAGACACGCTGGATGTGATCGTCGAGCGCATGCTCGACCAGTTTGAAGCGTCGGATGCAGGATGCACCGAGGAAGAAAAAATACGGCGGCACCACAGCTTCATGGCTGCTGCCGGACAGATTGCTTCGCGGCACGAAAGTCGTCCAAAAGTTTCTGAAACTCGGCGGAGCCGGACCGCAGCCCACGCGCGATAATCACCGTCTTAAACTGCTCCTCGGTCAGGCTCAAAATATGATCGAGCAGAAACTTGCGTTCAGTACGCCTCCGCGTCACCGCATCGCCGTCCGCGCGAAATTTCTTCGCGACCTACGTCCTTGATCACACGTTCTCTCGCATGTTTGGGGGCCTCACCTTCCACGTCGGCTAGTATAGCGGCTATCTGCCCGTGGCTTCGTCCATGGCCAAATTGGCGAGGCGATCGGCCTCGCGGTTGGCTTCGCGGTAGACGTGCTCGATGGTGAAGCTGGCCAAGCTGCCGGCCAAGCGGCGGGCCTCGTCGTACAAGGGGCGCAGGTTGGCGCTCTTGACCGCATACCGGCCCTGCATTTGCCGCACCAGAAGCTGGGAGTCGGCGTAAACCAGCACGCGCTCGGCCCGGCGTTCGAGGGCGTCGCGCAAGGCCGCGATCAGGCCGGAGTACTCGGCGTAGTTGTTGGTTTGAATCCCAACCGAAGCGTACAGCGAACCCAGCGGGTCGCCCTCCGGGGTGGTAATGGCCACACCATAGCCGGCCGGTCCGGGGTTGCCGCGCGAACCGCCGTCCACGCGGTAGACAATCGTCACGGTTGATGGGCGCGGGCCCCAGCGCGGCTTCGCCGTGCGTCCCGCTTATGCTGGCCTCGGCTTGGGGACGCCATCGCCCCGAGCCGGGACCAGCATCGCGATTGAATATCGTCACCTTTGAAGATCATTGCGAGCTGGGAACCTGGTCGGTTTCCAGGTAGAGGATGCGGCCGCAACTTTCACAGACGAACAGCCGCTCCGGATCACCTGACATCTCCTGCAGAAACTGCGGACGCTGCCGCACCCGGCACCCGGAACACGCCTCGCGGTCGATGGCGGCCAGCGCCTGGCCGCGCATGCGCAGCACGCGGTCGAAGCGCCGCAGCCACATCTCGTCGGCCTGGCTGCGGAGTTTTTGGCGATTGGCCGCCAACTTCTCCCGTTCGGTGCGCTTGACGCCGGTACTGTCCTTCAGCGCCCCAGCCTCGGCAGCCACCTCAGCCCGTTGCGCCGCCAGCGCCCCTTCCGCCTCCTTGACCTGACGGCCAAGCGCGTCGGCGCTCTCCATGATCTCCAACAAGCGCTCCTCGTGCTTGGCGATCTGCGCCTCGGCAAAAGCGATCTCGTCGAGCAGAGCGCGGTACTCCTGGTTGGTCTTCACATCGCCGGAGTGGGCGCGGATCTTGTCCACCTTGGCCCGGAGCGCCTCGATCTCCCGATCGACTTGGCGGCGTTCGCTTTGGCCGGCAACCTCGGCCGCTTTCGCCCGTTCCACTGCTTGCTGCGCGTCCTGCAGCCGGCCTTCCACTATCGCCAAGTGCTTGGGCAAGGCTGCAATGTCCACATCCAACTCCCGCAGCGTTAACTCAAGCGCCTGGATCTCGAGCAAGATCTCAAGGTTTCGATGCATTGTGCATTTTCAGGATACCACCTTAGCGATAAGATAAGGCCTGCGATGCAACCTTTTAGCGACCTGCTGGCCAGCGTGCCGCGCGCGGCGCAGCGTGCCGCGCGTGGCGTGCCGGCATCGGCGCCCGCGCTGGCCCTGGCCTTGGCCCCCGCATTGGCATGGGCGCTCGCTGCCGGGCCTCCCATCGCCGCCCGCAGCCGCGCCTTGGGCCTGCGCGATGGCGTGCTGCGGGTGGAGCTCGATGCAGAGACCGATGCCGCCGACGGCGGCATGGTGCTGCGCCGGCAGATCGAGAGCGTAGCCGCCGAGTTGCGCGCCACCCTCAACACCATGCTCGGCCCGCAGCAGGTGCAACGCCTGGAATTCAGTGTCTCGACCATCGCCCCTTAATCCCCTATGCCCGACATCAACATCAACGATATCGCCGCCCTGGCGCACCTGGACTTGACCGCGGAAGAAGCCACCGGCCTGCAGCGCGACCTCGAGGCCATCCTCGGCTACGTGGCCCGGCTCAGCCAGATCCCGACCGAGGGCGTAACCCCCATGTCCCAGCCGCTCGCCCCCGACGCCCCGCTGCGCGAGGACCACACCCGCGTCTGGTTCACGCCAGCGCAGGCGTTGGCCAACGCTCCGGCCGCCCGCGACGGCATGTTTGAAGTCCCCAAGATTATTGACCGCGGCTGAGCTCCCGGCCGAAGCGCACTCGCATGCCTATCCCCACGCCCTCCGTCGAATTGATCCGCACCCAGATCGCCGAACGCCAGACCACGGCCACGGCGGTGGCCGAGCAGCACTTCGCGGCGATCGCTGCCGATGACGCCACCGCGTTGCCGCTGCACGCCTACCTCACGCTGAGCCGCGAACGCGCGCTGCAACAGGCCGCCCGCATCGACGCGCTCGCCGACCGCGGCGACCCGCTGCCGCCGCTCGCCGGCCTGCCGGTGGGCATCAAGGACGTGCTCTCGACCGCGGGCATACGCACTACCTGCGCCTCGCGGGTGCTGGAAAACTACGTCCCCGCCTACGACGCCACCGCGGTGGCGCGGCTGGAGGCTGCCGGGGCGGTGATCTTGGGCAAACTCAACTGCGACGAGTTCGCCATGGGCTCGACCACGGAGAACTCCGCCTACGGCGTCACCCGCAACCCGCGCGACCGCAGCCGCGTCCCCGGCGGCTCCAGCGGGGGCTCGGGGGCGGCGGTGGGCGGCGGGCTCTGCGTGGCGGCGCTGGGCACCGACACCGGCGGCAGTATCCGGCAACCCGCCGCATTCTGCGGCGTCGTGGGCTTATTGCCCACCTACGGCCGCGTCTCCCGTTTCGGCTTGGCCGCCTTCGCCTCCTCCCTCGACCACGTGGGCCCGCTGGCGCACTCCGCCAAGGATTGTGCCTACCTGCTGCAAGCCATGGCCGGCCACGATCCCTTGGACGCCACCTCCGCTCTGGCCCCGGTCGGCAACTATGTGGGCGGGCTCGGCGCGTCGATCCGCGGCTTGAAGATCGGCGTGCCGAGGGAAGTGTTCGGGGCAGGCCTCGATGCCGAGGTCGAGGCGCGCACCCGTGAGTCGATCGCGGCGCTGCGCGGCGCCGGCTGCGAGATCGTGGACATCAGCCTCCCCAACCACGACGCCGCCATCGCCGTCTACTACGTCATCGCCACCGCCGAGGCCAGCTCCAACCTGGCGCGCTACGACGGCGTGCGGTATGGCCGCCGCGCCCCCGCCGCTTCGCTCGCCAACATGTATCGGCAGACGCGGGATCAGGGCTTTGGCGCCGAGGTCAAGCGCCGCATTCTGCTCGGCACCTACGTCCTCAGCGCCGGCTACTACGACGCCTACTACCGCAAGGCGCAGCAGGTGCGCGCGCTGGTGGCGGGCGATTACCAGCGCGCCTTCGGCGGGGTCGACCTCATCGCCACGCCGACCACACCAACGCCGGCGTTCAAGCTGGGCGAGAAGGCCGACCCGCTGGAACTCTACATGGCCGACGCCTTCACCGTTCCCGCCTCGCTGGCCGGCATCCCGGCGATTTCCGTGCCCTGCGGCGCAGCCCACGGCTTGCCTGTCGGCCTGCAGCTCATTGCCCCGGCGTTTGAGGAAGAACGCCTGCTGCGCGCCGCCCACCATCTCGAATTGCTGCGCCTGGCCTAAGCCACGGCCCGGTTAACCGGCATCGCCCCGGTGGACAATCTCACCCCGGGGCGCGGCCACCGAAGTGAATGATTCGACGGGAATCGGCAACGGTGCTCTATCGAGTACCGGGAGCTTCCGGGGAGCACAGCACGCTTTGTTCAATCTCGATAGGTCCGCCTGCATGCTCTTGTCTTCACCGAGGAGGCACAGCACATCGCTGAGGATTCGTGCTGCCCCAGGGCGCTTCGGCACGACGATTTTGTAGTGTATCCATTTCCCGTCGCGGCGGGCGGCGACAATGCCGGCGCGCCGAAGATAGGCAAGATGGCGTGAAATCTTGGGTTGGCTCTGCCCAAGGATCTCCACGAAATAGCAAACGCACACTTCTTTGCCGTTCATCAGGTTGAGCAGCCTGAGACGGGTGCGATCGGCGAGCGCGGCAAACAGCAGAGCCATGTCGCCGTGCTTCGGGGAAAGACTCACGTTCCCATTATCGGCGTCTTGACAGATGCGTCCAGAGGAGAATATATTCGCCTTAACGTATACATGGAGACGTCATGGAGTCGGCCATCACCGTTCAGGAACAGATAAAAGGGAAGGTGGCCGTTCGTGGTGCGGGCTTCGCGGCTCGCCACTTCTCGCTGGGCCGCTCCCGCGATGCTCGCACTGTGAGCATCGCTCGCTTGAGGGCGGGCTTCGACTGGCCGGCACCGCTGGGGCTGCGCGGGTCGGCGTGGCGGCGCACGAGCGGCACTGCCGCTCGTTGCCCCGCTCTGCTCGTGGCCATCTTCAGGCTGCCTCCACTCGCAGGAGCAAAGGAATAAGGATCATGGCCGATCATTACAGCGTTTTGTTCCTCTGCACCGGCAACTCTGCGCGCTCGATCATGGCCGAAGCAATCCTGAACGGCAAAGGCAATGGGAAGTTCACGGCCTACAGCGCAGGCAGTCAACCGGCCGGGCAGCCGCGGCCTGAAGCACTTCAGCAGATTGAATCAGCGGGACTCTCGACGGCGGGCCTGCGCAGCAAATCGTGGCACGAGTTCTCGGGTCCGGCAGCGCCGAAGCTCGACTTCGTCTTCACCGTCTGCGACAACGCTGCCAATGAGCAGTGTCCGTACTGGCCGGGCCAGCCGATGACAGCACACTGGGGCATGGCTGATCCCGCCGCAGTCAAGGGAACTCCGGAAGAAATCGCCCGCGCGTATCGTGATGCCTTCACTCTGCTCGAGCGCGGAATCGGACAGTTCCTCTCGTTGCCGCCGGCGACGCTCGAACATATGGCGGCCAAGCGCGACATCGCTCAGAGCGGCCGGCCCTAGAAGGCAGTGGCTCGCCACTTCTCGCTGGGTCGCTCCCGCGATCCTCGCACTGTGAGCATCGCTCGCTTGAGGGCGGGCTTCGACTGGCCGACACCGCTGGGGATGCGCGGGTCGGCGTGGCCGACACCGCTGGGGATGCGCGGGTCGGCGTGGCGGCGCACGAGCGGCACTGCCGCTCGTTGCCCCGCTCTGCTCGTGGCATCTCCAAGCTGCCTCCAAAGGAGCGCGCGCATCTCCGCTCCCGTACGGGCCCGGCTCCGGAACACGCCCAAGAGCGTCGCGAAGCTCTTACCGAGGGGATGAACGCTCCGCCCGCACGATAAACCGCCGCGGCGCCGGCCCGATGAAATAAAACGGGTAACACGTCACCAGCGTCAAGGTGTCGCTGGCGGTTGCATCCAATACCGCGACATCATCGGGATCGACGATGCTGGTGGTCTGGACACGGTAGTCGAAGGATGCCTGCGCGGTTTGGAGCGTGATCAGGTCCCCGGGCTGGATGTTTCGCAGAGAACGAAAGAAGGTGTCGCGGTGACCGGCAAGCACGGTGTTGCCTGGTTGGCCCAGCAGCGCGCTGCGGGGCACATGCCCGACGGCTCGCCGCAACGTTTCCGCCCCGACGCCTTCGAGAACGATAGCGGACAAATGCAAAGCGGGAATCTGGATGCGGCCCAACCCTTCGCCTGGCACGAGCGAAGCTGGAATGATGCGATCCGTGATGCGATCGCGTTCGAGCCGCACTGGAATGGATTGGCTCTTCGCTTGCGAGCGCGCGGCGGCGGCGCGCACTCGGTCGAATTCGCGATTGCTGGCGCGCTGGAACAGCGCCGACTCCAAATAGAAAAACCCCACGGCGAGCAACACCAGCACGCTGGCGGCCGTGGCGACGCGCCCGACCCAAGTCAGAACGGCAGTGCGCGAGAAGGGCATAAGACTCCGAGAACACCGGCGGCGTGGAATCCCTGCCGGTCACACTTCAAACGAGCCTCACCCGCGCGGCCGTGCCGCGCCGGGTGAGGCGTTGGCGGCCTACGCGGACCTCTTGACCAGCACAAGCATGCTCACGCCCACTCCCAGCAGGAGCAAGCCCAAGGCGCCGAAAAGCGGCAATTCACCGGCTGTTTTGGGCAGGCTGGGGGGCGTGGCATCGGCGACCTGCGTGGAAGGGCTCACGGCCACGACCTCCGTCGCCGGAACCTCCTCACCGGTCGGCTCGACCGCCACAATCGGCGCCTCCTTCAATGCCGCCAGACCCGCCTCGGATGACTCCGTGAGGTTGGAGGCCAATTCCGTGGGCATCGCCAACACCGGAGCCTTGTTGAGCTTGGCGAGCGCCAGGGCGTCCGATTTTGGATACACGAATTCCTGGCCATATTGATCGCCGGGATAGAACCACGCGTGCAGGGCCACCGGGGTATCCACCGGCCGCTCCTCAAAAGTGATCACGGTTTTATCCGTGGGCACCAGCCGGTAGTTGTTGATCGCCAGAATGGTGGCGAACACATGGGTTTCGTCGGCGTTGAAGATCCGAACGATATTGCGGTCGGCCATCGAATCCACCAACACGAACACGTAGGTGCCCGCGGGCAAAATCATGCCCGGAACTTCGACGGGCTGGCTAAAAGTTAGCGTCGTCTTCTTGTTCCATTGGTCCGCCCGAGCCTTCGGAAGGAACAGGACGCCAGATACCGCTAAGCAAAACACAGCAACAAGCAATTTGCGCATCGACATTTCCATCTCCTCTTTTTCTCTTCTCCCACAAATCCCGGCCATTTCACTCGCGAGCCATACGGCGAGTCCGTCAGCGACGAGTCGTGGGCCATCTGTGGTTTTGAGCTCACCTTGTGGATAAAGATAAGGTGACCGGTGGTAAAAGACTGTCCAATTGTGGGCAGGCGGCGTCGGCAGCCACGTCGAATCCGCCCTCGGAAAAGGTTGGAGGGCGCCGTGTCAGCGCTCCGCCACGTTGCGTTATTGTGTGCACTTCTGGGCAGTCGGGCCCTTCGGGACGCGATAACGTTGGGCACGGTGGCCGGGAAGCGGACGCATGCGTCCGATAGCCTGACAGATCATTCGCGGTCGAATCGAGCGGTTTCGCTAGCTGAATGGAGATTCCGATGCGATATTTCGGGCTAGCCTGTTATGGGCGGCCGCGAGGCTCTCGATGCGCACGAACACCTTGAACACCTTGGCGCCGCGGCTCGTCACTTTTCGCTGGGTCGCTCCCGCTGGTCGCTTGAGGGCGGGCTTCGATTGGCGGCCGGGGATGCCCGCTCTGCTCGTGGCATCTCCAAGCTGCCTCCAGAGCCGGGGTCGCCGCTTGCGGCGCTTTTGCCGGTTGCTGGGCTTTCTGGCTCTGTGCGCCCTGGCCGCAGAGGCGCAGGCCGCCCCGCCACGCAAGAACGCACCCCCTCCCTTCAATCTGTCGGTGACGTCGGCCCTGGTCGTTTTGCCGGTAACGGTCACCGCCAACGGGCACTTCGTCTCCGGGCTCCGCGCGAGGGATTTCCAGGTCTATGAGGACGGGCAGCCGCAAACAGTGACGGTCTTCGACACGGGGGACGCGCCGGTTACTGTCGGATTGATCGTGGACCACAGTGGCAGCATGGCGGATAAGCTCCCGGAAGTGGCCGCGGCCAGCCGCGCGTTCGCGCAATCCAGCAATCCACGGGACGAAATGTTCGTCGTGGATTTCAATGAGCGTGCCGCCGTCGAATCGATCGGCGGATCGGCGTTTTCAAACGATCCGCAGAAACTGGAGGGAGCGCTCACCGCCGTTTCGGCGGGCGGGGAAACGGCGCTCTATGACGCCGTGGCCGTGGGGCTCCGTTATCTGCGGTTCGGCGGTTGGCAACGGAAGGCGCTGATCGTGGTCAGCGACGGCGGGGACAATGCGAGCCGGCTCCGTTTCTCGCAGGTGTTGGCGCTGGCGCAACAATCGCAAGCCGCGATTTACGCGATCGGCTTAGAGAGCACCGCCGATGACGAAGGCAACCCAGGGCTCCTCAAACAGCTCTGCAAGGCGACCGGGGGCATGGCCTACTTTCCTGAGGCCGGGAACTCCGTGATGGAAGCCTCTGCAGCCATCGCCCGCGACCTCCGCGCCCAGTATACGCTTGGGTACGTGCCGCACGCGCGAAGTGACAAGAAAACCTTCCGCAAGGTTGTGGTGAAAGTCGCCGCAAGTGGGCGAGGCAAACTGACGGCGCGTACTCCGCCCGGCTACTCCACCGGTCCGGATTATTGAGCCTGGCGGCGCAAGTGGCTCGTCACTCTTCGCTGGTTCGCGCCCGTTGGCTGCTTGCCGGGGGGCTTCGATCGGCGGCATCGGGCGCCCGCTCTGCTCGTGGCGCTTCCAAGCGGTTGCGAAACCAGCCCCGACCGCGACGCCCCCGCTCAGCGTTGGCGGTCGAAACGGGGCTTGCGCATGATCCAGACCAGGGGAGCGACTCCGAAGAATAGGACCGCGAGCAGGCGGAACGCGTCCAGATAGCTGAGCACGGTGGCTTGGCGGAGCACGGAACCATAGATCAGGCCCCAGGCCTGATGGCTGGCCAGCGTCAGGCTCGATCCCGCCTGGTGCAGCATCGCCATCAAGCCGGAGTGGAGCTGGCGCACGTGCGGGCTGGCGGGGTTGATGTGGGCGACGAGGCGGTCTTGATGGACTTGGCGGCGGCGGGCCAGCACCGTCGCCATGATCGAAATACCAAAGCTCGACCCGATGTTGCGGGTGAAGCCCGTGATGCTGGTGGCGTAGCCCATCTCGTGGTTGGGGATGGGATCCACGCTGATGGTGGCGAAGGGGACAAAGACAAAGGAGAGTCCCGCGCCCATCAGCATCTGCGGCCAGAAGAAACTCCAGGGGCCGGCGCTGCCATCCAGGCTGGCAAACCAGAGCACGCCAAATGCCGAAGCCACGATGCCGCCGAACAGCAGCGCGCGCATGTCCCAACGGCGGCCGATCAGGTAGCCGGCCAGCGGCATCAGGATCATGGTGGCGGCACCGCGCGGGGCGTTCCAGATGCCGGCGGTTATGGCCGGGAACTGCAGCACCTCTTGCATGAACAGCGGCAGCAGCAGGATGCTGCCGTAGAGCACGAAAAACAGCACGATGGAGAGGCCGGCGGCGGCGGCGAAGGTGCGGTATTTGAACAGGCGCAGGTGCACGACCGGCGCGGGCGCGCGCAGCTCCCAGATTACAAAAGCAACCAGGCAGGCGCCGCCGATGACCGCCAAGGCCGCGATCCAATGGGAACTGAACCAATCCGCCTCCTGGCCCTTGTCGAGCACCACTTGCAGGGCGGCGACGCCAATCGCCAACAGCCCCACGCCCCAGTAGTCGATGCCCTGCTTTTGGCCGCGCACGTAGGCGGGATCGGAGACAAAAATTTTGACCATGATCCAGCCGAAGATGCTGACCGGAAGGTTGATGAAAAACACCCAGCGCCAGGAGAAGCTGGTGGTGAGCCATCCGCCCAGCACGGGAGCGAGGATGGGGGCGACGACGATGCCCACGCCCCACATGGCCATGGCGTGGCCGCGCTGTTCGCGCGGAAACGTCTCCAGCAAAATGGCGCGCGTGGTGGGTTGCAGCGCGCCGCCAAAGAGGCCTTGCAGCACGCGGCAGCCGATGAGGATGGGCAGCGTGGGCGCCAGGCCGCACATCATGCTGGCGACGGTAAAGCCGGTGACGGCGGTGAGCAGCAGGCGCTTGCGGCCGAAGCGGGCCGCCAGCCAGCCGGTCATCGGCAGCACGATGGCATTCGAGACCAGATAGGAGGTCAGGACCCAGGTGGCCTCGTCGATCGAGGCCGAGAGGTTGCCGGCGATGTAGGGGATGCTGACGTTGACCGCCGAGGTGTCGACCAGTTCCATCACGGCGCTGGCCATGACGGCGATGGCGATAAACCATCGGGTCCAAACTTCGGCTCGGGAGACGGCTGCGGCGGGCTCGTTCAACGTTTGAGCGTAGCAAGAATTATCATCAATTGGCACGGGCTTCAGCGCGGCGCATTCGCCGCGCGGCCCGCTTATGCTCGCACCGGCTTGGGGCCCCGGAGCCCCAAGCCGGTGCTGCACGAATGATGCGATTATTTCTCGCCATTCCGGTCACCGGGTCGGCCCGCGCTGGGCTGGAAACGGCACTGGAGCGCTGGCGCGCCGTCACCACCAGGCCGCGCTGGGAGCTGCCCGGCGACTGGCACGTCACGCTCAAGTTCATCGGCACTTGGCCGGATACCGGGGAAGCGCGCCTGCTCGCCGCGCTGGGCCGCCAACCCTGGCCGCACATGCGGCTGCGGATCACTGGGCTGGGCGCCTTCCCCTCGCCGCGGCGTCCCAGCATCTTGTGGGCGGGGGTGACGCCCGCCGCGCCGCTGGCGGCGTGGGCGGCGCGCATCGAGGCCGTTGTGGCGCCTTTGGGGGTGGCCCCGGAACGACGCCCGTTTACGCCCCACGTCACCTTGGCGCGGGGACCGGCACCCGGAGAGGCGGCTGCCGTCCTGAGCGAGTGGCAGCAGCCGGGAGGCGCATGGGGCGAGGTTGATGCCGATGGCATGGCGCTCTACCAGACGCTGCCGGATGCGACCCCCGGCATGCGCTACCGCATCCGGCATCATTTCCGTGGCGCCTAGGCGCCCCAGTGCAGTTTGGCGCGCAGGCTCTGAAAGTAGCCGGGGCCGCGGGCGGCCACCAGCGTGAGCGCCAACGGGCTGCGGGTGCAGCGGATGCGGTCACCGATCTGCAATCGCTCACCGTGCTGCCCATCGATGGTCAGCATCGGCGCCTCGGCCGCGGCCCGCACCTGGAGCACGACCTGGGAGCCGTCGCGCACCACCAGCGGGCGCTGGCTGAGCCCGTGCGGGCAGATGGGGGTAATGAGCAGCGCGTCCAATCCTGGGTGCACCACCGGGCCGCCGGCACTGAACGAGTAGGCGGTCGATCCGGTGGAGGTGGCCACCAGCACGCCGTCGGCGCGATAGACGCCCACGGGTTCCTCGTCGATCGTCAATTCGAGTTGCACCGGGCGGGCCAGCCCCGCCTTACACACCACAACTTCGTTGAGGGCATCGAAGCTGGCGAGGCGCTCGCCGCCGCGCTCGAGTTGGGCGCGCACCAGGGCGCGGCGCTCGCGCACGCCGCCGCCGGCGATCACCGTCTCCAAACTGGAGTAGAGGTCGTCGCGGGCGGTTTCGGTGAGGAATCCCAGCGTGCCGAGGTGAACGGCGAGCACGGGCACGTCGGCGGCGGCCAAGCGCGGCGCCACGTGCAGCATGGTGCCATCGCCGCCTAAGACGACGGCCAACGCCGGCGCCGGCCCGGGGCCGGAGGGGGCAGACTGCGATTCCAGTAACGGTTGGAATCCGCGCTCCCGGAGCCAGGCGCACAGTTCCTCCCTCACCCGTGCGGCCTGCCCATGGTGGGGGTTGGCGTAGATCGCGATGCCGGCGCCGGCGGAAATGGCCATGTCCGACATTATTGCAGGACAGCGTACACGAGATATTCCTGATTGCCGCTGGCCCCCAGCACCGGGCTGGGCATCTCGCCCAGGAGGCGGCCGCCCAAGCTGACGAGGGCCGCGCCAACGCGGCGCACGGCCGCCGCCTGCGCGGCCGGATCGCGCACCAGCCCGCCCTTGCCCACCGCCTCCCGCCCCGCCTCGAACTGCGGCTTGACCAGCACGATCGCCTCCGCTCCCGGCTCGAGCAGCGGCGCCACCGCCGGCAGCAGCAGCGTCGCCGAGATGAACGACACATCCATGACCAGCAGCGAAGGCCGCTCGCCGCCGAGGTCCTCGGCTTTCAGATAGCGGGCGTTGGTCTTTTCCAGCAGATGGACGCGGGCGTCAGTGCGCAAACGCCAGATCATCTGGTTGGTGCCGCTATCGACGGCGTGCACGCGGCGCGCGCCCCGCGCCAGCAGGCAATCGGTGAAGCCACCGCTGGAGGAACCGATGTCGAGCGCCAGGCGGCCGTCGACCCGAACGGCAAACAAATCGAGCGCGGCCGCCAGTTTATCCCCCGCCCGGCTGGCAAAGCGCGAGGTGGGGGCGCGCACCTCCAGGGCCACATCGGCGGGCAGTTGATGCCCCGGCTTGGCGGCCTTTTGCCCGGCGGCGAACACCTCGCCGGCGAGGATGAGGGCTTGCGCCTGCTGGCGGCTTGCGGCCAGACCGCGGGCGACCAAGAGTTGATCCAGCCGGAGTTTAGCGGCGCTCACGTGGCGATGCCACCGTCAGGAACGGCTCCGGGTGCGGAACCCGGCGGCAGCGCCGGTGGCGCCGGTGGCGGCACTGGCCGCCGACGGCCCGCTGGCAAAGTGGCGGATGCGCTCGCAGATGCCGTCGCAGTCGAGGCCGTATTTGGCGTGCAGCAGCGCCGGGCTGCCGTGGGGAATAATGCGATCGGGAACACCGATGCGCAACATCGAGACGGGGATGCGCCGGTCCTGCACCAGCGCCGCCACCAGCGCCCCAAAGCCGCCGCTGAGCGTGCCCTCCTCCGCCGTCACCAGAAAGGGTTTCTCCGCCGCCAGGCAGGCGATCAGCTCCTCATCGAGCGGCTTGGCGAAGCGGGCGTTGATGACGGTCAGCGACAGCCCCTCCTGGGCCAGCCGCGTGGCCGCTTCCAGGCAGGGGTAGACCATGCTGCCCAGCGCCAGGATGGCTCCATCGCTGCCCTCGCGCAGGATTTCGGCACGCCCGATTTCGAGCTGCCGCGGCGCCGCCTCCAGCGCCACCCCCATGCCGTTGCCGCGGGGATAGCGGAAGGCGATGGGCGCGCCGTGCTCGAGCGCGGTGTAGAGCATGTGCCGCAACTCATTCTCGTCCTTGGGCGCCATCACCGTCATGTTGGGCGCGGCCACAAGATAGGCGATGTCGTAGAGGCCGTGGTGGGTGGGGCCATCCGAACCCACGATGCCGCCGCGGTCGAGGGCGAACGTCACCGGCAGGTTCATCAGGCACACGTCGTGGATGACCTGATCGTAGGCACGCTGCAGAAAGGTCGAGTAGATGGCCGCCACCGGCCGCAGCCCCTCGCACGCCAGCCCGGCGGCGAAAGTCACGGCGTGCTGTTCGGCAATGCCCACATCGAAGAAGCGGCGCGGATACCTGGCCGCGAACTCGCTCAGCCCGGTGCCCTCGGTCATGGCGGCGGTGATGGCCACCACCCGCCGGTCGGCGGCGGCCCGCTCGCACATCGCCTGGCCAAACACGCTGGTGTAGCTGGGCGCGCTCGCCGGCGCCTTGGCAAACGCCCCGGTGGAGATGTCAAAGGCGGTTACGCCGTGATACTTCATGGGGAGCCGCTCGGCGTGCGCGTACCCCTTGCCCTTGCGCGTGACCACGTGCAGCAGCACCGGTCCGGGGTGGTCCTTGACCTGCTCCAGCGTGGCCAGCAGGGTGTCGAGGTTATGGCCATTGACCGGGCCCACGTACTTGAACCCCAACTCCTCGAAGACCAAGCCCGGCAGGATCAAGCCTTTCACCGCCTCCACCCACTGCCGCACCATGCGGAACAGGCGCGGACCCACGCGCGGTACCGAGCTGATGAGCTGCTCGATCTCGTCGCGCACGCGCTGGTAGGCCTGCCCGTGGACGATGCGGTTCAAATAGCCGGAGAGCGCGCCCACGTTGGGCGAGATCGACATCTCGTTGTCGTTGAGGATGACCAGCAGCCGGGGCTTCAGGTGCCCAGCCTGGTTGAGCCCCTCGAGGCCGACGCCGCCGGTGAGGCCGGCATCGCCGATGACGGCAATAACGTAGTTGTCCTGCCCGGCGAGATCGCGCGCCGTGCACATGCCCAGCGCCGCCGAAATCGAGGTGCAGGCGTGGGCGACGTTGAAGGCGTCGTAGGGGCTCTCGTCCCGCACCGGAAAGCCGCTGATGCCGCCGTATTGGCGCAGGGTGGGAAAGCGGTCGCGGCGCCCGGTCAAAATCTTGTGGCCGTAGGCCTGGTGGCCCACGTCCCAGACGATCTTGTCGCGGGGCGCGTTGAACAGGTAATGCAACGCCAGCGTCAACTCCACCGTGCCCAGGCTGCTGGCCAAGTGCCCGCCCACCTTGGCCACGGTCGAGATCATGAAATCGCGCAGCTCCTCGGCGACCCGGGGCAGCTCGGCGCGCGGAATCTTTTTCAGGTCCGCGGGCGAATCAATGTGGGTGAGGTACCGGTACTCCATAGCCATGGCGATGGTGGCGAGGCTGTGTTCAGGCTACCATGGACGCCTCAGGGGGAATGGTGTCGGAGCACTGGATGGCGGAGGAAAAAGCGGGCGTGGATGGGCGCCTGGCCCAGGCAGCGCCAGCCGAATACACGGCGCCCGCGGCGTTGCATCGCGCGCTGCGCTACAGCCTGCTGGCGGGAGGCAAGCGGCTGCGTCCGCTGCTGTGCCGCGCCGCCGCCCGCGCCATTGCCGGCGAGGACGTGGACGCCGCCTGGACGCCGGCGATGGCGGTGGAGATGATCCACACCTATTCGCTGATCCACGACGATCTACCCGCGCTCGACAACGATGCGCTGCGCCGCGGCCGGCCCACCTGCCATGTGGTGTTTGGCGAAGGCCTGGCCATCCTCGCCGGCGATGCCCTGCTGACACTGGCCTTCGAGCAGCTAGCCGCCACGCCGGTGGCGCCGGCCATAACCGTAGCGATGCTGCGCGCGCTGGCGCGCGCCGCGGGCACGCCCGCGGGCATGGTGGCTGGCCAGGTGGCGGATTTGGAGGCTTCGGCTCCGCAGGTCAGCGCCACGGAGAACCTCGCCCTCACCCTGGAGACGGTGCGCGCCATCCACACCCGCAAGACGGCGGCGTTGATCGGGGCCAGCGTGGTCCTGGGCGGGCTCGCCGCCCAAGCCGACGCCGCGCAACTTCAGGTGCTGGAACAGTTTGGGGCGGCGATCGGGCTGGCCTTTCAGATCGTTGATGACCTGTTGGACCTCACCGGCTCGGACCTGCAACTGGGCAAAACCGCCGGCAAGGATGCCGCGCAGGCCAAAGCCACCTACCCCGCCGCCGTGGGCGCGGCCGCCGCGCACGCCGAAGCCCAGCGCCTGCAGCGCCAGGCGCGGGAGCTGATCGCCGGCTGGGGCGCGCCCGCCGCCCGCCTGCAGGCGCTGGCCACGCTCATGGTCGAACGCCAGCGTTGAGTGGCTCGCCACTTTTCGCTGGGTCGCTCCCGCTGGTCGCTTGGGGGAGGGCTTCGATTAACGGCAGGGGATGCCCGCTCGGCTCGTGGCATCTCCAAGCTGCCTCCATGGGCGCGGGCCCCAACACCCATGCTCGCTGGGGTAAACTAGCTCCATGCCGCTGTACGAGTACCATTGCGCCGCCTGCGGCGCCGATTTCGAGCATCTCGCCCGGCGCGCCGCCGAACCCGACCCCGCCTGCCGCTGCGGCTCGGCCGCGGTCCAACGCATTCCCCACTCGCGCGTCGCCGTCGCGGTGAAATCCAGCGCCTCCAACGGCTGCGAGGGCGGCTGCGAGGGGCCGTGCGCCAGCGGTTTTGAAGGCGGCTGCGGCGGCGGCGCCTGCTCCGTGAACTGAGCCCCCGACTGAGCCATGAAAACTCCTCCGCCCCCGCCCCGCCCTCCCGGCTACAACCGTTTCCAGACCTCGGTATCCGGCATGACCTTTGTGCACACGGCGGTCGACGCCCACTTCGATCCCTATGCCGAAACGGCGCGGCCGCTGCACATCTCCCGCACCGAAATGGAGACGGTCCCACGTCTGGAGGTGGGACCGTCCCCGGCGCCGGGCCGGCCGCGCCGCTAGCGGAGGCGAGGCACCCGGCGGTTCGAGCCTAAGCCGAGGCGCTCAACAACGAACGGTGATCACTGGCCCCGTGGGCCAAGCGCGCCAACAAGCGGGCGGTGGCCAGGTCGAGGGCGCCAAAGCTGCCCTCCACCGGATTGCCCAGCAGCATCAGGTGCACGCGCGGCGCCGGCGCGCAGCGGACCCCCATCAGATCGCCGCTGTAGCCCAGGGCGGCGCACTGCCGGCCCTCGAGGCCGTGCGCCTCGTCGGCTTCCATCCGCGCCCAACCGCGGTCGAGCACGCGCTGGATGAAGCCGCCGATGCGCAGCGTCCCCCGGCCAGCGTCGTTGGACAAGAACGGTTCCATGGGCCCCGGCACCACGCGCCAGAAATCGACCCGTTGGGCGCGGGTGCAGCGCCGTACCGCCTGCCCCAGCCGCGCCAGCGTCTGCTGCGGCAGCGCCGCCGGCATCTCCAACCCCTGTGCCGCCTGCAGCAACTCGGCCAGCGCAATGTCGGGCGGCGCCGCCCCCGGCCGTTCCAGCTTGACCATCAGCTCGCGCGCGGAATGCACCTGCGCCTTGCGGTAGATGGTCTTGAGATAGTCTTTCACTGTATTGACACTCAGATTGAGATCGAGTGCGATGTCTTTGACTGCTTTTGCTTCGAGTAATCCGCCAACAATTTGCTTTTCGCGCCGGGAAAAACCCGGCGCAAGAGCCGTCGTACTCATCATCGGCTTATTCTCCTTACTCGTGACTTGCCACCGTCAACGATGACTCCCCGATTGTTTGCAGCACAATCACGGCGGCCAAGCGCAGAATTGCCTCACAATTCCGTGACAAAAATGTCGCACCGCCGCGGCCGCCGCCCGGCGGCCGTGCCGGGCCCGGGAATACTCCAGGCGATTCATGGTAGAGTGCGGCTGAGCGGCACGATATGACCCAAGCGAGCGCCTCCCCACCCAGCGGTTCCCAACCTTATGACGCGGTGATTGTCGGCTCCGGCGCCGGCGGCGGCATGGCCGCCTACGTCCTCACCCATGCTGGCGCCCGCTGCCTGGTGTTGGAAGCCGGCGACTGGTACGACACCGCCCGCCAGTCCCACATGCTGGAGTGGCCCTACCAGGCGCCCCACCGCGGCGAGGGTGGCGGCACCTCCTCCTGGGGCTACTTCGACGCCTGCGTCGGCGGCTGGACGGTGAAAGGCGAGCCCTACACCCAGGCGCCGGGCTCGGACTTCCGCTGGTGGCGGGCGCGCATGCTGGGCGGACGCACTAACCACTGGGGGCGCATCTCGCTGCGCATGGGCCCCTACGACTTCAAGCCCTACTCCCGCGACGGCAAAGGCTTCGACTGGCCCATCAGCTACGATGACTTGGCTCCTTACTATGACAAAACCGAGGAGCTGATCGGCGTCTTCGGCACCGCCGAGAACCTGGAAAATACCCCCGACGGCAAGTTCCTCCCCTCGCCCCGCCCGCGCTGCTACGAGCTCGAGATCCAGAAAGCGGCGCGCAAACTGAACATCCCCTGCGTGCCCTCGCGGCTGTCGATCCTGACCCGGCCCCTGAATGGCCGCCCCGCCTGCCACTACTGCGGCCAGTGCGGCCGCAGCTGCGCCACCGGGTCCAACTTCTCCTCCCCCACCGTGCTGATTCCCCCCGCCCAGGCCACCGGGAAACTGGAAATCCGCACCGGGGCCATGGCGCGCGCGGTCGTGGTGGGCGCCGACGGGCGCGCCACCGGGGTCAGCGACATCGACAAGGCCACCCGCCAGGAGCGCCAAGTCAAGGCGCGCGTGGTGGTGCTCGCCGCCAGCGCCTGTGAAACGGCGCGCATTCTACTCAACTCCAAAAGCGGCCTCCATCCGGATGGCCTGGGCAACGGCAACGGCGTGGTGGGCCGCTACCTCATGGACACGGTGGGCTCGGCCGTGAGCGGGCATCTGCCGCAGCTCATGGGCCTGCCCGCGCATAACGACGACGGCGTGGGCGGCATGCACCTCTACATGCCCTGGTGGAACTACGGCCGCCAACTCAGAAACGAGCTGCCCTTCGCCCGTGGCTACCACATCGAGATCGGCGGCGGCCACGGCGTTCCCGGCTCGGGCGTGCTGGGGGGCTCGCAGCGCTTCCTGGGCGGCGGCTACGGGGTCGAGCTGAAACGCGGCCTGCGGCAGTTGTGGGGCTCGTCCATCAGCTTTTCCGGACGCGGCGAGATGATCCCCAACGATCAGAGCTACTGCGAGATCGATCCGCAGGTGGTGGACGAGTACGGCATTCCGGTGCTGAAGTTCCACTTCCAGTGGAGCGAGGACGAGTTGCTGCAGGCCCGGCACATGCAGGAGACCTTCCGCGAGATCATCGAGACCGCCGGCGGCACGGTGACTTCCTCGGCGGGCGCCGAGCGGCGCTGGGGCATCTCCCACGGCGGCGAGATCATTCACGAGGTGGGGACGGTGCGCATGGGCAATGACCGGCGCACCTCGGTGCTCAACGATTACTGCCAGGCCTGGGAGTGCCGCAACCTGTTCGTCACCGACGGGGCGCCGTTCTGCAGCAACGCCGACAAAAACCCCACGCTGTCGATCATGGCGCTGGCCTGGCGCACGTCCGAACATATCGCCACGCTGATGCAGAGGAGGGAGCTGTAATGCAACGCCGGGACGTTCTCAAGGTGCTGGGGGCCGCGCCCGCCGCCGCCTTCCTGCCGGCCGCGGCCCTAACCGCAACCGCGGCGGCCCAAGCGGCGCCGGCAACCGCCGCCGCGCCCGCCGCCTATCAACCCAGGGCGCTCGACGCCCATGAGTACCGCCTGCTGACCGTGATCAGCGACCTCATCCTCCCCGCCGATGAGCGCACCGGCAGCGCCACCGACTGCGGCGTGCCCGCCTGCGTCGACGATTTCCTGACCATCCGCGGCGAACTGCTGCTCGACCAGATCCGGGGCGGCTTTTTATGGCTCGACCGCGAAACCCGCCGCCAGCACAAGGTCGATTTCGCCGACGCCACCAAGGCTCAACAGACAGCCTTAATGGACCGCATCGCCTGGCCCGGCCGCGCCGCGCTCGAAGACCAGAACGCGGCTGCCTTTTTCAACCACCTGCGCGACCTGGTGGTGAACGCTTTTTATTCGAGCCAAATGGGGGTTCAGGACCTGCAGTACCAGGGCAACACCATGGTCATGGACTGGGTCGGATGTCCCGCCCCCGTGCTGACCAAACTGGATACCAGCTACGCCGCCGCCCAGTGGCGCCTGCCATTTCCCCGCACCGGCGCCTAGAGAACGAATCGGCGCTGAATGGGCAACTCAACGCGCCCAGCCCCGGCAAAATGCTGGCGCACCGGCGCTTAGGCGCGTAAAACCGAATAGGCGTGCACTGGCTGGCCAACAGCGCTAATATCGCCGCAGTGCGTATTCACCTTGTCAATCCCAGCCATCTGTCCTTCGGCATCGCTGTAATTACACCCCGCTGGCTGTTCGTGCTGGCGGCGGCCACGCCGCCGCAGTATGGCGATCCGATCATCACCGATGAGTGCCTGACGGCGCTGGACCCGGCGACGGTCCAGCCCGGCGACATTTGCGGCATCGGCATCCATACCGGCAACGCCCTGCGCGGCTACGAGCTGGGGCGCCAGCTCCGTGCCCGGGGCGCGACCGTGATCTTTGGCGGCATCCACGCCACGCTCTATCCCGAGGAAGCGCGCCACGAGGGCCAGGCGCACGCCATCGTGAGCGGCGATGGGGACGTGGTCTGGAAGCGGGTACTCGCCGATTGCACCAGCGGTCTGCTGCAGGCGAACTACGACGGCGGCAGGGTATCGGCCGAGGAGTTTATGCCGGCGCGCTGGGATCTGCTGCCGCCGGGGCGCTATATGTGGGGCTCGGTGCAGACCGTGCGCGGCTGTCCCAAACACTGTTCGTTTTGCTCGGTCTGGCGCACCGACGGCCAGAAGCCGCGCCAGCGCACGGCCGAGTTGGTGGTGGGCGAAGTGGTCGAGCTGCGGCGGCGCGGCTACCGCTTCATCGCCCTGGCCGACGACAATTTCTATCCGGTTTCACTCAACGATCTGCGGCTGGCCCGGCGGCAGGTGGAAAGCGGCACGGACGCGGGCGCTGCCGGCCGCCTGGCGGAGCTGCAGGCGATCCGCAGCGAGCGCTTTGAGCTGATGCACCAGCTCGCCCAACTGCCCCGGGATCTCGTCTTTTTCACCCAGATCACCATGGAGGTGGCCGACGATCCCGAGTTCCTCGATGCCATGCGCGCGGCGCACATCCGGGGCGCGCTGGTGGGCGTCGAGGCGGTCACGCCCGCCGGGCTCAAGGATGTCTACAAGGATTTCAACTCGACCGGCGAAGCCTTGGTGGAGCGCCTCGCCGCCTTCCGCCGGCACGACCTGCACGTGCTGGGATCGTTCATCTTCGGGCTGCCCAGCGACCGCGCCGAAACCTTCGATGCCACCGTCGACGTGGCTTTGCGCGCCGGCATTACGTTTGCCCAGTTCGTCATGCTGACGCCGTTTCCGGGCACGCTCGATTTCAAGAAATGGGAGGACGAGGTGGCGTCCAAGGCGCCGCCGATTGAGGGCGTGCCGCTCGCCCGCCACTGGTTGATTCCGCAGGCATCCCGGCCCAAGGTGTACGTGCCGCATCCCACCATGGAGGCCGACGAGATCCGCCGCCGCACGCAAGCGGTGTGGGACCAGTTTTATAGCATGCGCTCCATCTGGGAGCGTTCGCGCTGCGTGGGGGGCGTGAAGGGGCGGTTGGCGTTTCTGTTCGTTTCCAAACTCTACCGCCAGATGTACGCCAACACCGGCATCTCCAGCGACAGCGCCCGGGTCGCCAAGTCGGCGCGTTGGGCGGCGCTGCTCGCCCGCCCCACGCGGCGGCTGTTCACGGCCTCGCCCATGCCGGAGCTGCAGGCGCCGCCGGCCCGTACCCTGGGGAAAACGGCCTAGGTGGCACTGGGTGGTGGCGGAGAGAGTGGGATTCGAACCCACGTTAGAGTTTCCCCTAAACACGCTTTCCAAGCGTGCGCCTTCAGCCACTCGGCCATCTCTCCTCCGGGCTGGCAGGCTCCATTATAGGGCCTGGAGGTTTTAAGCAGGCATGCGGATCACGGGGGGTGAGCTGCGGAGCCGGCGGCTGTTGGCGCCGGCGGGCGCGGCGACGCGGCCCAGCGCGGACAAATTGCGGCAGGCGTTGTTCAATATCCTGGGGCCGGCGGTGGGGGAGGGCTGGTTCGTGGATGCCTACGCCGGTTCGGGCGCGGTGGGAATCGAAGCCTGGAGCCGGGGAGCGCGGCCGGTGCTGTGGATCGAGCGCGCGCCGCTGGCGCTGCGGGTGCTGCGCGGCAATCTCGCGGCACTCGGCATCGCGGGCGCCGCGGCGCAGGTGATGGCGCGCCCGGTGGCGCCGGCGCTGACCGCACTGGAGCGCGACTCCGAATTTAGCACCCGTGGCGGATACATTTTTCTCGACCCGCCCTATGCCGACGAACGTGAGTACACGCGCGCGCTGGAGGCGTTGGGGCGGTCCGCACTGCCACGCCTGCGCGTGATCGTGGAGGCCCGGCGCGGCATGGCGCTGCCGGAGCGGTGCGGACGGCTGGAACGCGAGCGCAGCCCCGTTTACGGCGATAGCCAGCTCGTGTTCTACACCGCCGCCGTCACTCCCGTCGCTCCCGCTTCCGCCGTAGGCTGATTTTTCTCCGCCGTCAAGGGCCGCTACCACCGCGCGCGGCCCGCGGCCGCGCTGGTGGTTGTAATTTCACGGATGGGGGTGTATCCAAGTAATTGCGATGCCCATTGAACTCCGCCCCGAACGCCTGCTCCCGCCGTCGCCGCCGGCGCCGCCGGTGGCGGGGTTTGACAACCCGGAGCAGGAGGCGGCGTTTTTTTACGGGCTTTTCCTGCGCGGCTACAGCTACCAGGAACTGCGGCAGGACATCGAGGTGCCGGCCGAGGTGCAGAAGCAGTGGCAGCGGCACTCGGGCCGCGATCCCGGCTTCGCCTCCGTCGCCAGCCAGATGCTCAGCTACCGGCGGCGCGTGCTGGCCATTTTTCAGGCGTTGGTGGCCACCGAGCACGCCCTCGTACAATAGAAGTCCTTATGGCCTTCAAACCTGGCGTCACCGCCCCGCAAACAGGAATCTACTGGTGCAGCGTCTGCAAGCTGCCTGGTCAGTTTGATCAAGGACAGGTCCTGCCCGAATGCCGCAACAAATGCGGCCGCGGGGGCTGGGATTTCATCCGCCCGAGCGAGGCGCCGGCGGCGCCGTCCGCGCCTGCAGCAGGTGGCGGCACAACTCCGTAAAATCGCTGGCGATCCAATCGGGCGCGGCCGCGCGCATCGCCGCCGGCGCGAAGCCGTAGCTCACGCCCCAGGTCCAGACGCCGGCGGCGCGCCCGGTGCGCACATCCACCGCCGAATCGCCGATCATCGCCGCCCGCGCGGCCTCGACGCCACGCTCGGCGAGCAGGGTGCGCAATCCCACCGGATCGGGCTTCTTGCAATCGAAGCTGTCGCCGCCGTAGACGGCACAAAACCGGCCGCCCAGCCCCAACCCGTCCACAATCTCACGGCTGGGGCGCACCGGCTTGTTGGTCAGCACCGCCATCTGGTAGCCGGCCGCGGCCAGCGCCTCCAGCCCCGCGCTCACCCCCGGATAGAGCACGGTGTGATCCAACTTGTGCTCGGCGTAGTGGGCCAGAAACAGTTCCAGCCCGCGCGCGGATTGGGCCTCGGCCTCGCCCCCCAGCGGCTCAAACGCGGGCCCGGGCGACGCTTCGAGTCCGAGCGCCCGCTGCATGAGCCGCGCCGCCCCGTCCCCGACGTAGCGCGCCACCTCGGCCTCCGGCAGCGGTGCCCGCCCCATCGCGGTCAGCGCCGCATTGACAGCCGCCACTAAGTCGGGACCGGAATCGATCAGTGTTCCGTCCAAATCCCAGACCAGCAGATCGAGAAAAGGAAAATTTTTGTCCGTAGCCAACCATCCAGCATAGCAGCCACGCCTGCATCGTCAGAAAAGGCGGCTGAGAGCCTCCACCCGCCGGGTTGCCTGCCGCGCCCAACTGATGCGCTATACTGTTACCGGAGCGGGCGCTGCTCCCCTCCTCCGAGGTGCCTCCATGTTTGACGGCCTGTTTCAACCCACCCACCTGGTCATCATCCTGATCATCTGCCTTCTGGTATTTGGTCCCAAAAAGCTCCCTGAGCTGGGCAAAGGGCTGGGCGAGAGCATCCGCGAGTTCAAGAAGTCGATGGCCGAAGCCCGGGCCGAGACTCCGGCCGAGGCCCCCAAGCCCGCCGAAGAGAAGAAGTAGCCCCCAGCGACCGGCCGCTGCCCGGCGCCCGCCCCGCTGCCGGCGCTTCCCTGCCCGCCCGCATCCACGTCGCCTCCGTCCTTCCTCCTTCAGCGGGGATTGACCGCCTTTCCTCTGCTGTACTATCATTAGCACTCGAAGCCGGGGAGTGCTAAGCGCAGCTTCCCACACTATCCGAAGGAGAAAATACTCATGGCAAAGGTGCGACCGCTACATGACCGCCTGTTGGTCAAGCGGATTGAAGAGGGCGAAACGATCCGCGGGGGCATTATCATCCCCGACTCCGCCAAGGAGAAACCGCAGGAAGGCCAAGTCATCGCCGTGGGCAAAGGCAAGGTGACCGAAGAAGGGAAAGTTCTGCCACTGGATGTGAAAGAGGGCGACCGCATCCTGTTCGGCAAGTACTCGGGCAGCGAAATCAAGCTGGACGGCGAAGATCTGCTGATTTTGCGCGAGGACGAAGTTCTGGGCGTGCTGAGCAAGTAGGCGCCGCCACCCATTCATCGAGATTCAAGCGATCGCGATTGGAGCGATCGCTCATCAAGCGATCGATAGTCAAGGCAAGATTCAAGGAGACAATCAATGGCAAAGCGTATTGTGCACGGGGAAAATTCCCGCCAAGCGATCCTCCGCGGCGTCAACGTGCTGGCGGATGCGGTCAAGATCACGCTCGGGCCCAAGGGCCGGAACGTGGTGATTGAGAAGAAGTTTGGCTCGCCCAACATCACCAAGGACGGGGTGACGGTGGCCAAGGAGATTGAGCTGCCCGACCCGCTCGAGAACATGGGCGCGCAGATGGTGCGTGAGGTGGCGTCGAAGACCTCCGACGTGGCCGGGGACGGCACCACGACAGCGACGGTGCTGGCCCAAGCCATCTTCCGCGAAGGCGTGAAGACGGTGGCCGCCGGCGCCAACCCCATGGCGCTGAAGCGCGGCATCGACAAGGCCGTGGCCGCCGCCGTGGAGGCGGTGCGGAAGATGTCCAAGCCGGTGCAGGGCGACATGATCGCCCAGGTGGGCACCATCTCGGCCAACAACGACTCCACCATCGGCGGCATCATCGCCGAGGCCATGAAGAAGGTCGGCAAGGATGGCGTGATCACGGTCGAAGAGTCGCGCACCATGGAGACGCTGCTGGAGGTGGTCGAGGGCATGCAGTTTGACCGCGGCTATTTGTCCCCCTACTTCGTCACCGATCCCGACCGCATGGAAGTGGTGCTGGAGGATCCCTACATCCTCATCCATGAGAAGAAGATCGGCTCGATGAAGGACCTGCTGCCCTTGTTGGAGCAGATCGCGCGCGCCGGCAAGCCGCTCTTGTTGATTGCCGAAGACGTTGAAGGCGAAGCGCTGGCCACGCTGGTGGTCAACAAGCTGCGCGGCACGCTGCACGCCGCCGCCGTCAAGGCGCCCGGCTTCGGCGACCGCCGCAAAGCCATGCTCGAGGACATTGCCGTGCTGACTGGCGGCCAGTTCATCAGCGAGGAGTTGGGCATCAAGCTGGAGTCGGTGCAGTTGAACCAGCTGGGGCGGGTGAAGAAGGCGGTCATCGACAAGGACAACACCACCTTGGTCGAGGGCGCGGGCAAAACGGCCGAGATTGAAGGCCGCGTCAAGCAGCTCCGTACCCAGATCGACGACACCACCAGCGACTACGACCGCGAGAAGCTGCAGGAGCGGTTGGCGAAGCTGGTTGGCGGCGTCGCCGTCATCAAGGTCGGGGCTGCCACCGAGACCGAGATGAAGGAAAAGAAGGCGCGCGTCGAGGATGCCATGCACGCCACCCGCGCGGCGGTCGAAGAAGGGATCGTCCCCGGCGGCGGCGTGGCTTTGGTCCGCGCCGAAAAGGCCGTGGCCGCGCTCAAGCCCGACTCCGCCGATGAGAAGATCGGCATCGAGATCGTGCGCCGCGCGCTCGAGGAGCCGCTGCGCCAGATCGCCCAGAACGCTGGCCTGGAAGGCGCCATCGTGGTCGGCAAGGTGCGCGAAAACACCACCGATGCGAACTTCGGCTTCAACGCCCAGACCGAAACCTACGAGGATCTGGTCAAGGCGGGCGTGCTCGATCCCGCCAAGGTGACCCGCTTCGCCCTCCAGAACGCCGGCTCCATCGCCGGCCTCATGCTCACCACCGAAGCGCTGGTGGCCGAGATTCCGGAGGAGAAAAAAGACGCCGGCGGTGCGGGTGGACCGGGCGGCATGGGCGGCATGGGCGGCGGCATGTACTAAGGCCCAAATTGATCGCACTCAGGCCCCGGGTCACGCTCGTGATCCGGGGCTTTTTTTTGCGCCACCGCGCCCCTGTGCATCTAGGTCGCACAGAGGAAACACCTATGAAGGCTCTAGCGGCAATCGGCTTAATCGCGGGCGTGATGGCGTTCACGGCGGCCGCGCCCGCCCAGGACCTGGTCATGGCCCCGTCGCATGTCCTGCCGGCGGCATCGATCCACCTCAACTTGGGCACCGACCACAACGGCAACACCACCGTCGACCTCAAGGCACAGCACATGGCTCAGCCCAGCAGCCTGAACCCGCCTCAAGACGTCTACGTGGTGTGGGTGCAGCGCCCGAACCAGCGGCCGCAGCGCAAAGGCCAGCTCAAGATCGACAACGATCTGAACGGCGAGCTCAAGTTCATCACCTCGGAGCGCCGCTTTGAGGTCTTTATCACCGCCGAAAACGATCCCAACGTGGCCGAGCCCAGCGGCACCGAGGTGGCGCGCAGCGCCGTAGCCCGCAAACAATAGGAGCGCCTTATTCCCTGGCCGGGGACGCGGGACGCCGGCGTTCGAGTCCTTGGTCGCGGCCCTCGCCCGGCTCCGTGCGCCGCTGCTTGATGCCGTCGTCGACCTGGCGCCAGAAGCGCACGAAATAGGTGTAGGCCGACACCAGCGCCACGATCACCACCGTCCACAGCGCGATCGTGCCCAGCAGGCGCACGTTCACCGGCCACCCCAAAAGTGGAATGACGGGGTACTTGTGGGCCACGATGATGATGCACACCGCCACCACTTGGCTGATCATTTTCGCCTTGCCCCACTCGTTGGCGGCGATGGCGTATCCCTGCGTGGCGGCGATGCTGCGCAAGCCGCTGACGGCGAACTCGCGGCCGATGATGATCACCACCATCCAGGCCGGCACCAACGTGGGATCGAGCTGCACCAACGAGATGAAGGCAGCCGCGATCAGCAGCTTGTCGGCGATGGGATCGAGCAGAATACCCAGCGTCGTGATCTGCTGCCGCCGGCGGGCGAGGTAGCCGTCCAGCAGATCGGTAATGGCGGCGGCAAGAAAGATCGCCGTGCCGTAGATCTCCCGGTCCGGCACGCGCGTGCTGAACAGCACCGCAATCAGCAGCGGCACCAGAAAAATGCGCAGCAGGGTGAGGCTATTGGGGAGGTTCAAGCCTTCAGGTCCATTCCAGCGCCGAGTCCATCCAGGCGGCGCCCGGGTCAGTCACCACCACCATTTGATACTACGGGTTGAGATCCGTCAAACCAACCGGCGGCGAATCCGGCGTTCGTGGCACCGCGGCGGGGAAACATAGCCTAATGCACCATTTCCACCGCTCCCCTTCCCATCCCATCAAGAAATCACATCTGAATCGACGCGTGGACGATTATGGCGACCAAGGGGTCCTGCAACCGGGGCGTGAGCGAGGGATCAAGCTCTGAGCAGCCATTCCGAATCGAGGCGGCGCGCCGGCGGCCTCTCCCGCCGCGCGTGGCGCTGGTGATTCCCACCTGCAACGAGGCCGAACACATCGCCTCCACGCTCACCGCATTGCTCGACGGAGCCGAGGGGCACGGGCACGATCAGATCGAGATCTGCGTGGTGGACGGCGGCTCGACCGATGGCACCCCGACATTGTTCGCCGCCTGATGCGGCGATGGCCGTCGATGCGTTTGTTACTGAATCCCCAACGCCTGCAGGCGGCCTGCAATCTCGCCTTGCGCGCCAGCGGGGGGGCCGAGCTGTTCATGCGTTGCGACGCCCATGCCTATTACCCGCCCGGGTTCATCGCCCGCGCCGTCCGCCTGTTGGACCAACATCGCGCCGATGGCGTGGCTTATTCCGACCGCCCCTTCGCCGGAGGCGCAGCCCGCAATGCCTTCCAGTGCGGCGTCGGTTTCGCCCAAAACAATTGGTTGGGAGTGGGCCAGTCGCGCTACCGCTTGGGCACCTTCTCCGGCTGGGTCGACCATGGCAAACACGGCTGTTTCCGCCGCGATCTTCTGCTCGCCGCCGGCGGCTATGACGAGACGTTCGCGGTCAACGAGGACAGCGAACTCTCTTATCGTCTGGTGCAGCGCGGAGCCCACCTGTGGCTGGACCAGGAGCTCTGGGTGGGTTACGTTCCACGCTCCCGCCCGGGCGCATTGGCGCGCCAGTACTTCC
>JANWJU010000040.1 GCA_025451775.1 Terriglobales bacterium
ATCTTCGGCGACCCCCCGGTAGCGGCGATCTCGGGACTCCCAGCCGTGCGGCCTTCAGGCCGCCCGCTCTGATACGCGCTCTCCCTCGGAACCGAGCTGTTTGACGAGCTTGTTGTAGATGCCCATCAGCAGAATGGGGGCGGCCCACTGCCCGACGAAGAGAGCCGCTGAGTCTTTCCGGGCCAACTTGAGGCCAGCCGAGATCCCCATGGAGGCGATCGCCATACCCAGGTAGCCTATCGACGGTATGCGCGCGGTTTTGGTTTCGATGTTTTTGGTGAACTGATCTTCCTGGAAATTTTGTGCCATGAATGCCTGGATGCCTTTTCCGGGGCTGGTGGCCCAGATTGGTGGTCGGCTTGGCGTCGGAGACCAGCTCATCGAGCGACCAACGCCCCCAACGCATGGCAGCGCTTCGGGGTGGCAATGGTAACGGCCCAAGCAGAAAGCCGCAAGCCACCCCTCGGCAACTCAGCTTGCGGTTCGCTCAACGTTGCTTGGGATTAGGCCATGGACAAATGAGAAGTCGAAGGAGGCTATGGCGCTGTGGCATGTGCCTTGGGAGCGTTGAGCGCCGGCAGGGGTTTGATGTCGCCCAGCATGAACAAATAGACGGCCGCGCCCACGATGCAGGCGATGCCGGCGGCGACCAGCGGCACCACGAACGACCCCGAGGTCAGCATCAGCATGAAGCCGGTGAAGGTGCTGATGACAATGCCGGCCAGGTTGGCGGCGAAGTTTTGGATGCCGCCGATCGAAGCCACGTGCGCCCGAGTCGGCGCCACGTCAGCAGGCAGCGCCCAGACGCTGGCCCCGGTGAACGCCAAGCTGGCGTAGGAGACCGCAAACAGCCCCAGGCAGATATAAATGTTGGCGACGAAGGCGGAGAGCACGATCACCGACGACAGCAGCATGCCGCCCACCAGGCAGGTTTTGCGCGCGGCGGTTAAACTCCAGCCCCGGCGGTAAAGCCGGTCCGACGCCCAGCCTCCGCACCAGCCGCCGGGAATCGCCAGCACGCCTGGCAGCGTTCCCAGCGTGCCGAGTTGCGTCAGCGAGAAACCGCGCGCCTGCACCAGGTAGCTCGGGAACCAGGTGATGAAAAAGAAGATGGCGAAGTTCAGGCAAAAGAAACCGATCATCATCGCCCAGATGGTGCGGTACCGGAACAGCGACCCCCAGGAGGGTGCGCTCCCGGCTGGCGCCCCGTCCGGCCCGCGGCGTTCAGCCAGTATCTCGGCCTGCAGCCCGGCCAGCGCTTGCGGCGTGACGGCGGGATGGCGTTCCGGGTCGCGATACATTTTGAGCCAGAACCCCACCCAGATCAGGCCCAGCGCGCCGGTGATGAGGAACGAGGCGCGCCAGCCCCAGACGCCAATGATCAGGGCCACGACCGGCAGAGCCAGCACCGCACCGGTGCGCGAGCCGCTGTCGTAGATGCTGCTGGCGAAGCTGCGCTCGCGCCGTGGAAACCAGTCCGCGACCACGCGGGTGAAGCTCGAATAAGCGCCCGCCTCACCCACGCCCAACAGCAGCCGGGAGGCCTCTAAACTAAAAAATCCCCCTGCCGCCGCGGTGGACGCCGTGAACACCGACCACCAACCCACGGCGATGGTGAGCGAGGTGCGCGGGCCCGCCTTGTCGGCGAACCATCCCCAAGGCATCTGCATCGCCGCGTAGGTCCAGAAAAAGCCGCTGAGGATGAGACCCATCGCCGCTGCGTTCAACCCAAACGCCCGCTGCAGATAGGGCGCGGCCACGGCCAGGTTGGCCCGGTCCACGTAGTTGATGGTGCACGCCAGGAAGCACAGCGTGATCATTGTCCAGCGTTGGCGCGGCAGCGGTGAGGTCATGGGCGAGGTGATGGGTGTGGTCAGGCGCCGGTGGGAACACCGGCGGCTCGCGGGCGCAGGTCGGTCAAGGCGGGATCGGCGCGGAGGAACTCCTGCGCCAAGGTGCCGTTGCCGCCGGCGGTGAAGCGCTCGACGAGCATGGTGCGGTGGGCCACGTCGCGGTGATCGAGCGTGACCGTGCGGCCTTCGAAATGGAGGTTCAGGAATCCGTTCAGGCCCATGCGGGTGTGGACCTCAGTGGTGTAGACGCGCTCGTCGAAGAACTGCAGTGGCATGCCGCTCGCCAAGCGCGACGGCTTGGGGCTGGCGATCGACACCGGCATCCCGCCATGGCCGATGCAGCGCCCGTAGGCGGACAGGGGGCCGGGTTGATAGCGGCCGTACACCGCCCAGCGATGCTCATGCCCCCAAATCCAGAGCAAGTCTTGATCGCAGAAGAGTTGGCGAAGTTGCTGGGCGGGAAGGTGGTAGGCGTCCTCGAAGGCGCTGTAATACTGATGATGGGTCAGCAGGATCGTGGCCCGGCGCCGGTCCGGATCCTGCGGGCGCACCACGGTCCGCAGCCAATGGAGCATGGTTTTTTCGAGGCGGCAGTCAGGGCCGACGTGCGGAATGCGATTGATTCCGGGAATTTGTTCCAGTACCGGGATGCCCACCGAGTTGTAGGCGGTGTCGAGGGCGACGATACGCCAGTGGTCGTTCTCGAGGCAGAAAAAGCTCGCCCGTTGGCGGCGATCCTGCGAGGCGGGGATGCCCAGCGCGGGCAGGAAGGTCTCGAAATAGGCGGTGCCGTTGGCATACATCTCATGGTTGCCGCAGAGGGCAAAAGCGCCCAGGCGGCCGTGGGGCCAGGTGACGCCCTGGTAGCCGTACTCGGTTTTGCCCAGGCAGTTCTCGGCGATTTCGGTGGCATCGCCGACGTAGTACACGTCACCTAAATGGATGGTGTAATCGGGCTCGAAGGCGAGCATGCCGGCCGCCACGGCGGCAGCCTCGCGCGTTCCCGTGCCCCAATCGCCGGCGAGGCTGACTTTGGCGGTGTCCGCCAATCGGTACACCCCCTGCTCGCCGACGGCAGGATAAGTTGAGAAGGGATGCTTGCGGTGGCAGGCGTACTTCAAATACCTGCCCAGCCAGCAGAGCAGGTTGCCGGGAAGGAAGGCGGCAAGCAGCGGGCGCCGGGTATCGTCGGCGAGAGCATCCACCTCGCGGCGCAGATGGGAGTGGAGAGCGGAGCGCCGGAGGTGGCGGAGATCGCCGAGCGCTTGATATTTCAACTCGGGCGACGGAGGTTGAGGTTGGGCCATCAGCTTCCACCCGCGGCCGCCCCAGCGCCGGGTCGGCGGTGGCGGACGATCATGGCGGCGCAGCGCTCCGCCAGCGCGGTGATGGTGCGTGGGGCGTTCACACCGAGTGGAGTGGGAACCATGGAGCCATCGAGGACAAATAGGTACGGATTAGGTTGCAGATGGCACCACGACACTCTGCAAGGAATCACTGCCACTTCCCACGGCGCCCCTCGGACAAGTTACGACTGTTTACCGGGCAGTATATATGAAAAGCATTGATGTGGCACGAGTCTCGTGGGTCGTCGGCCAACTGGGCCTGGCGACATTGGGGATCGAGGGATTATTCCATCGCGAGGATGATCCGGCCGAAGCCGCCGGCGGCTTCCATGGCGCGGTGGGCGTCGGCGGCGCATTCGAAAGGGAAGATCCGGTCGACGATGGGGGCGAGCGTACCGGCGGTGAAGGCGGCGAGCCAACGTTGGCGGAATCTTGTGGTCATCGCCAACTTCTCGGCGAAGGGGCGGGACTTCATGACGGTCCCGATCAGGCGCAGATGCTGGTGCAAAAGCAGGCCCATGGGCAGCACGCCGGTGCTGCCGCCGAGGAGGCCCACCTGGATCAGTCTTCCGCCCGCGGCGAGCGAGCGCAGGTTGCGTTCCAGGTAAGGCGCGCCGATGAAGTCGACGACCACCGCGACGCCGCGCCCGTTGGTGGCGCGCAGGACGGCGTCGAGGAAGTCCTCCTTCTTGTAGTCGGCACCGAGCGTGCCGCCCAAGGCCGCCACGCGCCGCACGCGCTCGTCGCCAGAGGCGGTGTAGACGATCTGGGCACCCAGCGCGTGGGCCAGGGCCACGGTGGCGGAACCAACGCCGCCAGCCGCGGCGTGAATCAGCACCCAATCGCCGGGAGCGGCCTCGCCGAGGTGAAGCAGAGCTTCATGGGCGGTCACGAAGACCTCGGGGATCGCTGCCGCCTGCACCGCAGTGAGCGCCTCCGGGACCGGCATGGCCATGCGGTGGTCGACCCGCGCGTACTGTGCATAGCCGCCGCCTCCCACCACCGCCATGACCCGATCGCCGGGCTTGAACCCGGCGGCGCGGGCGCCCATCGCCACCACCGTGCCGGCGACTTCCAGGCCTGGAATGGGGGAGTCGCCGTAGTCGGCGTGCGCTCCATAGAGGCCCTCGCGCTGCAGGATGTCGGCGCGGTTGACGCCAGCGGCTTGGACGCGGATCAGGAGATCGTCCGGCCGAGGCTCGGGCATGGGTTCGTCGACGACCTGGATGACGTCGGGGCCCCCAACCCCCTGGAATCGAATGGCCTTCATGCTGCTCCTCTACGCGCCCGTGACCACGGTCCACTCTTTGGTGGACCAAGCGGTGGCAACGCCGTGGCGGAGGTAGGGGTCCTGGGCGGCGAAGGCTTCCGCGTCGGCGCGGGCGGCCGCGATGGTATCCGCCTGGAAGACAAGGAGCGCGCCGCCGGGCTTGAGCGCGCCGGCCATGACGATTTTGCCTTGAGAGTGGAAGGCATTGATCAAGGCGAGATGCTCGGCGCGGTAGGGCTGGCGGCGTTCCAGGTAATCGGGCGCGGTCTCGTAGAACAGGCAAACGTGCATGGGCTTATCATAGCTGGGCAACCCGTACATCGATTCATCCATCCGGAAGCAACTATGGTACTGTCTGCGGCAACGCCTTCTGGTCCGCATCCGCCCACCCCGCTCGGCATTTTCCAGATGATGAACGCCTTCCAACAGACGGCGGCGTTGTGTGCCGCGGTGGAGTTGGACCTGTTCTCGATCATCGCGCGCGGCGAGGCTAGCGCCGCCGGGATTGCCGGGGTGGCCCAAGCCGATGCGCGCGGTGTGGCCATCCTGGCGGACTTTCTGGTGATCCACGGGTTGCTAACCAAAGCGGAGGGCCGGTATGGGCTGAGCCCGGAGGCGGCGATGTTCCTCGACCGGCGTTCGCCCGCGTGCATGGCCGACACCGCGCAGTGGTTTGGTTACCTGACGGAACGCGGCGATTTCAACCGCCTCGCGGATGCCGTGCGCCACGGCGGCGCGGAGAATATCGTTCCCGATCCCGCCGTGTGGGTACGGTTTGCGCGTTCCATGGCGCCGATGATGCGCATGCCGGCGGCTTTCGTGGCCGAGCATTTGGCGGGCGTGGTGGGGGCAGGTGGCCCGGGAGTGCACAAGGTGTTGGACATCGCCGGTGGGCACGGGCTCTACGGCATCGCGGTGGCGCAGCGCTATCCCAATGCGGAGATCACGCTGGTGGATGCCGAGCCGGTGGCTGCCGTGGCCCAGGAGAATGCCACCGCCGCTGGCGTGGCCGGACGCTATCGTACGTTACCGGGCAGTGCGCTGCCCGGCACCGAGGGTGAGGTGGACTTTGGCACCGGTTACCGGCTGATCCTGATCACCGGCTTCATGCACCACTTCAGCCCCGACGTGGTCGAAGGGCTGCTGGCCAAAGCGCGCGCCGCGCTCGCCGATGACGGCCAGGTAATCGGTTTGGATTTTGTCCCCAACCCCGATCGCGTCTCGCCGCCCACGCCCGCCAGCTTCAGCTTGACCATGTTGGGCGAGACCGCGCACGGGCAGGCGTACACCTTCGCCGAGTACCAGGCCATGTTCGCCAACGCCGGTTTCCCCAAGCTCGAACGCCGCGACCTGCCCGGCTTGCCCATGACCGCGCTCATCGCGCCGCGATAGCCACTAGCGCCGGAAGAGATTCAAAATCAGCGTCAGGATGGCGCTGAGCACCAGCATCGTGACCCAGGGGAAGTAAGCCGTGGTGTGGCGTCCGCGCCAAACCACATCGCCGGGAAGATGGCCGAGCGGCAGGCGCATGCGTTGGGCTACGATCACCAGGACGCCCAGGGCCACCAGCACCACCCCCGCCGTAATCAGTAGCCGCGCCGCACCTGCCATCACCTTATCTTAGCCGCATTTTAGCTGCCGGCCGGCGGACCATCCTCGCAGAAGTCGACCTGCCTTGGGCGGGCGATGCCGCCTTTCCACCGCTTGACAGCAAGGCACACTCATGTAGTAGAATCTCGCACATGAGGAGTAAACGAGCGAAGGCGCCGCGGTTCAGCCGGCTCGAGTTGCGGATTTTAGAGGTGTTGTGGACACGGGGACCGGTCGCGATCCGGGAGGTGCAGGAGGCAATCGACGGCGCGCGTCCAACCACGTATACGACGGTGCAGACGATGGTGTACCGATTGGAAGCGAAGGGTGCGGTGCGGCGGGTGGGCAAGATCGGCAACGCCCACGTCTTCGAGGCGGTGGTGGCCAGACAAGCCGCGCATCGGCGGCTGATGGACGAGTGGCTGGCGATGCTGGGCGGGCGGACGCAGCCGGTGATGGCGCACTGGATCGAGACCGGGCAGTTGACGCGGCAGGACCTGGAGGCCGCCGAGGCGGAGCTGCGGCGGCGGGAGGAAAAGAAGCCATGAACGCAGCGGCGATACTCAATCACCTGTGGCAATCGACGGTGTTCGCCGTCGTTGCGGCGCTGGTGGCGTGGGCGTTGCGGCGCAACAGCGCGCGGGTGCGGTTCGGGGTGTGGCTGGCGGCGTCGCTGAAGTTCCTGGTGCCGTTCAGCGCGCTGGCGGCGGTGGGCTCGGGCTTGGGCGCACGTTTGCCAGAGGCGACGGCGGCGTTCCCGGCCGCGAGCGTGGCCGCGGCTCCCCTGAAGCCGATGGTCATTCCCATCACGGTGGCTTCGCTGCCGCAGGCGAGCGGCGTGCCATCGGTTTGGATTTTGGGAGGCCTTTGGCTCGCAGGCAGCGTGGCGCTGGCGGGGCGCTGGTTCTGGCAGTGGCGGCGGACGGCGCGCATGGCGCGGAAGGCGGAGCCGCGCGCGGCGAGCGGCATGCGCTTGCGGGTGACCGAGGGCGCGGTCGAGCCAGGGGTGTTTGGTGTGTTCCGCCCGGTGCTGCTGGTGCCCAAGGGGATTGAGGCGCGGCTGACGGCGGCGCAGTTCGCGGCGGTGTTGGCGCACGAGCGGTGCCACGTGCGGCGGCGGGACAATCTTTGGGCGGCGCTGCACCGGGTGGTCGAGACGGTGTTTTGGTTTCACCCCTTGGTTTGGTGGATCGGCGCGCGCATGATCGCCGAGCGGGAGAGGGCGTGCGATGAGGCGGTGCTGGGGGCGGGCGGCGATGCGCGGGCCTACGCGGGCGGCATTCTCGGCGTCTGCCGGCATTACATGGCATCGCCGCTGGCGTGCGCAGTGGGGGTGGCGTCTCAATCCGGCGGTCCGCTGCAGCGGCGCGTGCGGGAGATCCTCGCAGGCGGCCGGGGACGGAAGCTGAGCCGGGGCCGGATGCTGTGTCTAGCAAGCCTTGGCGCCGCGGTGGTACTCACCCCGGTGATGGCCGGGCTGCTGTTTGGGCAGGCGGCCCCACCAGCGACCTTCGACGCGATCGCGATCCACGCCGTGCCGGCGGCGGGTTCGGGCAAGCGCGTGATGGGTTTGCACATCGATCCGCAGCGCCTATGGGCGGAGAACATGTCGCTGCGTGAGCTGATCCTTGCCGCTTGGGGGCTGCAGCCCTACCAGTTACGTGGCCCCGATTGGATGTCGGGGGACATTTTTGCCATTACCGGCGCAACCCACGCACCCGTGCCCGCGAACGAGATGCCGGCGCTGCTGCGACCGTTTCTAACGCGCCAATTTGAACTCAAAGTGCACTCCACCCGCGAGGTGCGGCCGGTGTACCGGCTGGAGGTGGCGCCGGGTGGGGCCAAGCTGAAGCCGGCGAACCGTGACGCGGCGCCGGCGATCATGCCAGCGCAGCGCTTCAGCATGCACCTCGAAGGCCGGGCCTTGACGCTAACCGGCACGGCCACGCTGCAGCAACTGGTGGACTTTTTGAACCTGCAATTTGACCGCCCGGTGCTGAACCAGACCGGGCAAATGGGAACGTACGACATTCGGCTCACCTTTGATCCCAAGGCCGGCGTGCCGGGTGCGCCGGCTGGCGGCGGGCCCTCGATTTTCGACGCCCTTCCGGAGCAACTCGGGTTGCGTCTGGTATCCGGCAAGGCGCCGGTGGATGTGCTGGTGGTTGATTCCGCAAACGCGACCCCGGCCGGAAATTAGGAGGAGATATGAACGCGGCGGGAATGCTCAATCACCTGTGGCAATCGACGGAGTTTGCCGGTCTGGCGGCGCTGGTAGCGCTGGCGCTGCGGAAGAACGCTGCGCGGGTGCGGTTCGGGGTGTGGCTGGGGGCGTCGCTGAAGTTTCTGGTGCCGTTCAGCGCACTGGCGGCGGCAGGTTCAGCGCTCGCTTCGCGCCTGCCGTGGCCGCAGGCGTCCACCGCGCTGCCGGCGGTGACGGCCGCGGCGCATTTCGAAACGGTGGTCATTCCGATTACGGTGAGTTCGCTGCCGCAGGCCAGCGGCGTGCCGTGGGCTTGGATTTTGGGAGGCCTTTGGCTCGCAGGCAGCGGGGCGCTGGCGGGGCGCTGGTGGCTGCAGTGGCGGCGGACGGCGCGGCTTGCGCGGAAGGCGGAGCCGCGCGCGGCGAGCGGCATGTGCTTGCGGGTGACCGAGGGCGCGGTCGAGCCGGGGGTGTTTGGCATCCTGCGCCCGGTGCTATTGGTGCCGGTGGGGATCGAAGACCAGTTGACGGCCGAGCAGCTGGAAGCGGTACTGGCCCACGAGCGGACCCACATCCGGCGGCGGGACAATCTTTGGGCGGCGCTGCACCGGGTCGTCGAGACGATGTTCTGGTTTCACCCATTCGTCTGGTGGATTGGGGCGCGGATGATTGCCGAGCGGGAGCGGGCGTGCGATGAGGCCGTTTTGCGCGCGGGCGGCGATGCACGGGCGTACGCGGGCGGGATTCTGGGCGTGTGCCGGCATTACATGGATGCGCCGCTGGCGTGCGCGTCCGGGGTTTCGGGCGGTCCGCTGCAACGGCGGGTGCGGGAGATCCTCGAGGGCGGCTGGGGACGGAACTTAAGCCGCAAAGGCCTAACGACGTTGGCGGCCTTGCTCGCGGTGGCGCTGCTGGGGCCAGTGGCGGCGGGAATGATTTACGCCCAAAGCGGGCCGACAGAGTTCGCGGCGGCCTCGATCCGGCCGGGTGAGCAGCCGGGCCCGGCGCGGAAGATCTCGTTCGGCATGCGCGTTGACCCACAGCGGCTGACGGCGGAGAACATGTCGCTCAAGGACTTGATCACGAGAGCTTATGGACTCCGCCCCTACCAGGTGGTCGGGCCCGATTGGATGACCACGGAGCGGTTCAACGTGACGGGCACGACGACGGCGCCAGTGGCGCAGGACAAGATTACGGAGCTGTTGCAGCCGTTTCTAGTACGGCAGTTCGGCATCAAGATGCACCGGGAAACGAAGACGATGCCGGTGTACCTGCTCGAAATGGCGCCGGGCGGTCCCAAAATGAGCCCAGAAAGTTCATCGCTGCCGGGCGCGGAAGGCCACATCGCGTTGGCGCCCGCGGCCGCCAGTCTCGGCCGATTCATGATGCGGCTGAGCCCGCAAGGACTCAATCTGGTGGGAACGGCCTCGATGGAGCAAATGGCCCGCGTGCTGAGCTTGCAGTTGGACTTTCCGGTCGTGAACAAAACCAGCCTTACGGGTGTCTACAAGATCGACCTGACGTTTTCGACCCCGGACGGGAGGGTGACCATGGGTGGATTGCCTCATGTCCCGCAGATGGACGGCCAGACGATGAAGATGACCGCGCCCTCGATCTTCACCGCCTTGCCCGAGCAGGTCGGGCTGA
>JANWJU010000041.1 GCA_025451775.1 Terriglobales bacterium
AACTTGGCGATGAAGCCGGCGGTGAGCGGGATACCGGCGAGGGAGAGCAGCATGGCGATGAACACCAGCGCCAGGCCGGGGCGGCGCCAGAACAAGCCGCGGTAGTCGGCGATGGTGTCGGGTTCGCCGTCGGAACTCGAGAGTGCCGAGATGATGCCGAAGGCGCCGAGGGTGGCGATGAAGTAGGCGAGGAAATAGAATCCGATGGCGGCAGCGGCGAGGTTCAGCGCGGCGCCGGCGGCTTCCAAAGGGACCAGCAGGTAGCCCATGTGAGCGATCGAGGAGTAGGCGAGGATGCGCTTGACGTTGCGCTGGCGCAGGGCGAGCAGGTTGCCGGCCACCATGGAGGCGATGGCGACGGCCGCGATCACCGCCGCCAGGCCAGCGGAGCGATTGCCGCCGAGTTCGGCAACAAGGCGCAGCAGGACGGCGAAAATCGCCGCCTTGGAAGCGGTGGCGATGAAGGCGGTGACCGGGGCAGGCGCGCCCTGGTAGACGTCGGGCGTCCAGAGATGGAAGGGGACCACGCCGAGCTTGAAGCCGATGCCCACTAGGATCAGCACCAGCCCCGGGACAACCAGGGCGGTGTGCAGGTGAGCCGCGGGTTGCAGCGCGGCGGCTAAGGCGGGGAAGTTCATGGTGCCGGTCGAGGCGTACACCAGCGCCATGCCGAAAAGTAAAAACGCTGCCGAGGAGGCGGCGAGCACCAGGTATTTGATTCCGGCCTCGAGCGGCAGCGCCTTGCGCTGCAAGTAGGCGTTGAGGCCGTAGAGGCTGACGCTGAGGATTTCGAGACCCAAAAAGAACGATGCAAAGTGATTGCTGGCCGCCAGAACTGCGGCGCCGAGCGTGGCCGTTAGCAGTAGGATGTAGAACTCTTCCTTAACGACCTGCTGGCGGTTGAGGTAGGCGCGGGCGAGAAGAGCCACGGTGAAAGCGGAGGCGGCGGTGAGGCCGATAAAGAAGAGCGCGAAGCCGTCGATGCGGAGCAGAGGCGTGACATCACGCGGCACAACGGAAGCGGCGGGAATCAGCTCCGCAATCGCGAGGCCGAGGCCCACGAGGGTGACGCCCAGCGTCAGTCCGTGGCTGCGGTGGAAGGCGATCCCGACCATGGCCACGATGGCGGCGGCGGCGATGGTGATCAGCGGCCAGAGCAGCGTCCAAGCAGCGCCGGTCATGGCGATGGTTTCGGCGATGTTCATCGCCGGGCCTCCACGGCCACGGGGCGGGCGGCCTGGTTGGCGATGATCTCGACACTGGCGGCGGCGGTGTTGAACACCGGTTGCGGATACCAGCCCAGCCACAGCAGCACGGCCATCATCGGCACCAGCGCCAAGGCCTCGCGCTTGCCGAGATCGGGCGCCTGCCAGTTGTGGCGGTTGGGGCCGTGGAAGGCGTGCTGCACCATGGCCACGCCGTAGAAGGTGGAGACCAGTACGCCGATGGCGGCCACGATGGTAAGGCCGGCGCTCACCGGGAACGTGCCCATGAGGATCAGAAACTCGGCCACGAAGTTGCCCAGCCCGGGCAAGCCGATGGCCGCCAGCGCGAAGAACAGCCCGGCGCCGCTGAGGCGGGGCATGACCGCCCAGAGGCCGTTCATGCTGCGCATCTCGCGCGTGTGCAGGCGCTCTTGCAGGAAGCCGGCGATGAGAAACAGCGCTCCGGTGGAAAAGCCGTGGCAGAGCATCTCGAGGATCACGCCCTCCAGCGCCCAGCGCGCCGCGCTGCTGCCTGGCGGCGCCAGCGCGGCGGCGAAGATGCCCAGCAGGACAAACCCCATGTGGCTGACGCTGGTGTAGGCGACCAGGCGTTTGATATCGCTCTGGGCGTACGCCAGCACGCCCCCGTAAACGATGCCGATCGCCGCCAGCACCATCGCGTACGGCGCCAGTTCGTGCGCGGCCGACGGAAAAAGCGGCAGCACGAAGCGCAACATGCCATAGGCGCCGGTCTTGAGCATGAGGCCGGCGAGCACCAAGCTGCCGGCGGTCGAGGCCTCCGTGTGCGCGTCCGGCAGCCAGGTGTGGAAGGGGAACACGGGCAGCTTCACCATGAAGGCGGCGAAGAAACCCAGCATGATGAGCACGGCCGCTCCCGCAGGGAGCGGCGTATTGAGAAGCTGTGCGTACTCGAAGGTGTAGACGCCCGTCGCCGCGTGATGGAAGAAGTACAGCGCCAGGATGGAGATCAGCATCAGCAGGCCGCTGATCTGCGTGAACAGGAAGAACTTGATGGCGGCGTAGCGGCGCCGTTCGTGACCCCAGATCAGGATCATGAGAAACATCGGCACCAGCATCAGCTCCCAGGCGAAGTAGAACAAAAATAGATCGAGCGCCAGGAAGACGCCGGTGATGGCGGCCAGCAGCCAACACAGGTTGAGGTGGAAGAAGCCGATGCCTTCAGTGATGTCGTGCCAGGAGGCGAGCACCGCGACCATGCCCAGGGCAAAGGTGAGCATGATCAGCAGCAGGCTCAAGCCGTCGAGGGCGAGGTGAAAGTGGATGCCGAGCGAGGGGATCCAGTTGACGTCGAGACTGACGAGCCACTGGCCTTGAGGGGGGTGGATCTCGGAGCCGATCCAGATGGCGAGGCCGATGACGAAATCGACGGTGATGCCGATGAGGGTGACCCAGCGCGGCCAGTCGCCGCCCCAGCGTTCGCTCAGGACGGCGAGGCCGCCGGCGGCGCCGAGCACGATCAATAGCCAGACCAGGATCATCGTTTTACCACTTGGCGAGCGCCACTAAAACGATGGCGCCCGCCGTGACCCAGCCCGCGTACCAGCGCAGGCGTCCGTTCTCGGTGCGGCTCAGGCCGCGGTGGAAGTATTCGCTCAGCCAGGCGATACCGTCGTAGATGCGGTCCACGCCGTCGGCTTTGTTGACGCGTGCGAACCAGGCTACGGGATGGACCAAGGTTTTCTCGTACAGCCAATCCATGCCCCAATCGGCGAACCAGAAGCGGTGGGCCGTGTCGCCGAGGCCGGGACCGGCGAGTTGCGCGCTCCAGCCCGGTTTTTGCAGTTGGAACAGATAGATCAGGTAGACGCCGGCAAAAAACAGGATGGAGGCCAGGAGCTCAGAGCTGATTTCGCCCATTCCGGGCCGCAGGGCCAGAAAGCGGGGCAGCGCCGGCGTCAGGAAACCGCTCAGCGCCTCGCGTCCGCCCATCGCCGCCGGGAGATCGATGAAGCCAGCGAGCATGGATAGAAATCCGAGCACGCCCAGCGGCCAGTTGATGGCCGGGCCGGGATAGCGGGTGATGGGAGGGTGGGCCTGCCGCGGCTCGCCATAGAAGACGACGAAGATCAGCCGGAAAGTGTAGAGCGCGGTCATGAAGGCGCCCGCCATCGCTCCCGCCCACAACCACCAGGCGCCTTGGGCGCTGGAGTGAGCGCTCCACATGATCACGCCCTTGCTGTAGAAGCCGGCGGTGATCAGCGGCAGGCCTGCAAGCGAGCTGCCCGCGAAGATGAAACACCAGAACGCCAGCGGCAGGCGCTTGCGCAGGCCGCCCATCTTGAAGATGTCGTGTTCCTCGTGCAGCGCCTGGATGACGACGCCGGAGGCGAGAAACAGCAGGGCTTTGAAGAAGGCGTGCGTGACCAGGTGAAAGATCGCCGCCGACCACGCACCCACCCCCAGGGCCAGGAACATGTAGCCGATCTGGCTGATGGTCGAGTAGGCGAGGATGCGCTTGATGTCGTGCTGGGTGAGGGCGCTGAAGCCGGCGATGACGAGGGTGATGAAGCCGGCGAGCGCCACCGCCAACTGTGCCATCGGAGCCAGGGCGTAGAGGACGTGAAGCCGGGCGATGAGATACACGCCGGCGGTGACCATGGTGGCGGCGTGGATGAGGGCGCTGGTGGGGGTGGGGCCGGCCATGGCGTCGGGCAGCCAAGTCTGCAGCGGAAACTGCGCCGATTTGCCGACAGCGCCGCCCAGCAACAGAAACCCGGCGACCTCGGCCACCATCGCGCCATAGTGCCATTGCAGCGTGACGCGGTGCATCAACTCCTGGATATCGAGTGTTCCAAGGCGCGTGACGAGCAGCACCAGCCCCAGCGTCATGGCCACATCGCCGGCGCGGGTGACGATGAAGGCTTTCCGTCCGGCGAGGCCGTTGACCTCGTCGTCGTACCAGAAGCCAATGAGCAAGTAGCTGCACAGCCCGACGCCTTCCCAGCCCAGGAACAGCAGCAGCAGGTTGCTGGCCAGCACCAGCGTCAGCATGCTGGCCACGAACAGGTTCATGTAGGCGAAGAAGCGCTCATAGCCTTCGCTTTCGGCCATGAACTCGGCTGAATAGAGATGGATGAGGAAGCTGACGAAGCTGACGACGAGCGTCATCACCACCGCCAGCGAGTCCAAGTAGAGCGAAATCCGCGGATGGAAGCCGGCTACCGCGAACCACTGCCACAGGACCTGCGTATAGGCGCCACCGCTGGGCGGGTGAACGATGAACTGCCATGTCAGAAGCGCGGCGATGATGGTCGAGGCGGCGATGGCTCCGGTTCCGATCCACCCCGCGGCGCGGCGTCCCATACGGCGCCCAGCGATGAGCAGCGCCGCGCTGGTGGCGAAGGGGATGACGGGTTCCAGCCACAACCATCCGTACATGGTCTAATCCTTCATTTGCCGCACCGCGTCGGCGTCCACGGTGTGGTGGAGGTGGTTCACCTGCAGCACCAGCGCCAGGCCCACCGCGACTTCGGCGGCGGCGGTGGCGAGGATGAACAAAAACATGACTTGGCCATCGGCCTGGTTCCACAAGGCCCCGGCGGCGATGAAGGCGACGCCGGCGGCGTTCAACATGATCTCGATCGAGACCAAGATCATGAGCAGGTTGCGCCGCGCCAATAAGCCGGCCACCCCCAGCACGAACAGTACCCCGGCGAACAGTAAGCCCATGGAGATCATTTCGTCCCCACCTCGGTCGTCTCCGACGTTGGCTGCTGCGCTTTCTGCTTGGGGAGCAGCCCGTAGCCGAGGTGATACGCGGCCACGATCCCCGCCAGAAGCAGCATCGAAGCCAGCTCCACCCCGACGACGTATTCGCCCATCAGCAGCATGCCCACTGCTTTGGGCGCGACGCGGTGGACCTGGCTGCCGAGGCCTCCCTCGGTCACCATCCAGATGAACTCGCCCAACAGCAACGCGGCCAAAACTCCCGGCCCAATCCATCCCCGTCCCGGCTGCCACGCCCGCTCCTGCCGCTGGACCGCATCGCCCAGGTTCAGCATCATGGTCACGAACACGAACAGCACGATGATCGCGCCGGCGTAGATGATGACCTCGAGCGCCGCCAGGTACGCGGCTCCCAACGCGTAGATGGCCACCGCCGTCGCCAGCAGGGAAACGATCAGATACAGCAGCGCATGCACCACGTTCGACCGGCTAATCGCCAGCACAGTGGCCACGATGGCAATGATGGCCGCCAATGCGAAGAGTAGGGGCATGGTGAGAAGTTATTGGTGAGCAGTTGCTAGTGAGCAGTTACGGCAGGAGCGAGTGCAGGTCCACGGGTGGCGCCTCGCGCTCGGATTCTCCCTTATCCTTGCCGCCGATGTTGACCCCGGCGACACGCCAGAAGTTGTAGCCGGGGTACTTGCCCACCCCGTCGATCAGCAGGTTCTCCTTTTCGTAGACCATGTCCTGGCGCCGGTACTCGCTCATCTCGGTGTCGGGCGTGAGCTGGATGGCGTAGGTGGGGCAGGCATCCTCGCAGAGGCCGCAGAAGATGCAGCGGGAAAAATTGATGCGAAACCACTCTGGATAGCGGCGGCCGTTGGGATCCTCGGTGGCTTGCAGGGCGATGCAATCGACTGGGCAAGCGGCGGCACAGAGGTAACAGGCGACGCAGCGCTCGCCGCCGTCGGGATCGCGTGAGAGGATGATGCGCCCGCGGTAGCGGGCGGCGAGGTAGGCCTTCTGCTCCGGGTACTGGATGGTCACACGCTTGGCGAAAGCGTGGAGGAAGACGTCCCAGATGGTGCGCAGGATGCTGAACATGGGTTACCTCACCGCCACCACGATGGCGCCAGTGACCAATAAGTTCGCCAGCGCCAGCGGCAGCATGATCTTCCAACCCCAGGTCATGAGCTGATCAAACCGCGGCCGCGGCAGCGATGCCCGCAGCAGGATAAAGAAGGCGATGCAGCCGAACACCTTGATCAGGAACCACACCAGCGCCGGCAGCCAGGGGCCCAGCCAGCCGCCCAGGAACAGCACCGTGATCATGCTGGAGATCAGCACCAGACCGATGTATTCGCCCACGAAGAACATGCCGAACTTCATGCCCGAGTACTCGCTGTGGAAGCCGGCCACCAGCTCGCTCTCCGCCTCGGGCAGATCAAACGGCAGACGCCGGGTTTCGGCGATGCCGGCGATAACGAAGAGCACAAACCCCAGAAACTGCGGGATTACATACCAGATCGTCCGTGCCTGCGCTTGCACGATGCCGCCCAGGCTGAACGTTCCGGCCATGAGGACCGTGCCCATCACCGCCAGGCCCATGAAGACCTCGTAGCTGAGCATCTGCGCGGCCGCGCGCATGCCGCCCAGCAGCGCGTACTTGTTGTTGGAGGCCCAGCCGCCCAGCACCACGCTGTAGACGCCCAGCGACGACATCGCCAGGAAGAACAGCAGTCCGATATTGAGGTCGGCGATCACGATACCCGAGGTGACCGGCACCACGACGAAGCCCATGAGCACGGTGGCCACCACGATGGCGGGCGCGCCGATGAACACCCATTTGTCGGCGAAAGGCGGAATCCAATCTTCTTTGGTGAAGATCTTCACCATGTCGGCGACAACCTGCAGCAGTCCGAAGGGGCCGACGCGGTTGGGGCCATACCGGTCCTGCCACAAGCCCAGCAAGCGGCGCTCGAGCCAGATCAGTCCAGCGGCAATGTTGAGGGCAAAAAACAGAATGCCCAACAGCGACCAGAGGGGATAGGGGCTCTCAAGCATGGGGCGCCTCTGCGGTCACGGTCCCCCAGTGCGGCAGCCCGGCGCCATCCAAGGCCGCAAAGCCGGCGGGCACGCCCGCCACGCCCACCGGCAGCTCGGGCAGCAGACGCAGCGGGACTTGATAGCCGCGCCGGCCGTCGGGCTCCACGCGGACCGCATCGCCCTCCTTGAGTCCGGCCCGTTCGGCGTCAGCAGGATTCAAGGCCACGTAAGCATCCGGCGCCAGGCTTCCGACGGCGCGTCCCAGCCCGCTTAGCACCTCGGAGCCAAACAAGTGATACAGGCGTATGATGAGCCACCGCCCCGCCTTGGGCTCGAACCGCGGCGGCGGCTCACCGGCGCACGGGAACTGGGAGCCGGCAACTTGTTCCAATAGCCGTACGCCCGCATCGCCACCGCGCAGCGGGGCGTTGATGCGCTGCTGATAGGGGAGCTGGGCCTGGGGTGAATTCCATCCCGGCGACCAGAAGTAGGGGATGAGCGCGGCCGGCGGCTGGGCGGCGTAGCCTTCCATGGTGAAGCTGAGCGGGGCATCGGGATCGACGGGTGGTTTGGGCTCGCTGACCTCGATGGCGGCGTCGATGGAGGTGCGGCCGCTGAAGCGGTGGGTTTCGCGCGCCACTTTTTGGCCGGCCAGGCGCAAAGTGGCTGGTGGCGCGGCCTGCCGCAGGGGCTCGAGTTCAGGGACCAGGGCGCACAGCTGCGCCACCATGTCGTCGAGCGCCGGCGTATGCCCCTGCGCCGCCTCCAGCCAGCTCCAGCTTTCAGCCCGGTTGGGGGTGGGGGCGGCCACGGTGAAGAAGCGTTGCGCGCGTCCTTCGCTGCTGATGAGGGTGCCGCTGCCTTCGGTGACGCCCGCCGCGGGCAGCAGCAATTCGGCGGCGTCGGCGGTGGCGTGGCGAATCTGGTCCAACACCACCAGATGGCCGCCGTGCTGGTCCAATTGAGCCAGGAACGCCTTGGCTTCCTCGGCGGGCGCGCGGCGGAACAGGTCGTTCTCGACCACGATGGCGCCGTGGGCAAGGCCGAAGCGGACCATGTCCATGCCCTCGGGCAACGGGCGCGCACCGAGCAGCGCCAGCCCGAGCGTGTTGCACTCGGGAAGCACGAAGCTGACGGCGGGGTGCTTGCCGCGGACGGCGAGCGCGGCGGCGATGGCGAGTGCGGCTTCGATTTGGCCGCGGTTCCCGCTGGAGACGCCGGTGACGATCAACGGCCGTTCGGCGGCGAGCAGCGCGTCGGCCACTTCGGCCGCGGCGGCCCGCCACTCCGCAGTGACGGTGCCGGCGGTGTCTTGATCCAAATTTAAAGCCGCGGCGACAGCGTAACCCAGCCGGGCCACGTCGTCGGGGGCGGCGCGCCAGGTGTGGGTGGCGATGTCGTCGAGTTTGGTGGCGGCGGTGGTGGCGAGGAACAGCGGCCCGTGCTCCCCCTGAATGGCCTCCCGGGCGGCGTGATCGAGCCAGTGCGGGATCTTGAGTGGATCGCAGATCTCGCGCAGCGGCTGTTGCCGCATCGCTTGCCGCAAGCTCAGGGCCATGCGCGCGGCCGTCTGCGTCAGGTCTTCGCCCAGCACCAGGGCGGCATCGCAGCGTTCCACCTCGCCCAGGCTGGGCGAGTGCACCGCGCCCTGGCGGAGGATGGCGGCGATCCGCGTGTCCAACTCCCACTCGTGGGCCTCGACGCCGGCGAAGAACCGTTCAGCACCCACCAACTGCCGTAGCGCGAAGTTCGATTCCATCGACGCCCGCGGCGAACCGATGCCGATCCAGCGCCCCGGCGGGTCGGCGGCCACGCCGGCGGCGGCTTGCGTCAACTGCGCCAACGCCGCCTCGGGCGTGAGGTCGGCGCGGACGCCATCCCGCCGCTGGCGCGCCAGCGTGACCCGCTCCGGGCTGGACAGGTACTCGTAGCCAAAGCGTCCGCGATCACAGAGGAAATACCCGTTGACCGCGCTGTTATAGCGGTTGAACACCGCCCGCACGGTCCCATACCGCTCGCCCGGGCTGGTGTTGCACCCCAGCGCGCAGTGCGGGCACACCGAGGGCGTCCAGCGCAGATCCCATTTGCGCGTGTAATGCTGCTTCAAGGTGGCGTCGGTGAACACGCCGGTGGGGCACACCTCGACCAGGTTGCCGGCAAACTCGTTTTCCAGCACCCCGTCCCGCTCGCGGCCGAAAAACACGTGATCGCTGATGCCAAAGGCGTTGAAGTCGGCGCCGCCGGCGTACTCACGGTAATACCGCACGCAGCGGTAGCACTGGATGCAGCGATTCATCTCGTGATTGATCAGCGGCCCCAGATACTGGTTGCGGAACGTCCGCTTGGAGAAGCGGTAGCGGCGGTAGTTATGACCGGTCATTACGGTCATGTCCTGCAAGTGGCAGTGGCCGCCCTCATCGCACACCGGGCAATCGTGCGGGTGGTGCAGCATCATGCCTTCGATGATCGAGGCGCGGAAGGCGACCACCTGGGGATCGTCGACGGAGATGCGGATGCCCTCCTCGGCCGCGGTCATACAGGACATGACCAGGCGGCCGCCGTTAGCCTTGGCGTCGGCTTCGTCCTTGAAGTGCTTGATGGCACACTGCCGGCACGCTCCCACCGAGCCCATGGCCGGATGCCAGCAGAAAAACGGCAGGTGGAACCCCAAGCCCAGGCAGGCCTCGAGCAGGTTTTGCCCGGGGGCCACGTCATAGCTGCGCCCGTCGATGTGGATCTTAGGCATCCCAACCCTCGTAAGGACACCGGTGTTCGACGATGTGGCGCTCGAAATCGGCGCGGAAGTACTTGACCGCGCTCAGGAGCGGCTCGGCCGCCCCCGGCGCCAGCGCGCAGAAGGTCGCTCCCGGACCCCAGAAACCAGTCAGAAACTCCAGCTTCTCGATATTGCCGGGGTTGCCTTCGCCGCGCTCCATCGCCTGCAGGATGCGGTCCGCCCACCCCAGCCCGCTCCAGCAGGGGGTGCACCAGCCGCACGACTCACGCGCAAAAAAATGGGTCAGGTTGGCGGTCATGCCCACCGGGCAGGCCTGATCGTCGAGCACGATCATGGTCCCGGTACCCATGCGGCTGCCGGCTTTCTGGACGGCACTGAAATCCATGGCGACGTTGAGATGCTCGGGGGTGAGAAACTCCGTCGAGGCGCCGCCGGGGAGCAGGCCACGCAGTTTCAATCCCGGGCGCATGCCGCCGGCGAGGTCCAGGATCTCGCCCACCGTGGTGCCCATGGGCAGCTCCCAAAGTCCGGGATGCTGCACCCGGCCGCTGACCCCATACAGCTTGGTGCCGCCGTCAGCGGTGCGGCCCAGGCCGCGGTACCAGTCGACGCCGTGGGCGAGGATGCCGGGCACGTTGCACAGCGTCTCGACGTTGTTCACCACGGTGGGCTTGCCCCATAGCCCAGAGATGCCAGGATAGGGCGGTTTGGTGCGCGGGTTGGCACGCTTGCCTTCGAGCGCGTTGAGCATGCCGGTTTCCTCGCCGCACATATAGCGCCCGGCGCTGGTGTGCAGGTGCAGGCGAAAGCCTTCGGTCCAGCCCGCGGCTTCGGCTTCCGTGATGGCCTGCCGCAGGCGCGTGGCCGCCAGCGTGTACTCGCCCCGGAGAAAGATGTAGGCCATTTCGGCCTCGACCGCGCGGGCGCAAATGGCGATGCCTTCCAGCAGCAGATGCGGGTTCTGCTCCATCAGCAGCCGGTCCTTGAACGTGCCCGGCTCCATCTCGTCGGCGTTGACCACGATGTACTTGGGACGGCGCGCGCTGGGGCCCATGGGCAGCACGCTCCATTTGAGGCCGGTGGGAAAGCCGGCGCCCCCGCGTCCGCGCAGGTTCGAGGCCTTCACCTGCTCGGTGATGGCGGCGGGCGCCGTGGCCCGGGCGGCTTCCAGGCCTTGGTAGCCGCCGCCGGCACGGTAGGCGTCCAGCGCCAGCATGGAGCCGTCCGGCGGCAAGTTGAAGGTGAGCGGATGGGTGAGGGCGTCAGCCATGGTGGATCGGTTGGCTAGCGGTAGGGCTCGAGGAGCTTGTTCATGCGATCGGGATCGGCGGCGGGATCGAGATCGTGGTGCAGATCGTCGTTAACCATGCACACGGGGGCGTGATCGCACGCGCCCAGGCACACGATGGGCAGCAGCGTGAAGCGCCCGTCGGCGGTGGTCTCACCTTCCTGGATGCCAAGCCGCTGTTCGAGTTGCCGCCGCAGGCGCCCGTAGCCGGTCAGCCAGCAGCTCACGCCATCGCATATCCAGATGACGTTCCGCCCCACCGGCTTGCGATGCAGGAGGTTATAGAAGGTGGCCACGCCGTCCAGTTCAGCGCGGGTCAGACCCAGGAACACGGCCACTTCGGTGAGCGTTGCGTCGGAGATGTAGCCGCGGTGCTGCTGGACGATCTTGAGCGCATCAATCGCGACGGCACGGCGCTCCGGGTAATGCGCCGCTTCGGCTTCGATCTCGTGCTGTTCCGCTTCAGTCAGCATCCGTTTTCCGGGTTCAACGGTCGATATCGGCCAAAACGAAATCCATGGCTCCCAGCACGGCCAACAGGTCCGGCACCATCGCCCCCCGGCACAGCAGCGGCAGCGTCTGCATGTTGGGAAACGATCCGGTGCGGATGCGGGTGCGGTAGGAGTTGGTGGATCCGTCGCTCACCAGGTAGTAGCCGTAGGCGCCCTTGGTGCCCTCGATCACGCCCAACGCCTCGCCATAGGGCATGACCGGACCCCAGGTCACGCCCAGGAAATGGGTGATGAGCGTCTCGATGTCGTGCATCGTGCCCTGCGGCGGCTGGGTGGCGCCGCCGTCGGCTTCGGGGCGCGGAAACTCCTTCAAGGGCGGGGTCGCCAGCGGATGCCGCGACTTATAGGGCCCCTCGGGCATGTTCTTGATGCACTGCCGGATGATGCGCAGACTCTGGCGCATCTCCTCGACCCGCACCTGGGCGCGGGCGTAGCAGTCGCCGCCGGAGGCGGTGGGAATCTCGAACTCGAAGTTCTCGTATCCGGAGTAGGGCTGCTTCTTGCGAAAGTCCCACTCCAGCCCGGTGGCGCGCAGGTTGGGTCCGGTGATGCCCCAGGCGATGGCCTCCTCGACCGTCATGCGGCCCACGCCGACGGTGCGCCCCTTGAAGATGCGGTTGGCCATCACCTCGTGGTCATACTCGTTGAGCCGGTGCGGCATGTAATCGCAGAAGGCGGTGATCATCGCCTCCCAGCCTTGCGGCAGATCCTGCGCCACGCCGCCGATGCGAAACCAGTTGGGATGCATGCGGGCGCCGGTGATGGCTTCGATGATTTCGAAGGCCTTCTCGCGGTCGTTGAAGGTAAAAAACACCGGCGAGAGCTGCCCCACATCCTGCGCGAACGTTCCGTACCACACGAGGTGGCTGATGATGCGGAACAGCTCGGTCAACATGACGCGGATCACCTGCGCCCGTGGCGGCACCTCGATCCCGGCCAGCTTCTCGACGGCGGTCAGATAGGCGAGGTTGTTGGTCACCCCGGCGAGGTAATCGACCCGGTCGGTGTAGGGGATGTAGGTGTACCAGTTCTGCCGCTCGCCCATCTTCTCGGCGCCGCGGTGGTGATAGCCGATGTCGGGCACCGCGTCCACGATGGTTTCGCCATCGAGCTGCAGCGCAATGCGGAGCACGCCATGGGTGCCGGGGTGCTGGGGGCCGATGTTGAGGAACATGAAGTCGGTATCCGCCCCCGGCCGCTCCTCCATGCCCCACTCCTCGGGTTTGAAACGCAGCGATTCCTGCTCGATTTTTTCCTTCTCCTCCCACAGCCGGAACGGCCCCATCTCGGTGGCGCGGGCGGGGTGGTCTTTCCGCAGCGGATGCCCGGTCCAGCCCGCCGGCATGAGGATGCGCCGCAAGTGCGGGTGGCCTTCGAAGACCACGCCGAACATGTCCCACGCCTCACGCTCGTACCAGTTGGCGTTGGGCCACAGATCGATGGCGCTGGGCAGATGCAGTTCCGCGCCATCCTGCAGCGGCACCTTGAGGCGCAGGAACTCGTTCGCCGCGAAGGAATAGAGGTGATAGATGACGGTGAACTCCGATGCCGGCGGCGTAAACGCGCCCGGCGGCCGGGGAAGGCGGTTGCGCTCGTCCACCGCGGTCAG
>JANWJU010000042.1 GCA_025451775.1 Terriglobales bacterium
CACCTGGATGGAGCGCGCGCGGTCGGCGGCGGAAATTCCTGTCGACACCCCGGCGCGGGCGTCCACCGATTCGCAAAACGCGGTGCCGAAGTTGCTGGTGTTTTCCGCCGTCATCAGCGGGATGCGCAACGCCTCCAAACGCTCCGGCGTCATGGCCACACAGATCAGCCCGCGGCCATGGCGGGCCATGAAGTTGATCGCCTCCGGGGTGGCGCGCTCGGCCGCCAGCGTCAGATCGCCTTCGTTTTCACGGTCGGCGTCGTCCACCACCACCACCATGCGCCCGGCGCGAATGTCTTCCAACGCCGCCGGTATGGCAGCCAGAGCCGGACTTTCCACCGCGGAGGTCACCCTTCTAGTGTACGGGAACCGCGTCCGAATCAGGGAACAGGGGACAGGGCATAGTGAACAGGGAACAGTGAACAGTTCCCGCCTCCCGCGCGCCACCCCGGCGCGAGGCTCTGCCGCCCTCTCTGGAAATGCGCAGCCGGGGCGAAGGGGCCCCCGGCGCAGCGTTACTGGAGGCCTACGAGAGCGGGGCGCGCGGCGCAGCCGGGGCGCAGGGGCCCCGGCGTAGCGTCGCTGGAGAACTACGAGAGCGGGCGGCGAAGCCGGGCGCCCGCGATTAATAAATGCCGGGCCCCCGCGATTAATTAATCAACCCCCCGCTTGCGCGCCGCCGCGCCGATGGACTGCAACTGCTTCAGCAGGATCTGCGACAGCCGGCCCAACTCGTGGTGGTGCAGCTCGGCCAGGGTGTTGATCAGTTCCTCGCCCTTGGGGGTGAGCGATACCTGCACCGTGCGGCGGTCTTCCTTGCCTTGGGTACGCTTCACCAGCTTCAGGTTCTGGGCGCGGGTGACCAGCGCCACCGCGGCGTGATGGGAGACCTGCAGCCGCTCGGCGATCTCCGCCACGTTGGCCCAGGGGCGGCCGTGCATGCCCTTGATGGTCATCAGCAACTGGTGCTGTTGCGGGGAGACGCCCGCCTGCCGCGCGGCGCGCTCACTGAAGCGCAGAAACTGGCGCAGGGCGTAACGGAACTGGGCAAGGGATTCGATGTCGGCTTTGCTGATTCGCATGCGGGGTTTCCTGGGCGCACATCGCGCTCCATCATCATAGCCCAAATGGAACAGCAAGAGGGAAAATAATGGGATGCTGAGGATACAAAAAACACAAGTTCGGCTTCGCTTTCCCCGACGACGCCGGAATTATGTCTGTCTGCGTAGCTATTTCGGACGCCCGCAAACCGGTTTACACTGAAGCGTGCCCCGCCGCCTGATGGTTTTGAGCGCCGCCACCGCCCTCGCCCTGCTGGGACTGGCGGGCTGTGGCTGGTTCCAGCGGCCCGCCCCTGGCCCCGACGTGCTGGCCATGGTCAACGGCCAGCCCATCCAGACCGCCGAACTCAACCAGCTCTATGCCGAGCAGACCGCCGGCGCCGCCGCGCCTCTGCCTCCGCAGCAGAGCCTGCAGTTGCGCCTGTCCCTGCTCAACCAGCTGATTGACCGCCACATCCTGCTGCAATACGCCGCCCAGCTGGGCATCCAGGCCGACCCCCAGCAACTCGACCGCGCCCTCAGCGTGGCCCGCGCCCGTCAGCCGGCGCCGCCCGAGCCGGAACTGCGGCAGCAGGCCGCCGATGCGGTCATCCTCAACCAACTGCTGCAGCAGGAGGTGGCGGACAAAATCCACATCACCGACGACGACATCGCACAGTTCTACCAACAGAACCAGGCCAGTTTCCATCTCCCCGAGCGCCAGTACCATGTGCTGGAGATCGTCGTCACCCCCCGCCCCGGCGCGGTCACCAACCTGGCCGAAGACAAGGCCACCACCCCCGCCGCCGCCCGCAAGAAGATGGCCATGCTGCAGCAGCGGCTGGCCGCCAAGGCCGACTTTGCCACCCTGGCGCAGCAATATTCGGAAGACCCGGCCACCGCTTCGAGCGGCGGCGACCTCGGCCTGATCCCGCAATCGGTGCTGATGAGCCAGACCCCGGCGCCGCTGCGCGACGCCATCCTCCGTCTCCAACCCGGCCAGGTCTCCCCGGTGATCACTACCCCGGAAGGCTACTATCTGCTCAAGCTCGAGGGCATCGAGCCGGCCGGCGTTCGCCCCCTCACCGACCCGCAGGTAAAGCAAAGCATCCGCGATCTGCTCACCAACGCCCGTCAGCAGGTCTTGCAGGCGGCCTTTCTGACCACCGTCCGCGACCGTGCCAAAGTCGAAAACTTCTACGCTGAACGCCTCCTCAACGGCCAATCCTGAGCCCGTTCGCGGCAGCTCGGAGGCGCCCTGAGCCGAGCGGGCGCCGCTGCCGGGGAGCGTAGCCACGTCAGGGGTGGAGTATCCGCACAAAATGCACCTGCCGGGCGGCAATCCGGCATCCAAGGTCACATGGTGGTGATCTGGTGGATTATCGTTGGCCTGATCGCCGGCTGGGCGACGGGAAAAATCATGCGCGGCCACGGCTTTGGACCGCTGATGGACATTGTTGTCGGCATCATCGGCGCCATTATCGGGGGATGGATCATGCTGGCCCTGGGGGCCTCGCCCCACGGCGGCATCATCTATACCGTTCTGGTAGCCATCTTGGGCGCGATTGTGCTGACCCTAATTGTGCGCGCCCTGTCGGGCGGTCAGGCACGTAGCCGCGGCTGAGACGATCGCGCCCGCCCCGATGCCCGACATGCATACGTGCGGCTCGGGGTTGGTGCAGCGCGCCTCGCGATACACCCAGCAGTTGTTGCAGGGGCTGCACGCCAGCGCCCGGTACACGCTCACCGACTGCGCATTACGGGGAGCGTAGCGCTGCGGAGTGTCCGGACCAAAAATTCCCACTACGGGCGCGCCCATGGCCGCCGCCAAATGCATCGGTCCGCTATCAATCGCGATCACGGTGGCGGCGCCGGCCATTACCGCCGCCAGCTCCTGCAAATTGAAACCGGTAGCCACCTTGGCGCGCGGCGCCAAAGCCGCAATTTGGCGGCAGAGCGCCTCTTCCCGCCACGCTCCCACTACCACGATCGGCCACTCCGGTAGACCCTCCACCACTTCCGCCCACACCTCCGGCGCAAGGCGTCGAAATGACACCGTGCCTCCCGAACCGGGTGCCAGCACGACGTAGCCATTCCCACGCGTGAGTTGATTCTGTTCCCGCCAGGCCGCGGCACTCTCTCTGGCCGCCGGCGCCAGGGGAAGGGGAATCAGCTCGCGGCCAGGCAAGAACCCGGCGGCACGCCCCAGGTCATCGAAAATGTCTTTCATGTGCCTGATGCCCATGGCCTCAGCGCTCACCAGCACGTCGTAGAGATAGTTGCGCCGGCGGCTGGCCACGCGGAACCCAAAGCGCCGGGCGCGCCGGCGGGCAACTTGCGCCAACGCCCCGGACCAGAACACGTGCTGTTCGAAATCCAGCACCATCTCCGCCGGTCGCAGGGCTCGAAGCGCGGCGAGCCAGGTCGCCGGGTGCCGCCTCACGATGACCACCGCATCGGCCACCCCGGGCGCGGTGAACACCCCCGCGGCGCGGCGCGTGGTGACCACGGTAAGCCGCCGGCCGGCAGCGCGGATGGCGGCCAGCACGGGCAGCATGAGCACCGCATCCCCCATGCCCACCAGCTTGATCGCCACCACCGGACCACGGCCGGAATTTCCCACCCCTCGCGGCAGCTCGGAGGCGCCCTGAGCAGAGCGGGCGCCCGCTGCCGGGGAGCGAAGCCACGGCGCTGAGCGACCGTAGGGGGCGACCCAAGTCAGGGGTGGAGTATCCACTCGGCGTCGGTGAAGAAAGGCTGCGATCACCGCCACCTGCCCGACGATGAGCTTGTCGCAGATGCGGATGAGCCAGGTCTTCACCCGATTATCTCCCGGTAAAGATCCATCCATTGCGCGTTGATGGCGTCTTCGGCGAAGCGTTCACGCACCCGCGCCCTTCCGCCGGCGATCAAGTGCGCCCGCAGTTCCGGTTCCCGGGCCAGACGCAGCATGGCGGCGCCGAGCGCGGCGGCATCGCCGGGCGGGGTGAGCAGCCCGCTTTGTTCCGGTTCCACAATCTCCAGCAGGCCGCCCGCGGCGGCGGCGATCAGCGGCACGCCGGCGGCCATGGCTTCGATGGCGGTGCGCCCGAAGGGCTCGGGTAGGGTCGAGGCATGCACCGCCACATCGCAGGCGGCGTAGGCCGCCGCCAGCCCGTCCCTCAGGTAGCCGGTGAAGCGGACGGAGTCGGCGAGTCCGAGATCACGCGCTCGGGCTTCGAGCAGCGCGCGGCGATGACCATGTCCATGGGTATCGTAAACATCGTCGCCCACGATCAGGAAGCACGCGCCGGGCAGCGCGTCGCGCACCGTGCGCGCCGCCTCCAGAAAAACCTCATGCCCCTTCCAGGGCGCGAGGATGGCGGTCATGCCGAAGACAAAGGCATCGGCGGGCAGGTTCCATCGCCGGCGAAATTCCTCCCCATCTCCGCCCGCCATGGACTCCGGGGCGATGCCGTTGGCGATCACCCGCAGCTTGCCGGCGAGCGCCGGCACCCGTTCGGCGTAGGCCGCCGCCACCGCCTGCGAGTTGGCTACCGCCATCGCCGTCCGCGGCGCGAAGTGCTGCAGCAGGCGGTTGGAAACACTCGCGGCATCGGGCAGGGGAAAATCATGCAGATGCCAGATCAGCGGCGGCGCCGCGCCGGCCATGGCCGCCAGCAGATGCATCTTCAAACCGTTGCTGTGCAACACCGCCGGTTGCAGGGCGGCGAGGGCGCGGCGCAGGCGTCGGGCATAGAGCGGCGCTTGCCACATCACGCGGGGGTCGCGCCGTTTGCACTGTGGGCAAAGTCGACGCGAGAAGGCCGCGAAACTCGGAACCGCGGCCCGGCCCCGGAAGGCGAAGAGGCGCGGCCCCAGCCGGCCGGGGCTCTCGGGGGTCCCCGGCCGGCTGAGCGTAAGCGGGTCGCTCGGCGTAGCCGAGCGGGGTCCCGCGCCAGTCAATGCCGCGGTCCGCGCCGCCACTGAACGCAGGGGATGAAAGCGGCTGGCGCGGCGCAGCGCCGCCGGCAGCGGCAGCAGGTGCGCCCCCACACCCGCCTCGGCCAGCAGATCGAAGAGCGGTCCGCGCGACCCGGCCAGCACCTCGGGCAGGAATTCCCCCGACCGCCGCAACCCGGCGGCACAGCTCAGCAGGCAACGTTCGGCGCCGCCCACCTGTCCCGACGTGGCGAGATAGAGTACGCGTTTCACGGCAGGAACTCCTCATGCACGGCGCGCACCTGGGCGGCGGCGTGGTCCCAATTGTACTCATCAAGCACCCGCCGTCGGCCCGCCTGTCCCATCCGCGACGCCAGCTCGCCATCCTGCAGTAGGCGTGCCAATCCGTCGGCGATGGCCTCCGGCGCGGTGGGGTCCACCAGCACTCCGGTGACGCCATCCACCACCGCATCCGGAATACCCCCGCTGCGCCCCGCCACCACCGCCTTGCCGCGCGCCGCGGCCTCCAGCAGCACGATGCCGAAGCCCTCAAACCCCAGCCCGCGCCGCTGGCGTTCCTCGCGGCTGGCCAGCAAGAACACAGCACAACCGTCGTAGGCGGCCAACAGTTGATCTTCCGGCAAGGCCCCACTGAACTCCACCGCGTCGCCCACCCCCAGAGATCGGGCCAGCGCTTCCAGCCAACCGCGGTCATCGCCCTCGCCCACGATGCGGTAGCGGAACGCCACCCCGCGCCGCCGCAGCTCGGCGCAGGCGCGCAGCGCCTGGTCCACGCCTTTGTAACGGTCGCGGGCGCACAGCCGCGCCACGGTCAGGATGACCGGCGGCTCCCCCGCTCCCCGGGCCGCCGTGGCCAAAGGCAGCCGGGCCCACTCCGCGGTGGCGCCCAGGGCGATCTTGCGCACCGGAGGCAGCCGCGAACCCACCAGCTCGCCCACCCGGGCGGCGGTGAAGTCGCTGTTGACCAGGATCGCCGCCGCCCCCGCCAGCGCGCGCCGCGCCCGCCCTGGAAATCGGCACTTGGTGATCTCTTCCCCATGCGCCCACACCAGGTAGCGCGCGCCGCTGCGGCGCTCCAGCCGCTGCGCCGCATAGGCGGCGAAGAGATGGTTGCAGTGCACCAGGCAGGGCGGCGCGCACGCGGGCGCCAGTACCGCCGTCGCCTGGCGCAGGTAGCGCAGCAGCGCCAGTTGGCTACCCAAACTGGCAGGCGTGCGGGTCAGCGGCAGCTGTGCCGCCTCGGCATCCCCTCCGCTCGCGGCAGCTCGGAGGCGCCCTGAGCCGGGCGGGCGGCCGCTTCCGGGGAGCGAAGCCACGGCGCTGAGCGACCGTAGGGAGCGACCCAAGTCAGGTGTGGAGTATCCACCGGCCGCCGGCGCGACCGCCCGGCGCGTAATGCCTGCCAGCCGCGAATAGATCTCCCACGTCAGCGTCTGGATGCCGCCCCGCGCCGGCGGAAAATCGGTGGCCAGCAGCAGCAGGCTCCGCCCTGGCGCGGGCGCCGCGGAGCTCTTCACGACTCCGGGTCTCCCGCCGCGGCCGGCACCGGCGTGGCCGCCGGCGCGGGCGTGGTCGCCCGCGCCGTTTCCCGCAGAATGCGTACCGTGTGCTCCAGCGCGAACCGGCGATAGTAAAGCTCGCGGCCGCGCGCGGCGATGGTCTGCCGGCGGGCCAGATCACTGAGCAGCTCCTCCGCCACCGGGCGCAGCGCCACCGGCGCGGCCAACGCCACCGCTCCGGCCTCCCGCCACACCGGCTCGGTGGCCTCACCGGCGTGGCTGAGCAGGCAACGGCCCAGCGCCAATCCGGCCATGGCGGTACCGCGCCGCCCGCTGATGCCGTCGGCATAGGGCTGCACCATCAGGTCACTGGCGGCGATGTGGGCGCTGGCGGACGCGGCGGGCAGCAGCCCGGGCGCGTGCAGACGGTTGGCCACCGCGGGTGCGGCCGTGACGATCTCCTCGCGCAGCTTCTCGCCGCCTTCGCCGATCAGCAGCGCATGCAACTCCGCGTCCCGCTCCAGCAAGGCCTGCAGAAGTGGCCGCAGACACGCCCGGGCAAACTCCTGAAATCGCCCAAAGCTGGCCACCAGCTTGCCGCCCGGCGCCAGCCGGGCGCGTACCGCCTCCACCTCCTCCGGCGGCGCGGTCAGCGGCAGGTTGCTGGGCACCGGCATCCAGTGCGCCGGCGGGCTGCCGGGCAGCAGCTCCTGCAAAAATGCATCCCAGGCTGGGGTCGAGACGAAAGCCTCGGCGGCGGCGCGCCGCAACTGCTTCGCCATGTGCTGGGTCACGCCCGCCAGCACCTGCACCGGCCGCCGCACTCCCGGCTCGGCCTTCACCGCCACCTCGTGAAACATGATCCACAACGGCTGCGGACGCGGACGCGCCAGCCAGCGCGTCAGCCGCACGTTCATCGCCTTGTAGCCAAACGCGTGCGGCACATACTGCAGCAGCAGCCGCATCTCCTTCGGGGCCTTCGCCAATTCGGCGGCCAGTTGGTGGCGCCCTTTGCCATGAAACAAATCCGGCAACGGGTGGTTCACCACTCCGGAGATTTCGTCCAGCGGCCCCGGCGCCCAAACATGCACCTCATCCCCGGCCGCGGCCAGCGCCGCCGCCAGTTGCGCCGTGTAGTCGGAGACCCCTCCGGGAGCGGGCGGGTACTCACCGCTGATCAATCCCCAAATATTCTCAGGCATCGGCGCCGGCCTCCGCCGCGGCGACACCCGGCAGCCCCAGCAGTGGCGCCAGCCGTTTCAGGTGCGCGGCGGGCGTAAACCCGGCGCTGTGCCGCCAGGCCTGCTCCCGCATCTGCCGCCAATGCTCGGGATCTTCGAGGGCGCGGACCAGGGCCGCCGCCAGCCCCTGCGCCGACGGCGGCGTCACCCCCGCCGATTCGCCCGTCAGCCCCGGCTCCAGCCAGTCCAGGATGCCGCCGTGGGCAAACGCCACCGCCGGCACTCCCTGCGCCGCCGCCTCCATGCCCACCAGTCCATAAGGTTCGGGCCACAGACTGGGCACCGCCAGCAGGTCGGCGTCCGCCAGGAGTTGCGAACGCTCTTGCGCGCTCAGCCAGCCGGGGAAACGGGCATCGAGATCCAGGCGTAGCGCCAGGTCCTGCCATCGCCTCCGTTCCGGCCCATCACCGGCGATCGTCACCCGCAACCGCCGCCGCAACTGCCCCTGAACGGCGGCGCAGGCGCGCAGCAGCACCTCGCCTCCCTTGGGCGCAGTCAGGCGAGCCAGCATAACTACATGATGCGGCCGGCCGGACGGGGATGCGAGTACCTCGGCGCGGGGGGCAAGCAACGGATAACCCACCACCGTCACCGCCGGGCCGGAGGCGCCGGCGGCGCGGCGAAACTCGCCCGCCATGTGCAGGCTGGCCACCATGATGGCGCTGTAGCCCCGCAGGCCGCGGGCGCGCTCCCGCTGTCGGCGGTAGCTGCGGACGAACCCCGATGGGTTCAGCATGCCGCAGTGGCGGGTAAAGTTGACCGCCACGCAGCCCGCGCCCAGCGGCCGCGAGCACGGCACCGGCCGCGGCCAGCGGTGCATCTTGCTCCCCGTGGCACAAGCGCCATCGTAGTTATGCGCATACAACACCGCCGGCGCAAGCTCGAGCAAGCGGGCTTCCATCTCCCCGTCCGCCAGTCCATGGGCCCAAATGCGCTCCGGTCGCCAGCGCCGCGCCGCCGCCAGCGCCGCCTCCCGCCCCAGCTCCGCAACGTCAAACTCGGTGCAGCCGGCATACGGGTCATCACGCGGGGGTCGCGCCGTTTGCACTGTGGGCAAAGTCGACGCGAGAAGGTCGCGAAATTCGGAACGGCGGCCCGCCCCCGGAAGGCGAAGAGGCGCGGCCCCAGCCGGCCGGGGCTCTCGGGGGTCCCCGGCCGGCTGAGCGTAAGCGGGTCGCTCGGCGTAGCCGAGCGGGGCCCCGCGCCAGTCAATGGCGCTCGCGCCCTCCGCCCGCTGCTCATACAGAATGCCCAGCTCACATCCGGCGGCGCGCAGCTGCGCCGCCATCCCCCGCAGATAGCTCTCCACCCCGCCAATCGGCCCGCGCGCCTGTGTGGCAATGAGCAGCCTCATACGCGTCTGGCATACTCCGCGCCGAGAAAATCGGTATGCACAAAGGCAGTGTACGCGCCGGGAGCGCCCTTGCAATATTCCGCCACCGGCGTCTTCATGGTCATGCGGCGCTTCCCGCCAACGGTCGCCGCCGCAGCTCCCGCCAGCGCGCCTGCCAGGCGGCGCGGTCGGCGGCGCGCAACACCGCGAACCAGCAGTACACCGCCGCCGCCGCGCCCAGCCACGCCAAATTGACGATGAGTCCCGTCCAGCCCAGCTTCCCCGGCAGCATGTGCACCGCCAGCGCCACCAGCGCCGCGCCCACGCCGCCGCGCACCAGCGCCGCGCAGCAGGCCCGCGCCAGTGCGCTTCCGTTCAGGCCGTAGAGCCGTACCGCCAGCCTCGGCAGGTACCACGCATCGGTGAGCAGATAGGCCACCAGCGTTCCGCACGCCACTCCGGCCACCCCCCAATGCCGTGCCCACCAGATGCTGAGTCCGAGGTTGATCACCGCCCCCGCCGTGCTCGATCCCAGCCGCCGCCGCGCATCTCCCTGGGTATCCAGAAGCCAGGTGAAAAAGCACACAAAACCATACACCGCCAGCGCGGCGGCGGTGGCCCAGGTTAGCGCCAACCCGTCAAAGTGTTCTCCGCCCACCCACAGCCGGACGAAGTCGGGGGTGAAGCTGCCCACCAGCGCCATCAGCACCAGCCCCACGCCCAGCACCGCCGCCGCCAGCTCGATGATGCGGGCGTTGAAGGCGCTGTGGTCGCGGTGGCGCAGTTCGCCCAACGCCGCCCAGCTCACCGATCCGATATCCGTCAACCGCGCCCCGGCCAGCAGCGGCAGCGCCTGGGTAAGGGCGAACCCGGTGACCGCCGCCGGCCCCAGCATGATCCCCACCACCGTGTTGTCGGTCAACTGGTTGATTTGATTCCCGGCCATGGCGATCACCAGCGGCCAGTTGAAGTTCCAGATTTCCCCTGCCGGCAGGCTCGCCGGCGGCGTCGCGCGCCACTGCGGCAGAAACCGGCCCGCCCAGATGCGCCACAGCAGCGCCCCCACCGCCATGCCCGCGATGCTGGCCGCCGCCATCCCCACCATCCCCCAGCCCGCCCACACCCACCACAGCGAAAGCCCGGTGATCAGCAGCGATTGGATCAGCAACGCCGCCCGCACCAGATACCCGCGCTGCACCGTCTCCAGAACGCTGCGGAACAGCAGCGGCGGGGTCAGCGCCAGACTCCCCACTCCGGCGATCGCCACCGCCCAGCGCAGTGCGTTTTCCAGCCCCGCCCCCACCTCCAGCAGATGCGGCGCCCACCACGCCAGCCCCACCGCCGCCGGCATCAGCGCCAGCGCCGCCCACGCATACAGCCGCAGCCCGCGCCGCGCCATGGCGCTCAGCGCCCGCGCGCCCTCTTCGCTCGTGTGGGCGCGCAGCAGGAAAATGGTCAGCGCCCCCGGCCCCAGCGCCAACTGGCTGAGGCCGAGGTACCCCAGCCATTCACCAATCACCGTCCACGCGCCCCAGGGCGTGTCGCCCAGCCAGCGCACCAGAAACGGCGTGGCGAAGAAACCCGCCAGCGACACCACCGCCATCGCGCCCACGCCGGTGAGCCACGTGGCCACCGAGCGGTGCGCGCGCCGCAAATCCGGCTGCGCCGCGGCGCTCATGGGCCCGTCTCCCGCTCGTCGGCTGGTCGCGGCAGCTCGGAGGCGCCCTGAGCGGAGCGGGCGCCCGCTGCCGGGGAGCGAAGCCACGGCGCTGAGCGACCGTAGGGAGCGACCCAAGTCAGGTGTGGAGTATCCACATTCACGATTGCTGCCGCCATGTCATCCCAACTGTGGGCCCGCAGACGGCGGCCCAGTTCCGGCATCCATTCGGCGAAAGCACCGGGATTCTGGTGCCAGGCGCGCAACCGCGTCGCCAGCGCCGTCGCGTCTTCCGGATCTTCGAGCAGGAGTTGCGCCCGCAGTTGCGGAGGACAGCGTTCCGCTACCCCGGACGTCGCGCTGACCAGCGCCGGCAGCTCCCGGGCCCAGGCCTCGTGCACCGCCAGGCCGTAGGCCTCGTAGCGGGTGGGCGCAACCATCAGATCGCTGGCGGCCAACAGTCGCGGCACATCGTCGCGCAGCCCCAGAAAGCGCACCCGCGCCGCCAGCGCGGCGTCGCTCGCCGTCCGCGTCTGCCAGGCTTCCAGCTCCGACCCGCGCCCCACCACCACCAGGTCAGCCTCCCACGCCGTGTCGGCGCATACCTGCCGCCAAGCCGCCAACACTGTGTCGAAGCCCTTGCGCCGGTCCCCCAGCGCGCCCACGAACAGCACCACGCGCCGCTCCGCCTCCCATCCGAGCGCCGCCCGCGCCGCCGCCCGGTCGCCGGCCGTGATCGGCGTCAATACCTGTGTATCGGTCCCGTAATAAACCGTGTGCACCCGCTCCGGTGCCACTCCGAGGCGGGAGATGATCTCGCCTCGTGTCGCCTCCGAGTTGGCGATCACCACCCGCGCCCGGCGCAGCGCTTTCTGTTCATCGGCCAGCGCCCGTCGGTGCTTGAGCCTCTGCCACACCCGGCGCGGCGGCGAGCCCTCCACCGGCGCGAAGTACGCCGCGTGCAGATAATGCACCCAGTTCACATCCGGCCACGGACAATTGCCGCCGTTCACAAACACCCGCGCGCCCGCCCCCGCCGCCTTCGCCGCCCGCATCCCGGCGCGCCGCAGTGCGCCCCATCCCAGTGCGTCGTGGCCCAGCGGCCGCGCTACCCGCTGCCAGTGCACGTTGGCATAACCAAGCAGCCCGTCCGCCACCTCGTGCGCCACCAGATGCACTTCCCCGCCCTGGCGCGCCAGGTAATCGGCCAACGCGTAATTGGCCCGGTCCATCCCGCCGGTAAGGATGAAATC
>JANWJU010000043.1 GCA_025451775.1 Terriglobales bacterium
GCATCCGCCGCAACATCGTGATCGCCGGTATCGTGATCATCCTCCTGGCCGTGGGCGGGTTCGCCTACTGGCCGCGCTACATCGCACGCCGCACCGTCGATCAATTCATGAATTCCCTGATCGACAAAAACTTCCAAGTGGCGTATGCCATCTGGCAGGCCAATCCCCGCCTCTATCCCATGGCCACGTTCATGCTGGACTGGGGCCCGGGCAGCAAGTGGGGCATCATCAAGACCTACAAGATCGTGCAGCTGGGGCCGCCCCAGGGCGGCCACAGCAGCGGCCTGGTGGCGCTTGTCGAGGTCAACGGCATCGCCAATACCGACAGCTATGCGCGCATCTGGATCCAGAACGGCACCCACGAACTCAGCTTCTACCAGTTCTAGCCGCTGCCGCTGGGCGCGGCAGCCAATGATGCAGTCGTGAAGCTCGCCCAGGCGCTTCCGCTGGTCGCTCTGCCGGGCATGCCCCCCCCTGAGCTACTTGGCGGCAGCCGGCTTGCTGGTGCTGCTGCTGGCGGCGCTGGCGGGGTGAGCCTGGTCGAAGAGCTTGACGATATCGCCGGTGATATCGATGCCGGGGTTGAAGTACAGCACCGGGCTCTGCGGCCAACTCATGCTGACGTCGATGACGGCGGTATAGCCGTGCTGCACGGCGTAGGTCGTGAGCAGCGGCATCATGGTGTTGCCCACCGTATTGAGCAAGTCGGATTCGGCGTTCTGATAATCGGTTTGCGCGTTATCGACGTTCTGGGTAAGATCCCGCTGCTTGCTGGCGATCTCCTGCTGGAGTTGGGTCTTGGCCGCGGCGCTCATGGTGTTGCCGCCGGCGGTGAGCTGGCTGTTGAGCTTGTTCAGCTCATCCTGCGCGTTACTCAACTCCGTCTTCTTGGGCGCAAAGCGGGCTTCCAGCGCCACTTCGAGTTTTTTCCCCTGCTCGGTGTAATGGATCGCATTTTGGATATTGATGATGGCGATTTTGCTGGGGCCGGTCACCGTGGGCGAGGGTGGGAGCGCCGGCAGCGCGGCGCCGGCGGTGGGGGAAGTTTGAGCGGCGGCGGCGCCGCCCAGCAGCAGGGCGCACGCACAGCCAGTAACGAGTAAAGACCTGAAATTCATCTGGACCTCGAGTTGGAATTGAGAGATGTCCGGTTCACGGAAGTATAGATTAAAACGTCTTGCCAATGGTAAAGCGCAGCACATGCGGCGCCTCGCGGAAGGGTGTACCCGGGCCCCCTTGCAGCTGTTTCATGGTGAACGGTATGGCCTGCTGCACTTGGGCGTCGGAGAGGAAGGCCGGCGGAATGGCCTTCTGGAAATCGGTGATATTGAACAGCGTGGGCGAATGGATGATCGTGTCGACGCGTCCCGGGTTGAGCGCGTAGTAGATGCGCACGGGGGCGTGGAGCACGGGCAGCGTGACCTCCAACTCAACCCCGGTCGAGAGGCGAAGCTGGGAATTGGTGCCCGCCGCCAACGGAATACGGGAGGAGAAGACGCGGTCGAAGTCGTTCTGCAACTGGGCGATCACGGTGGAGTTGACCCGCAACTGGTTGCGTTGCGTCACCATGTCGATGCCGGCATCGGTAAAGAACGAGAAGGAAATCGGCACCGAACCCTTGGTGATGGGGATGCGGTACTCGAAATTGCCGATGGCCTCGGTGTCGCCGCCCGGGGTGGAGAACTGATAGGTCGGGATCTTGACGGAAAACGTCTGCGAGACGGTGCCGGTGGGGTTCTGCGGCGTGGGGTTGGGAACGGTGAGCATCAGCGGCTGGCCGGGATGCTGCGGGTCCTGCAGCAGGACCGAGGTCTCGGTGGGGATCAGCGCGATGGGCGTGACCGCCATGATGTCGAAGCCGCGGAGGGTGTCTTCGCCGCCGGTGAAGAAACGGTCGAAGGTGGGCGGCAAGCCCCCGCCCCAGCCGTCGACAAAGCTGCCGATGAAGCGAAAGGCCAGCACATGGTCCTTGAACGCCGGGTGGAAGTATTCGAACTGCAAGCTCGGCTGCGCCAGCCGCACATTGCCACCCAGGCCAGCGAGGCCGAACGACATGCTGAGGCTGCGGCCATGGGTGGGGAAGTTGGGGTTGTCGACGGTGTCGATGGTGAAGCTGGGGGTGATCTCGCTGGTGATAATCCCAGTGAGGTTGCTGGGCCCGGATACACCGCTAAAGCTGACCGAGCTGAACAGCAACTGCGCCGCCGTGGTGAAGGGCTGGATGGTGGAATCGTCCCAGCGATAGGACAAGCCATAGCGGGTGAAGGTGCGTAGTTTCGGGTAGCTGGCCCCGAAGGTGAAGCCACGCTGGTTCTGGGCGTAGTTGAGCAGGTTGCTCGAACCCAGGGCGGCGAAGTAGGAATCCAGGTTCTGGCCCGCGAGGATGGAGGCTTGTTTCGCCTGGTCGTAATGAAAGTCGTTAAGGTAGGTGCTGAAGGAGAGCTGCAGCGGCCGGTCGTGCACGTAGGGCTGGGTATAGCTGAAGGTCACGTTCCGGGTCAGGTTGCCGTACTGGCTGTTGATGGCTAGCGTTTCACCCAAGCCCAGAAAATTGTTGGTCGAATAATTCAAGCCCAGGAAGCTGCCCGCCAAGCCACTGACACCGCCGGTGAGGCCAATCGAGTTCTTGCCCTTCTCCTTGACGTGCAGGTTGATGTCGACCAAACCCTCGGGGCCGGTCGTGTCCTGGGTGATGGTGGCGTCGGTGTCGGCGATGGTGTCGAAGTAGCCGAGCTGGTTCAGCCGCAGGATGCTGTTGTCCCAGTTCACGGAGTTGAAGCGCGCACCCTCCTCCAGCAGCAGTTCCCGGCGGATGACCTTGTCCCGCGTGGTGGTGTTGCCGCTAAATTCGATGCGGCGGACATAGAAGGGCTTGCCCTCTTGCATGTCCATGGTGATGTTGACCACACGGGCAGCGGCGTTGGGCTGGGGATCGGGGCTGGCCACAAAGTTGATGTAGCCGTACTGCCCGTAGAACTTGTGCAGGTTCTCCAGCCCCTTGCGCAACTTGGAGACATCCATGATGTCGCCCGTCTTCAACCCCAGGATCTGGGTGAGCAGGCGGTCATTGGTGACGAAGCTGTTGTTAATGAAGGTGACCTTGCCCACCCGGAAGCGCTGCCCCTCCACCACCGGGATGGTGATATCGACGCGCCGGCCCTGGTTCCCGCCCCAAAACAAAATACGGCGAGAGTGGGTGGTGCGCAGCTTGAGGTTGGGGTCCTCGACCAAGGCGTCGAAGTAGCCGCGGTTCTGGTAAGCGCCGCGAATGCCCTCCAAATCCTGGGACAGCTTGGCCTGGTCGTAGGTACGGCTGAACAAGTTCTCAAAGAGGAGCGAGTGCGGAATGCCAATGGGGTGCAACTGGGTCATGGCGCCGCGCAGCGTGCCCGAGCTTAGCACCTTGTTGCCGGTGAAGTTCAGGTTGCCCACCAGGACCTTGGGGCCTTCGTCAATATTGAAGGTCAGGTTGACCGAACTGGGCGGCAGCGCATTGAGCACCGGGGAAATGGTGGCGTACTGGCGTCCGTGCTCGGAGAGAAGCTCTTTGATCGCGTCTTCGGCGTGTTTTTCGACGGTGGGGTCGTAGGGACTGTCCCGTTCCAGGTGCACGCCGCGCGCTTTATAGCGGTCAAGGATGTCGGATTCGGTGATGGACTTGATGCCGTTGTATTTGATGTCGCGAATCAAGGGCTTCTCGGCGACGGTGACGTGCACGATGATGCCCTGGGGCGCGCGCTGGGTCGAAATGGTGACGTCGTCGAAAGCGTTGAGGTTCCAGAGCGAATTGAAATCACGGTTGATCTGGGCCGGGTCGTAGACGGTGCCGGCTTTGGTCAGCATGCGGCTCTGGATCGTCTGGCAGGGGATGCGATGGTTGCCGTGGCACTCGACCGCAAAGACCAGGTTGGGCGAGGTGGACGGGGTCTGCGCGGCGGCCGGGGCCGCTGCAGGCGCTGGGGGGGCCGGCGCCTGCGCCGCCAGCCAAGCCGGGCTGGCCAAAAGAAGGCCGCCGGCCGCCACGGCGCCAAGCAACAGGCCGCGCTGCCCACACAGGGATGCGCGCACCCGATGCCGCCACCGCCCGAACCGGATCGGAACTCTCACAGGACGAATCAGTAAGACCAGAGGGGTATCGTCTCCCGCACCTGCGCGGGGCAGGCGATTTTGTAGCCAGATGGTGCCAGCGGGCCCAGGGACCGGCCCATTTCCGAACCGCGCCCGCCAACGCCCAAACATCTTGGCTATTATACTGGCGCTTTGGTCCAGTCGGGGACGGAATTGCTGGGGAAGGGCGATCGGGGCGGTGATCGGGGCCAAAAGGCACAAATCCAGCGTGGCACCACGCCGGACTTCCGCCAATTCTCCCCAAAATTGCTGAACCGCGACGGCGCCCGCGCACTTCGTCCCGCCCCAAGGGTGATCCCGCACGCCAGCTCCAACATCTAAAGGCGCATGGGGGATCAGACGCCGCTGGTGAACCGGAGCGGGGCAAGCGTTGCTCATGGGGCCGAGGGCTTCACCATCAAATGTGGCCGCTGCAGTGTAATTTTCTCTAGCCAGGACTGTGGCAAGCTCGAGCACTTTAGTATTTACCGGGTCGTGTGCCCCCACTGCGGCTGGCCCGGCCGGTATCTGGCCTCGGAGTTGCATGCCGCTGCCAGCCCCACACCGCGGCGCAAAGGCACCCGGCGCGCCAAAACGGCGGGCTAGACGGCGGCCAGTCCAATCAAGAAGACGGAGCGATCGCCATTCCGGTTGCGGAATTGTGGCAGGCTTGTTGCAGGCTGCTGGTCTGCCCTCGCGAGCACTACTCGGGCGCGGCGATGAACCGGTACCCCACCCCGCGCACCGTGACCAAGTGGCGCGGCCGGCTGGGCTGATCCTCAATATATCGCCGCAAGCGTACGATGAAATTATCGATGGCGCGCGTGTCGGTCTCCTCCCGCAGCCCCCAGACCTCCTCCAGCAACTTTTTGCGCGACACGGTCACGCCGGCGTGGCGGATCAGGAAACGCAGCAGGTTGGCCTCCATCAGCGTTAAGGGCAAGCTGCGCTTTCCCACCCGGATCTCCAACTTGCCAAAGTCCACATGCCGGCCGCCGAAGTCGTAAGCATCCACCTCAGGTGCCGATTCCTGCCACGCCCGGCGGCGCAACAAGCCGCTGATACGCGCGTTCAAAATGGCCAGTTGAAAGGGTTTGGCCAGGTAGTCGTCGGCGCCGGCGGCGAAACCGGCCAGCACATCCGCAGCCGCGCCCCGCGCCGTTAACATGAGGATGGGGACGTACCGGCGCTGGCGGCGGAGCTGCGCCGCCACGGCGAAGCCGTCGATGCCGGGCAGCATGACGTCCAAAACAATGAGATCAAACCCGCCGGTATCCTGGTCGTTGTTCTGATCGATGCGGGCGAGCGCTGCCTCGCCCGTCGCCTCCACCGCCACGCTGTGGCCTTCGGCTTCGAGGTTGAAGCGCAGTCCCTGCGCCAAGTGGTATTCGTCTTCGACGATCAGGATGCGGCTCATGCCGTCGCCCGCGGGAGTTGAACGATGAAGGTGCTTCCCTGCCCCAGACCGTGGCTCTCGGCCGCCACCCGGCCGCCGTGGCGTCGCACCACCGAGCGCACGATGAACAGGCCCAGCCCAGTCCCGGAGACCGGCACGGCTTGGTTGGGCACGCGATAAAAACGCTTGAAGATCGCCTTCAGTTCGGGCGCGGCGATACCCACCCCGTTGTCGCGCACGCGCACCGTCCAATATTTGGGGTCCTCCCCCTGCAGCCGCACCTCAACGCGGAGCGGTTGGGCGGAGCGGCCCGAGTACTTCACCGCGTTATCCAACAAGTTTGAAAGGGCCGCCCGCAACTCGTCGGCGTCACCAGCGACCACGGCCCGCGCGGCCCCCTCCTCCACCTGGAGTTGGATCACGTCCGCCGCCAGGCCGTAGCGGCCCACCACCAGCGCGATGCAGGCGGCCGCCAGCTCTGGCAGTGCGATGCTCTGCTGCTCGATGGAGCGCAGCGCGTGCCCGGTGCGGCCGGTGCGCAGGATCTGCTCGACCGTCGCCAGCAGGCGGTCGCTGTCGGCCAGCATCACCCGGTAGAACTCCTGGCTCTGCTCGGCGCCGATGGGGCGCGACTGCAACATCTCCAAATACAGGCGGATCGAGGCCACCGGCGTCTTCAGCTCATGGGTGACCGCATTGATGAAGGCGTTATGCTGCTCGTTGCGCCGGATCTCGCGCACCAGGAACACGGTATTCAGCACCAAGCCCGCCACGATCAGCGGAAACAGGAACACGCCCACAATCAGCAGCGCGCCTTCCCGCCAGTTGAGCAGGATCCAGCCGATGTTGAACGCCGCCGCCAGCGCCGCCAACACCGCGCCCAGCACAATGAACACCACCGCCCGGCGGCGCCGCCCATTTATCCTCATGGGGCCAGTTTACGCTGGCTTCTAAAGCGTGTCGGCGGCGGAGCGCTGCCGTGGCGCCGGCAGCACCGGCACCTGGTTCACATGCGCCACCCGCACCGCCTTGGCCACATGGAGCCGCTGCAGCAGCCGGATTTGCAGCCAGGTCAGATCAAACTCGTACCACGCCAACCCATGGCGGGCCGAGGTCGGATGGGCGTGGTGATTGTTGTGCCACCCCTCGCCGAACGTCAGCAGCGCCACCCACCAACTGTTGCGGGAATCATCCCGCGTGGCGAAGCGCCGCCCCCCCCACATATGCGTGGCGGAGTTCACCAGCCAGGTCGCATGCAGGCCCAGCACCACCCGCACACACACCGCCCACAACACCATCGAGACCCCGCCCAGCGTCCCACCCCACATCGCACCTAACCAAGCCAGCAACGGAATCGACAGCAGCAGCGGCGCGTAGTGATAGGTGTTCAGCCACAAATAGAAGTTCTGCTTGCCCAAGTCGGGGGCGTACTTGGCCATCGTGCGGGTGTCGTTATGAGAGCGCCGGCCCAGGATAATCCAGCCCACATGTGACCACCAGGCGCCATCGCGGGGGGAGTGGGGATCGCCGTCCTGGTCCGATTTCTGATGATGCAGGCGATGCGTGGCCACCCAAAAGATTGGTCCGCCCTCGAGTGTGAGCGTCCCGCAGATCGCCAAGGCGTACTCCAGCCAGCGCGGCACCCGGTAGGAGCGGTGCGTGTGCAGGCGGTGATAACCCATGCCGATGCCGCCACCGATGGCGATCCAGTACAGCCCGACAGCCACCAGAAACGCCTTCCAGGTGAAAAAAAACAAGGCCGCAACCGCCCCCACATGCAGCAGGGCGAGTACCAGCGCGGTCGGCCAATTGAGGGCGTGACTGCGGGTGAATTCGTCCAGGTTCGGTTCCGTCGGGAAGGGCGCCAGGGTAGTCAAATGGGAATCTCCGCTAGAACCAAACTAGCAGTTCAACCTGCCGAGTGTTTGTAAGAGTTTTGTAAACATGGTGAACGCTGGTTTTCCCACCCTATTCGGGATAGCTTAGAGAGGGCGTGGACCACCCACGTCCCAACAGGAGGAGACAACGCATGCGGGGTGCCGTGGCCGGAGTGCTTGGACTGTTTTTAGTGGCGGCAGCGGGTGCGCAAGCACCGCCAGCCGGAGCGCGCGACATCACGTCGATGCCGGAGACGCAAGCCATGCCAACCACGCCGCCGCCGGAGGCGGCCGGGCCGAGCGATGCCGAAAGCACGGCCGTGGCTCCGCCGGCAGCCGTCATGCGGGTGTTCATCGACACCTTGACCGGAGCGGATACCACCGCCATCTCTGAACTGCTAGCCCAAGCGCTTTATCAGTCCAAGCAGGTCGTGGTGACGGAAAATCAAAGTAACGCCAGCGTGATCGTGCGCGGCGAGGTAGTTCGCGAGCTGCCGCCGGCGCCGCGATCGACGAGCCGGAGGCGCAGTACGACCCGGCAGAAGTCGGCCACCGCCGCCACCAACATGGCGCCACCAACGGCAGATGATACCGGGACGGCTGAGGCCGCGGCCCCGCCCGGGCTGGATCTGAACGATTTCAACCTGACCGCGCTCTCGTCGCCCCAGACTGCAGGCACACCGGTGGACCTGAGCCAGTACCGGTATCGGCTGAATTTGGAGATCCTGGACCCAGCCGGCGATGTGGTATGGATGAGTGGGCGCGGGACGCAGGCGCAGCCGTTTCAGACCTCGCAGGCAGCCGTGGCGCAGACGGTGCAGGCGATGCTCAGCGCGTTGGCGCGCTTGGCGGCGAGCCCGGCCACGCCCTAGGGTTCACACCCGCGCAGCTCGCCACCGTGCCCGGGAGCGGTTCGCCACTGGCGGTCAAGCCGCCAGCGAACCCGAGTGCGGGGGCGGCGCGGCCGGCGCCGCGCTGGCCGAGAGGCACAGTTCCGCTGGGACCGGCGCCAAGGCCCGCAGCACGTTGAGAATGGCGATCGGCAGCGAGCGCGAGGAGCTGATGCCCATTTTGCGGTAGGCGCTCTCCAGATGGCGCTTGACGGTGGAGATACCGATATGCAGATCGTTGGCGATCTGCCGGTTTTTTTTGCCTTGCAGGCACTCCCCCACGATGTCGATCTCACGGGCGCTAAGGTGGAACTGGCGGCTGAGCGCGTGGCGGGTGTGGATGTCGACCAAGTTGAGGTTCTCGCTCACGGGCAGCTCGGTTTTGCGCTCCGACGCCACCAGCAGCAGCGTGCGCGCGGGCTGGCCCTCGGCCGGACCATCGGCCTGCATGGGCAGCAGCATGCAGTTCACCAGCAGGCTGCTCCCACTCCCGCGCGAGAAGCGCACCGCGTCGGCGTGCACCGGCACCCCGCTCGCCAAACTGCGCCGAAAGGCCTCCTCCAGCCCGCTGAGACCAATCTCCGGCAGACACTGCTCCAGCGGTGTGCCCAACGTCTTCTTGGTGCGATACCGGCTGTCCAACAGCTCCAGAAAGGCCCCGTTGGCATCGCGCAGCGTGCCCGAGTCGGCATCGTAGATGGCCAACCCCAGCAGCGAACTCTTCCACAGCGTTTCCCAAACCGCAGCCCGGAGCCTGGAATTCTCCCGCATGCTCTCCTCCTCGCACCCCCGGCGGCTGGCGCCCGCCGGCAACGGTACTAGGCTGTTGGAGTCAGCCGCCCCGCTTTAGGTGGCGTGGGCAGGCCGAATGGAGCCTCGTCTGGGTTCAGAACGGGTGGCCCGGAACCGCCGCCACCCCCCCGCCCAAAACGGCACCCCCCGCCAGCGCGGCCGCCGCGGCTTAGCGGTGGGCGACGCGTAACACTTGCGTGAGCATCTGCTCCAACCCCTCGGGTGTGGTCGCTTCCTTGCCGTCGAGCAACACCGTGGGCGTGTGTTGCACGTGGTCCGTTTCCCCCCGCTTCAAGTCTGCCTGCACCTCGGCGAACAGATCGCTGCGGGAGAACACCTGCTCGATCTGTGCCCGGCTTACACCGTGCGGCGCCGCCCAAGCCGCCGCCCGATTGATCAGGTTATCCGGCGTCAGCTCGTCCTGATGGGTAAAGCAATAGTCCCGCCACGCCAGCCCGAGTGGCACGCCGCGAGTATCGAAGTAGCGCGCGATGACGGCGGCGTTGAATGACCAGCGGTGTTGCCGCAGCGGAAAATCGCGAAACTCGAACGCCACCTGCTTGCCATACTTGGGGAGGATGGTGCTCTCCAGCACGCCATGCCACTGCGCGCAATCGGGGCACTCCAAATCCTGATAAATAATCACCCGCACACTCGCCTGCGGGTTGCCGGCCACCGGATCGGGCCCCGCGGCAGGCGGTTTCGCCCAGCCAGCGATGCCAAACGCCAATACCGTCGCCGCCAGGCTCAGTAGGGTCCGATTCATGTTCCTAGTGTCCCGCAGCCGCGCCCCGCTGGCAAGCACGGCGGATCGGCACTTCTCGCCTGGCCATCCGCGGAATTAGAGCTCTCTGAGAAACGGTTTGGCGCTTGCCGTGCTCATCGAGGGCAGGCCATGCCCATTGCTGCCATCAGCGCGATCGCCTCCGCCCCCGGCCCGCGGCCGCCCGCACCGGCAACCGTGCCCTCGTTCCAGCAGCAGTTACAGGCCGCCCAAGCTCCCGCGCCGGCCCCCGCGCCAAGCCCTGGATCACGGCAAAAGGCATCCGCTCAAAAGACATCGGCGTCTGCGGCCGGAACGCCTCAGGCTTCGGCCCAATCCGCCGCCTCGCATCCGGCGTCGCATCCGGCGCCGCATCCCGGGTCGCATCCCGCGCCGCCTCCAACGACGCCGCCCACGCCCTTGGCCCCACCAGCCAGCGGCGCGCTGGCGGCGCCGGCCGCCGCCCTGATTGCCATCCCCATCGCTCCGCCCGCACCCGCAACCTTTTCCGGCGCCGCACCGCCACCGTCGACCGGCGACACGGCTGTCGCGCCGCTGCCGCCGGCCTCGCTGCCACCCACGGCGGCCGGCGTGCCCCTGACCGTCCCGGAGTTGGCCCCGACGCCGGTGAATGGCAATGCCGCCCCTCCGGTGGCCAGCGCCCCGGAACCCGCGCCCCCGGGCCTGCCCCCAGATCTGGCGCCGCCCGCCCCCACCCCTGCCGCCGTTCCCCCGGCGGTTGTGGCCACCACTGCGGCCCGCACGTCTGCCGCCGCCACGACAGCCCTAACCGCGACGCCCCCAGCCACCGCCCCAACGGCGGCCCCGGCCCTGAACCCGGCAGCGTCAACACCCGCGCCGGCGATCCCGCCGCCGGCCCAACCCGCACCGCCCGCCCCTCCAGCGCCGGCGGCAGCCACGGCGGGTTCGTCCCCGTCCGCGCCCACCCCCCCGCCGGCGGTCACGCCCGCGACATCCGCCGCAAGCGCCCCCCCGCCGCCGGCCACGCCCGCGGGGGCCGCCGCACCCGCCGCCGTGGTGGCTCCCGGCCCCTCCAGCCCTGGCGGCAAAAACGGTTCCGGTAACAACGGCGGCAGCGACCGTCCGCCCACCTCCGGCCAGCAGAACAGCGCCGCCGCCGCGTGGGCCCCCAACCCACCCGCTGGGCCGCCAGCGGCGGCCGCCCCGGCGGCGTCCGCGCCACTCCGGCCGGCGCCACCCTCGCTCGCCCCCTGGCAGGCGCAAGCCGCACACACCGCCCTCGCCGCTCCGCTGCAGCAGACCACGCTCGCCTTGCACAGCGACACGCTCGGCAGCGTACAAATCCACGCTGACTTGCGCGACAGCCTCCTGGGGGCGACCATCACCGTCGACCGGCCCGAGCTGCACACCGCCCTCGCCGGTCAATTGCCGGCACTCGAACGCACCCTGGCGAACCGGCAATTGCAAGTCGGCTCGCTGCAACTGCAACAACAGGCCACCGGCGGGCAGAGCGGCCAGCAGGGTGGCTCCGCCGCCGACCGCCGGCCGCAGCCGGCCGCCTATGTGCCGCCCGCCCCACCCGCGGTGGCTCAGCCGCAACTCAGCGACAACGCACCCCGCACCGGCTCTGGCCGGCTCAACCTGCGGGCTTGAACAAAGGAGATGCCCATGACAGTCGCCACTCCCCACGCCACCACCCCCACGCCCGCACCGGCGCCCAGCGCGCCCAGCAACAACGTCCTCAACCCCAACGCCTTCATGACGCTGCTGGTGGCCCAACTCAAGAACCAGGACCCCACCCAGCCCATGGACCCCACCCAGTTCGTCGGCCAACTCGTGCAATTCAACAGCCTGGAACAGCTCATCAACATTAACCAGGATTTGACCAAGCCCGTCAGCACCACCCCCGCCGCCACGCCGGCGAAATCGTAAAGGAGTCACATTTATGGCGTCATTTTCCGTGCCCCTGTCCGGCCTCAATGCCAGCTCCGAGGCCTTGACCGTAATCTCCAACAACCTGGCCAACCTCAACACCCCTGGCTACAAAGACACCACCGCCGATTTCACCACCCAGTTTTCGCAAAGCATGGGCGAATCCGGCAACGGCGACCCAATTCAGGTGGGTACCGGGACCCAGATCGGATCGATATCGACCAACTTCACCGACGGGGCCATCAACGCCACCGGCATCGACTCCAACGCCGCCATTCAGGGCAGCGGCTTTTTCGTGGTCAATCACAACGGCCAGCAGCTCTACACCCGGGCGGGAAATTTTACCGTCTCCAGCAGTGGATTCCTGCAAGCCGAGGACGGCTCGCAAGTGCTGGGCTATCCCGCCGTCAACGGCGCCGTCAACCCCAATGGCGCCGTCAATCCCCTGCAGGTGGGTGCGGGCGTGATCATTCCGGCCAAGGCGACCACCAATGTGTCGGTGGGTTTGAATCTGGACAGCACGGCGGCCGTGGGCACGAGTTTCTCTGATCCCATCCAAATCTTCGACTCGCTCGGCGGCAGCCATACCATCACCGCCAACTTTAGCAAGACCGGGATCAACACCTGGAGTTACGACGTCACGCTGCCGGGCGCCGACACCGGCGGCGCGACCCCCACCAGCCTGGGTTCGGGCACGCTGAACTTCGACAACAACGGGCAGCTCATCCCCGCCGGCTCGCCGCCGCCGGTGCCCCCCAGCCAGACCGTGGCGCTGAGCTCGGCGGCACTCGCCGACGGCGCCAGCGCCTTGAATATGTCCTGGAACTTGTTCGACTCCCAGGGCAATTCCCTGCTCACGCAGACGGCTTCGGCAAGCGCGCCGAATTCGTCGCAGCAGAATGGAACGGCGGTGGGCAACCTGCTCAACTTCACGATCGGCACCGACGGCACCATTAATGGCTCCTACAGCAATGGGCAGAGCGGCATCCTGGGCCAGATCGCGCTCGCCACTTTTGCCAACCCGCAAGGGATCAAAGCGGTGGGCAACAACAACTTCACCGCCAGCGCCGCATCCGGCCTGGCCACCATCGGCGCGCCGGGCACCGGCAGCCGGGGCAGCCTGGAGGGGGGTGCGGTGGAGCAATCCAACGTGGACATCGCCAGCGAGTTCGCCAGCTTGATCCAGGCCCAGCAAGGCTACGAGGCCAGCGCCAAGGCGGTGACCACCTTCAACACCATCAGCATGGCCACCATCAACATGCAGGGCTAGGCGGAGCCGTGGACCGACTCATGACGCAATCCTCCCATGGCCGCTGGCTCTGGCCGCTGCTCCTCGCGCTGCTCGCCAGCGCCGGCTGCGGCTGGCTGCCGCACACCGGCAAGGCGGTGGCCGCGGTCCCGCCGCCGCGCGTGCTGCACCTGTCGAGCAACGTGGTCAACCTCGCCGATCCGGGCGGCGCCGCCTACCTGCGCTTGGGCCTATCGCTGGCGCTGAACGGCCCCGTCAGCGGTGATCCCCAGGTGCAGAGCGTGGCCGCCGACACCGTGCTCCTGCAGGCGGGGGCGGAGACCTCGGCGGCCCTGCTCGCGCCCGGCGGCAAGCAGGCGCTCAAACAACTAATCCTCAAACAGCTGCAGCAGCGCCTGCCCAGCGCTGGCATTTCCGACGTCTACTTCGACGATTTCCTCATTCAGCAATGAGCACCCCTGCCCACACCCCAGCCGCGCCGGAGGCGGCCGCAACGACCACGGCGGCGACGCTGACGACGCCGGCGGCCAGAGAGGAACGCTGGCAGCAACTGCAATGGCTCCCCTGCCGGCTCGAAGTCCAGCTCTCCGTACCGCGGCTCACGGTGGGCGACATCATCCGCCTGGCGCCGCGCGTGGTGGTGGAGACGCACTGGCAACAGAACGCCGACGTGCCCATTCGCGCCAACGGCCAACTCATCGCCTGGGCAGAGTTCGAGGGCATTGATGAAAAGCTGGCGGTGCGCGTCACCCGCCTGGCGTAAGCACCCGGGACCCAAGGAAACTCCCATGGCCACCTCCGCCCTTCCCCACGCCTTTACACTTAAACGCTGGCTGTTCCACGCCCGTCCGCGGGCGCGCCGGCTCAAGCTGGTGGAGACGCTGGCGCTGGGCGACCGGCGTTTCATCGCCATTCTTAGCGTCAATGGACGGGAGCTGTTGGTGGGCGCCACCCCGCAGTCGGTGGCGTTGCTGGGGGAGCTGCCCAGCGCCGCCAACGAGTTCGACACCTGCGTCAGCTTCAACCCCACCGGCGACTCCGGCATCCAATGAAACGTCTCGGCTTGATCTTGTGGCTGGGCGCGCCCACCCGGCTGCTGGCGCAGGGCGCGGGCCGGCTGACGCTGCCCTCCGGCGCCAGTTCCGATCTGTCCTGGACGGTGGTGGTGATCCTCACCCTGGTCACGCTGCTGCCTGCCATCCTGATCTCGATGACGCCCTTCGTGCGTCTGCTGGTGGTGTTCCATTTCCTCCGCCAGGCGCTGGGCACGCAAACCGCGCCCAGCAACCAAGTGCTCATCGGTCTCTCGCTGTTTCTGACCTACTTCATCATGCAGCCGGTGGGAGCGTTGATGTACCAGCAGGCGGTCGTGCCCTACAACCAGGGGCATATGGACATCACCCAGGCGCTCACCACCGCCAGCGGCCCGCTGGAAAACTTCATGCTGCACTTCACCCGTGAACAGGACCTGGCGTTGTTCGTCGAGGCGGCGCATGTGCCGCGCCCGCGCACCGCCGCCGACCTGCCCATGCGCGTGGTCATCCCCGCCTACATCGTGAGCGAGTTGCAGACCGGATTCCAGATCGGGGTGGTGTTGTTTTTGCCCTTCCTCGCCATCGACTTGGTGGTGGCCTCGATCACCACCTCGGTGGGCATGATGCAACTGCCGCCGGTGGTGATCTCCACCCCGCTCAAGTTGCTGGTCTTTGTCGCCGCCGGGGGTTGGCATCTGCTGGTGGGCTCCCTGCTGCATAGCTTTGCCTGACGGCGCCCCGGAACAACGCGGAACCACGCCATGAACCCCGACCAGGCCGTCTCGCTCGCCCGTCAAACGCTGGATATCACGCTGCTGATCTGCGGCCCCATCCTGGTGATCGCCACCGGCGTGGGCTTGGTGGTGAGCATCGTGCAGGTGGTGACCTCGATTCAGGACACCACCGTCTCGACCGTACCCCGTCTGGCGGCGGTGGCGGCCACAGCATTTTTTCTCAGCCCGTGGATGTTCCACGAGATGGTGGCGTTCACCATCCGCCTGCTGGGCGACTTTCATCCCTACCTGCGATGACGCTCCCGCTGACCAACTGGCTCCGCTATCTCATCCCCGGGCTGCTCATCGCCACGCGGCTGAGCGGCGTCATGCTCACGGCGCCGTTCTGGGGCGCCAGCGCGATACCGGCGCGCATCAAGGCAGGGCTGGTGATCGCCTTCACGGCCGTGCTGTTGCCCGTCGCCGGGCCGGCGCTGCCCAGCCGTTCGCTGCTGGATCTGTTGGGCGATGGTTTGTCGGAACTCATGATCGGCATGCTGCTGGGACTTGCCGTACTGATCGTCATGGAGGCGGCGCAGTTGGCGGGCAACGTGGCCGGGTTCCAGTTGGGGCTGGGTCTGGAGACGGCATTCGACCCCACGACCGAGGCCGACACGACCGTGCTGGCCACCTTCCACCAGCTCATGGTGCTGTACCTGCTGCTGCAGCTGGGCGTGCACCGCTGGGTCTTGCGGGCGCTGGCGGCGAGTTTCACCAGCCTGCCGCTGGGCTCAAACCTGACGGCGTTGAGCGCGCGGCAGATGCTCGACTTCGCCGGCAACCTCTGGATATGGGGCCTGCAGTTGGTGCTGCCGGTCTTGATGGTGACCATGCTGATCGATGTCACCGAGGGATTTTTCGCCAAGGCCGCGCCGCAGCTGCCGGTGATGTTTATCGGCATCCCGGTGAAAGCGCTCTGCGGCTATGCGGTGCTGCTGGCGGCGGTGGGCTTCTGGCCGAGCGTGTTCAGCCGCCACTTCCAGGAGGCGGTGAACTTCTTTTTGCAACACATCCACGCCGGGGCGGCGGTGACGGGATAAGCCATGGCCGACGCCAACAAAACCGAACCGGGATCGGCGCACAAAAAGCAGGAGGCGCGCAAAGAGGGGCAGATCGCCCGCGGCCGCGACCTGCCGGGAGCGGCCGCCATCCTGGCCTCGGTGGCGGCCATGACCTGGTTCTCCGGCCACGGCGTCAGCGAGTGGCGCACGCTCATGGCTCAAATGCTGGCGGCAGCCACCCAGCCGGGAGCGCAGATTGGGCTGGCACAGTTCCAAGCCACGATTCTGCTGGCCCTGGAGTGGAGCGCGGTGGTGGCGGCGGCCGCCTGGGTGTGCTGCACCGCCTTCGCCTTCCAGGGCGGGTTTCTGTTCGCGCCCAAGATGCTGATGCACTGGGAGCGCCTGCAGCCGGGCCAGAACCTCAAGAACATGATTTCGGCCAGCTCCTTGAGCCGCACCGCGCGCTCGGTGGTTCCGGTGGGCGCCATGGCCTATCTCACCTTTGCCCTGCTGGCGCAGAACTGGTCCGTGCTGATGGCCTCCAGCGAGATGCCGGTGCCGCTGGCGCTGGGCTGGCTGATGCAGATCATGATGAGCCTGGCGTGGCGCTGCGCGCTGGTGTTGGTGGCATGGTCGGGCATCGACTACCTGCTCCAGCGCCGCAGCCATGAGACCTCGATGCGCATGACCAAGCAGGAGGTCAAGGACGAGAGCAAGGAGCTGCAGGGCAGTCCGGAGACGCGCGGCCGCATTCGGCGGCTGCAGCGGCAGATGCACCGGCGGCGGATGATGCAGCAGGTGGCGTTGGCCAGCGTGGTCATTACCAACCCCACCGAGTACGCGGTGGCGCTGCGCTACGACGCCGCCACCATGGCCGCACCTGTGGTGGTCGCCAAAGGACGCCTCCTGCTGGCCGCCCGCATCCGCGCCCGGGCGGTGAGCGCCGGCGTGCCCATCGTCGAGAACCGCCTGGTCGCCCGCACCCTCTATCGCCACGTCGAGATCGGCGCCCCCATCCCCGGCAAACTCTACGCCGCCGTGGCCGAGATCCTGGCCTTCATTCACCGCACCTATCGCAACCATGCGCACCCCTCCTCGCCGGGGTTGCGCCCGATGCTTCCTTAACTTCGCTCCCCGCTCTTATGGCCACCTCAAGTCCATCTCCGGTTCAAGCCACGGGCGCCGCGCCAACCCGCGGCGACGCCAGCCGCGCCCCCACCCGTAGCGCCCGCTCCATGTCCAAACCCGGGGCCGCACCGGCGCCCGCCGCGCCCCCGGCCAGCCGCCTGGATTGGACGCTGCCGGTGGCCGCCATCACGATCGTCTTCATCATGCTGGTGCCGATTCCGGCGCTGGCGCTCGATCTCCTGCTCACCGTCAGCATCGCGCTCTCGATGCTGGTGCTGCTGGTGGCGGTGCAGATCCTGCGCCCGGTGCAGTTTTCGGTTTTTCCCAGCTTGCTGCTGCTGCTGACCGTGTTCCGGCTGTCGCTCAACCTGGCCAGCACGCGCCGCATCCTGCTGCACGGCGCCGAAGGCCCAGGCGCGGCCGGGCAGGTCATCCACGCCTTCGGGCAATTCGTCGTGGGCGGCAATTACGTGGTGGGGTTCGTGGTGTTTCTGGCGTTGATCGCCATCCAGTTCCTGGTGGTCAGCCATGGCGCCGTGCGTACCGCCGAGGTCACCGCCCGCTTCACCCTGGATGCGCTGCCGGGCAAGCAGATGGCCATTGACGCCGACCTCAACGCCGGCTTGATTACCGAACAGCAGGCACGGGAGCGGCGCCAGCAGATCACCCGCGAGGCCGACTTCTACGGCGCCATGGACGGGGCGGCGCGCTTCAACCAGCGCGACTCGATGGCCACCATCCTCATCACCGCCATCAACATCATCGCCGGCTTCCTGATCGGCGTCTTCCAGCAGCACATGGCGCTCAGCAGCGCACTCGAGACCTACACCATCCTCACCGTGGGCGATGGCCTGGTCACCCTCATCCCCTCGCTGCTGGTCTCGGTGGCGGGCGCGATCGTGATCACGCGGGCCTCGTCGGAGGCGAGCCTGGGCACGGACTTGGGGCAGCAGCTGCTGGCGCAGCCGCGGCCGCTGTGGATCGCCTCCGCCGCGCTGGTGGCGCTGGCGCTGATGCCGGGGCTGCCCAAGCTGGCGTTTCTATCGCTGGCGGCGCTGCTCGCCTTTGGCGGCTACCGCCTGGGGTTGACGCTCAAGCGCGGCGCCGCGCCCGTGGCCACCGTGGGCGAAGCCAATACCGCCACCACCGAAGCCCTGGAACCCCTGCTCAAAGTCGAGACGCTGGCGCTGGAGGTGGGCTACGCCCTCGTGCCGCTGGTGGACGAGGCCCAGGGCGGCAAGCTGCTGCCGCGGGTGCGGGCGCTGCGCAAGCAACTGGCGCTGCAGTTGGGCTTCATCGTGCCCTCCATCCACATCAGCGACAACCTGCAACTCAAGCCGCGGGAGTATGTGCTGTATCTGCGCGGGGTCGAGATCGGCCGTTACGAGACCCATCAGAGCCACCTGCTGGCGATTCACTCCGGCCTGGAGGCGCCGGCGCTGGAGGGTCCGGAGACGCGGGAGCCGGCGTTTGGCGTGCCGGCGCGCTGGATCGCGCCCCAGCAACAGGAACAGGCCCTGGCCGACGGCTTCGCCGTGGTCGACCAGACCGCCGTCATCGCCACCCATGTCGCCGAGCTGGTGCGCCTGAACGCCCACGAGCTGCTCACCCGGCAGGAAACCCAGCGCCTACTCGACTCACTTAATGACAGCCAACCCAAGTTGGTCGAGGAGTTGGTCCCCAAATTGCTGAGCTTGGGTGAGCTGCAGAGAATTCTTCAGCAACTTCTAAGGGAGCATGTGCCGATCCGGGATTTGGCCACGATTTTGGAAGCCTTAATCGAGACCGCGGCGGTGAAAAAGAGCTCGGTGGCGCTGGTGGAAGCGGCGCGCCAGGCGCTGAGCCGGGCGCTGGTGCGGCCGCTGCTGCACCATGACGGCACCCTGCACGTCATTACCCTGGCGCCCCACCTGGAAGAGGAGTTGAGCCGCGGCCTGGGAGGCGGCGAGGCTCCGGCCGCCGCGACCGGCAGTCTGGCGCCAGCGCCCGCCAGCCTGAGCAAACGGGTGCTGGAAGGACTGCGGCGGTTCGCCTTCGATCCCGCCGCGGGCGCGCCCCAAGTCCTGTTGTGCAACTCGCCGGCCCGCTTCTACCTGCGCCGGATGCTGGAGGCGAGCTGGCCGCGGCTGAGTGTGCTCTCCCCCGCCGAAATCCCCTCCCAGATCGCGGTCCACTCCCAAGGCATGGTCGGTTAACCGGAATTCCTATGGATGCCGCCCTGCAATCCGAACCCAACCCGCCCGCCGCGCCCGTCGCCTACGCCGCCGCCCTCGACGCCGGCGAACGCGAACGTTTGCTGCTCGAACACCTGTCCGAGGTGCGCTTCATCGCGCGCCGCATCCATGAGCGTCTGCCGCAGCAGGTGCTGCTGGAGGACTTGGTGCAGGCCGGCGTGATGGGCCTCATCGACGCCCTGCATCGCTACGATCCCAACCGCCATGCGCAACTGGCCACCTACGCCCGCTTCCGCATCCGCGGCGCCATCCTCGACAGCCTGCGGGCCTTGGATTGGAGTCCGCGCGATTTGCGCCGCCGCGGCCGGGAACTCAAGCAGACCGAACAGAGCTTGTCCGAACGCCTGGGGCGCGAGCCCACCGCGCCGGAAGTCTGCGCCGCCTTGGGCCTGGCGCTCGAAGCCTACCACCGCCTCACCGCCGCCCTGCATGCGCTCGAGGCCGACTCCGGCCCCGCCGACAGCGACGCCCCCAGTGCCATCGATACCGCCGCCAGCCCCGACCCCGATCCCTTCGTCCTCTGCCAGCGCAGCGAGGACCGCGAGCGCCTGGGCCGTGCCATCGCCGAACTGCCGGAGCGCGATCAGCAACTGCTGAGCCTTTATTACTTTGAGGAATTGACCATGAAAGAAGTGGGCGCCGTGCTCGGCATCGGCGAATCCCGCATCTCCCAGATCCATACCGCCCTGCTCGCCAAGCTGCGCGCCCGGCTCATCGAGTAACCATGGAACGCCTCCTTCACCAGGACGAAATCGACTCCCTGTTCCGCACGGCACGCGGCGAACAGCCCGGCCCGCCGCCGCGCCGCCAGCGCCAGCTCGAACCCTGCGACTTCCGCAAAGCCGGCCAGATCACCCGCGAGCAATCCCGCGCGGTGAGCGGGCTGGTGGAACGCTTCGCGCGCAACCTCGGGCACTCGCTCGGCGCTTACCTCCGCACCCGGCTGGAGTTGTCGCTGGTTTCGATTGAGCAGTTGGGCTTTGGCGAGTTCATGCAGCGCATGCCGGAGATCAGCTACGTGGCCTCGCTCACCGTCATGCCCATCGGCGCCAGTTCGGCGCTGCAGCTCGATCTCGAACTCGCCTATCCCATGATCGATCTGGTGCTGGGCGGCAACGGCGCCGCCGGCGAGCCCGGACGCGAAGTCACCGAAATCGAGGAGCAGATCCTGGAGGGCATCGTCACCGTTGTCATGCGCGAACTGCAGCAGGTATGGCAGCCGGTGCTGGATCTGAGCTTCGCCTTCGAGCAGCGCCAGCCCACGGCGCAGATCTTCCGCCTCATGCCGCCGGGCGAAAAAATTATGACGCTCAGCTTCGAGGTTCACCTGGGGGAGAAGCGCGGCATGATGAACATGGTGTTTCCGGCGGTGGTGTCGACCGGACTGCTGCGGCGGCTCTCGGAAGCGCGCGTCTCCTACCGCCGCCAGGATGCCGCCGAGACGCGGCCGCGAGTGCACAAGCAGCTGCTCGGGGCCCGCTTCGATCTGGAACTGGTTTTGCCGCCCTCGCCGCTGGCGATCCGCGACCTGATCGATCTGCGCATCGGCCAGGTACTGACCTTCACCCACCCCGCGCACCGTCTGGCGGAGGTGAAGATCGCCGGCCTGACGGCGTTCGCCGCTCAAGCCATCCGCCGCGCCCACCATCGCGCCGCGCTGATCAAAACCACGCATGCGCTCACGCGCCCTGACGGAGACATGGCATGAACCCGGAATTGCCCACCCCCAACGCCGCCAGCGGCGGCGCCCCCGACACGGTGAGCGGAGTCGGCGCGCAAGCCCTGCGCCAGCCGCCGCACACGGTCTGGGAAGGCGCCGCGCTGGCGGTCGTGCGCCAATTCAGTGGCGATCCGCAATGGAGTGTCGATCCCGAATCCCGCGACGCCGCCCCCGCGGCGCCCACCGATATGGCCGCCCATTGGGAGCTGAGCGGGGCGCTGCGCGGCAAAATGCAGCTCCGCCTGCACCGTGCCGCCGCCCGCGCCTGGGCTCACCTGCGCCCTGGTTCCGCCGACAGCGGCAACAATCCGCCCGCCGCCCTCTCCGAGCTCGAGTCGGAAGCGCTCGCCGACGCGCTGCACCACATGGCTGAGGCGGCGACGACCGAACTCGAAGCCGGCGGCTGGGGCCCGGTACAGATCGCGCTCCGTCATCTGGGCCCGTTGCGGCGCACCATCGAGGACGGGGAAAGCGAGTTTCTGCTGCGCTTCCGCCACCCCGATGGCCGGACGCTGGAGTTGGACATCAGCATCGAAAGCGCCTTGCGCGATCAATTCCGCCAGGGACCACGCTTCGACCGCGCTCCCGGCAACGACCACCCCGCCGCCGTCACCCGCCAGGGCTCGCGCTGGGATCTTCTGCTCGACATCGAACTCGACGTGACGCTGCGCTTCGGCGGACGGCAGATGTTGTTGCACGATGTGCTCGATCTCGCCCCCGGGTCGGTGCTGGAGTTGGACCGGGACATTGACGATCCGGTCGAATTGCTGGTGGGCGGCAAGGTCATCGCGTGGGGCGAGGTGGTGGTGGTCGATGGCAACTACGGTCTGCGCATCAGCCGCCTGCTGCGCCGCCGGGAACGCATCGCTGCCATGGGCGTGGACGCCAGCGTCGCAACCGAAGCGGGCGTGCCCGTGGGAGGACAAGCATGAGCAGTTCACAACACGATTGGGCGCTGACGCTGCCGCCGGCGCTGCCCCCATTCACGGAAGAATCGCTGGTGGCCAGCGCCCGCCGCGGCTACCGCTCCTTGCGCCGGCGCTGGCTGTGCCTGGGTCCGGAGTGCGCCGAGCGGGATGGCCTGCGCGCCTGGTGCAAGCTCCCGGCTCGCATCCAGCTGCAGGATGGCTGGTGCTGCAGCCCCGAGTGCCTGCAGGCAGCCGTGGCCGCCCTCGCCGCCATTGAATTGCGCCGCATCCGCATGGCCCCGCTGCCCCATACCCACCGCGTGCCGCTGGGGCTGACGCTGCTGTCGCGGGGCATCATCACCGCGCCGCAGTTGCGCGCCGCGCTCGAGGCGCAGCACCAGGCGCAGCACGAAGCGCAAGGCCAGCACCAGGGCTCCCGCCCCGCCCGCATTGGCGAATTGCTGGTGCGCGACAACGCCGCCAGCGAGGAGGAGGTCGCCGCCGGTGTGGCCCTGCAGTGGGCCCGCCCCACCTTCCCGCTCGATCAATCCCAGGGCTGGCGGCAGTGCCGCAACTGGGTTCCGTTCCCCGTGCTGGAGGCGTTGCGCATGCTGCCGCTGCACTGCGTGCACGCCAGCGCCGCCGCTCGCCGCCGCCTTTACGTCGGCTTCACCCAATCCATCGACTTCCACGCCCTCTCCGCCCTGGCTCAGATCTTCGAGTGCCAGACCGAGAGCTGCATCATCACTGAATCCGCCCTCAACCGCGTGTTCGACGAGATGCGCGCCCTCTCCGCCCAGGCGCAAGTCCAGGACATCAGCTTCGACCACATCGACGACGCCGCCGAAGTCGCCGGCATCACCCGCCAGTACGCCAAGCTGGTCCAGGCGCGCCAGATCCGGCTCGCTGCCCTGGGTCCCTTCCTCTGGGTCCGGCTGCGCGGCGACCGCATCATCCACTTGACCTTCCGCAGCGCCAGTTCGTAACCC
>JANWJU010000044.1 GCA_025451775.1 Terriglobales bacterium
AGCAGCCAATCGCGGGCGAGGTCGAAGCTGGCCTCCTCCAGCATCGCCTCGAGGTGCGCGCGGACGCCGCCAAAATCGCCGCTGCCGTGCAGCAGCTCCTGTTGCTGGCGCGCGCTCAGCTCGGCGAAGGGGCGGGCCAGCGGGATCTTGCGGCTCTTGGCGAAGGCTTCCACCCGCTGCCGGAATCCGGTCGAACTGGCGCCCGGCCCCAGGCCGCCCTCCAACAATGGCTTGCCGGGGTGGGTGATGAATTTGGCGGGATCGAACTCGTACCGGTACCCCAGCCCCTCGCAGGTTTCACACGCCCCGTAGCGGCTGTTGAAGGAGAACGAGCGCGGCTCCAACTGCGCCAACCCGATGCCGCAGTCGGGGCAGGCGAGGGACTCGGAGAACAGGCGCTCCTCGTTGCCCGCGCCGTTACCGGCGCCGATCTTGCCGCCCTCCGCCGCCAGCCGCGCCACCACCACCAAACCCTTGCCCAGCGCCAGCGCCGCCGTGATCGAGTTCAGCAGCCGGGCGGCGATGCCGGGACGGAGCAGGAGCCGGTCCACCACCGCCTCGATGGTGTGCGCCTTGCGCTTGTCGAGCCGTTCCGCGCTGAAGGGAGATTCCTCCAAATGCCGTAGCACGCCGTCGATGCGCACCCGCGGGTACCCTTGCCGGGGCAGCGCCTCCAACTCGGCCTTGAACTCCCCCTTGCGGCCGCGCGCGATCGGCGCCATGACCATGATGCGCGGCGGTGCGGCCGGCACGGCTGGGGAAGCGCCGGCCGGCGGCGCCGCGCCTTCGCCCCAACCCAGCACCGTCTGCACGATTTGTTCGGCGCTCTGCTTGCTGATCGCCCGGCCGCAGCGCGGGCAGTGCGGTTCCCCAATCGAGGACCACAGCAGCCGCAGGTAATCGTAGATCTCGGTGATCGTGCCCACGGTCGAGCGCGGGCTGCGGCTGGTGGTCTTTTGCTCGATGGAGATGGCCGGGCTCAACCCCTCGATCGAGTCCACGTCGGGGCGCTCCATCTGGTCGAGGAATTGGCGGGCGTAGGCCGACAGGGTTTCCACGTAGCGCCGCTGCCCCTCGGCGTAGAGGGTGTCGAAGGCCAGGCTGCTCTTGCCCGAACCGCTGAGGCCGGTGATCACGGTAAAGGCGTGGCGCGGGATCACGGCGCTGACGTTCTTGAGGTTGTGCTGCCGCGCGCCCTTAATGGTGATCTCGCCGGTGGGCATAAGGCTCCATTTTATAACGCGGGCACCCGGCTTCCTCTCCCCGCTGGAGCAGCGCGGGGAGAGTCCGCCGCCCGGGCATTTATTTCAACGCGGGCACCCGGCTTCGCCGCCCGCTCAGCCCGCGGCGCGTCGCGGGGGCCCCTACGCCCCGCTCGTGCACCGCGGGCGGTGCATCTCAACGCGCGGAGGCCGGGGTATAGTAAGCGCCATGCGCATCGTGGTGGCCGGCGGAGCCGGGTTTTTGGGATCGCATTACTGCGACCGGCTCATCGCCGAGGGGCATACGGTGGTGTGCCTCGACAATTTAGCGACGGGGAGCGAGGAGAACCTCGAGGGGCTGCGGCGGGAGCCGCGGTTTGCGTTCGAGGAGCGGGACGTCTGCGAACCCTTCACCATCGCCGGCGGCCTCGATGCGGTGGCCAACTTCGCCTCCCCGGCCAGCCCGGTGGATTTCAAGCGCCTTAGTCTCGAGATCCTGCGCGTGGGCAGCCAGGGCACCTGGAATTGCCTGGAGCTGGCGCGGGACAAGCAGGCCCGCTTTCTCATCACCTGCACGTCGGAGGCGTATGGCGACCCCCTGGTGCATCCCCAAAGCGAAGCCTACTGGGGCAACGTCAACCCGGTGGGGCCGCGCTCCTGCTACGACGAGAGCAAGCGCTTCGCCGAGGCGCTGACCATGGCCTTTCACCGCCGCCACGGCGTGGCCACGCGCATTGCCCGCATTTTCAATACCTATGGGCCGCGCATGCGCCTGGATGACGGGCGGGTGGTGCCGGCGCTGGTGGCGCAGGCGCTGCGGGGCGAGCCGCTGACCGTGTTCGGCGATGGCTCACAGACGCGCAGCTTCTGCTATGTGGACGACGAGATTGACGGCCTGCGCCGGTTACTGGACTGCGACGATCCCTATCCCGTCAACATCGGCAATCCGCGCGAGACGCCGATCATCGAGTTCGCGCGCATTGTCGGGGGGCTGGCTGGCCAGCCGGAGCGCATCGCCTTCCAGCCGCTGCCGGCGGACGACCCCAAGCGCCGCTGCCCCGACATCACGCGCGCCCGGCAACTGCTGGGTTGGGAGCCGCGCGTGCCGCTGGAGGAGGGGCTGCGGCGGACGTTGGACTATTTCCGGGAACGGGTGCGCGCAGCCGCGGGGAGGGGCGGCGGGGCCCCCGCCCCGAGGTGAGCAAGCCGCGCCGGGGCCCGCGCCCATTAAGGCCCACCTATCCCGGCGTGATCTTCGTGAAACCGATCGGCGGGGGTGTTCGTCTATACTGGTCGGGGTGCTGGCTCGATCGCCAGCTTGGGTGCCACCGGGAGGATCTGAGTGCTGGAAGTTTGTAACGTCAGCAAGGACTATGGCCCGTTCCATGCCGTGCGGGATTTGAGTTTCACCGCGGCGGCGGGGGAGATCGTGGGCTTTCTCGGGCCCAACGGGGCGGGCAAGACCACCACCATGCGGCTCATCACCGGCTATCTTCCCCCCACCCGGGGCGAGGTCAAGGTGGACGGGCTGGTGGTGCGCACCAACGCCCTGGAGGCTAAGCGCCGCATCGGCTATCTTCCCGAAGTGCCGCCCGTGTATCCCGAGTTGACGGTAAATGAATATTTAAACTTCTGCGCCCGTTTGCGCCGCGTACCCTCCCGCCAGCGCCAGGACGCGGTGGCGCGCGCCTGCCAGCGCACCGCGCTGAACGACGTCCGCCACCGCGTGATCGGGCATTTGTCCAAAGGCTTCCGGCAGCGGGTGGGAATCGCGCAGGCCATCTTGCATGAGCCGCAGCTGCTGGTGCTGGACGAGCCCACCGCCGGGCTCGACCCGCGCCAGATCCTCGAGACCCGCCAGCTCATCCGCGAGCTCGCCGGCCAGCACACCGTCATTATCAGCACCCATATCCTGTCGGAGGCGGCCGCTACCTGCGAGCGCGTGGTCATTATCAACCGCGGCGCCCTGGTCGCGGTCGATTCGCCCGAGAACCTCACCCACCGGCTGAAGAGCACCGACACCATCGAGCTGCAGGTGCGGGGCCCGCAACCTGCGATCACGGCGCTGCTCGGCGCCATCGAGGGCGTGCTCAAAGCGGAGTTCTCCCACCTCCGCCAGGAGGTCGGCACCTGGCAGTTGGAGGTGGCCAATGCCGGCGTGCGGGAGGAGGTGGCCCGCCGTATCGTCGGCAGCGGCTGGGGATTGCTGGAACTCCGCCCCATCGATCTCAGCCTGGAGGAGATTTTCCTCTCCCTCACCGCGAACCAGCCCGAGGGTCAGGTCGAAGCGCCACCGCCTGCGGCGGACGCCGAGAAAGGAGTCCAGCTATGAGCGGCATGTTCGCCGTCATGCGCAAGGAGTGGAAGACCTACCTCATCACCCCCGCCGCCTACGTGGTGGTGGCGCTGTTTGCCTTCGTCAGCGCCTTCTTCTTCTACAACATGCTGGCCGTGTTCGTGATGCAGAGCCTCAACGGCGGTTTCGGCGGCGGCAACCTCAACGTCGACGTGCAGGTGCTGCAGCCGTTGATGTTCGATATCGGCATCACGCTGTTGTTCCTGCTGCCCATGGTGACCATGCGGCAGTACGCCGAGGAGGCCAATAGCGGCACCATGGAGCTGCTCAAGACCGCGCCCATCCGGCGCATGGATGTGATTCTGGGCAAGTTTTTCGCGGCTTTGGGTTTGTTGATCGTCCTGCTCATCATCACCGGCTTCTACGTCGGCGTGGTCGCCCATTACGGCGCCCCCGACCTGCGCGCCGCCGCGATTTCCCTGCTCGGTCTGCTCTTGCTGGGCGGGGCGTTTTTGGCGATTGGATTGCTGATCTCCAGCTTCACCAAAAGCCAGGTCGTGGCCGGCGTGATTACCTTCGTCCTGTTTCTGGTGTTGTGGATCGCCGATTGGCCGGTGGCCTATAGCAGCGGCACCGCCGCCCACGTCATCGGTTATCTTTCGGTGACCTCGCACCTGCAGAACTTCACCCAGGGGATTCTGGATTTGAAGGATGTGATCTTTTACCTCAGCCTCATCGTCGCCGGCTTGTTCCTCACCGCGCGGCGCATGGAACTGGCTGAATAACGCGCGGGCCGAGTAATACCATGGCAGACAAGATGGCAGACAAGGCTGATAACCGTCCTCAACGCCCCAATTGGCTGGTCCGGCGCGGATCGCTGCTGGTCTATCTGATCGTCGTGCTCGCCATCCTGGTGGGCGTCAACGTGCTTGCCTCCCGCCACGACCGCAGTTGGGATCTGACCAAGGGCCAACAGAACAGCCTCAGCAACGAGTCGGTCAAGGTGCTGAAGGGGTTGCAGCAGCCGCTGCACCTGCTCTACTTCGACCGCTCCGCCAACTTCGCCAGCGCGCGCACGTTCCTTAGCCGTTACCAGCGCGTCTCCCGCCTGGTGGACGTGCAGTTCATCGATCCCGACCGGCATCCCGATCAAGCGCGCCAGTACAAGATTCAAAGCTACGGCACCACCGTGGTGCAAAGCGGCAGCCAGCAGCAGACCGTCGCCACTCTCGCCGAGCAGGACCTCACCAACGCCATCGTGCGCGTGCTCAAGGGCGGGCGCAAGGTCATCTACTTCACCCAGGGCGAGGGCGAACTCGATCCCAGCGACACCGGCCGCAACGGTTACAGCGACCTCAAAACCGCGCTCGAGAGCGAAAACTTTACCGTCGAGAAGCTGGTGCTGGCGCAGTCGCCCAAAATCCCCGCCGATTGCGCCGTCCTGATCGTCGCCGGTCCCACGCATGCCCTGGTTGCGCCCGAGGTGCAGGCCATCCAGGATTACATCAACCAGGGCGGCCGCGTGCTCTTCATGCTGACGCCGGTGACCGCCGGGCCCTTGGTCGACTACCTGCAGACCTCGCTTAACGTGAAGCTCACGCCCGATGTCGTGGTCGATACCAGCGGCATCGGGCGCCTGTTCGGCGCCAGCGAGCTGATGCCCATCGCCGCCACCTACGATCCCCATCCCATCACCGCGCAGATGAACCAGGAGGCGACGCTGTTCCCCTACACCCGCACGGTGGA
>JANWJU010000045.1 GCA_025451775.1 Terriglobales bacterium
GGCCTTTCACACCGAGATGCACCGCTATCAGGTGAATGGGGTTTCGCATTTGGCCAACGCCAGCGATCCTTCCATCCCGGCCGCGCTGGCGCCGGTGGTGGCGGGCGTGGTCTCGCTCAACGATTTCCAGTCACACCCCAACAGCCACATCATCGGCCAGGGACATTTCGTTGCCGGGCCGGCTGGCGAGGCACAGCCGAGCCTCAATTACACCGACCAGAACGGCGCGGTGCAGCATGTGCTGGTGCCGGGCGATTTGGGAAAGATCTACGACCTGGGGGTTAATCCGTCCACCGGCAGCGGTCAAACCATCGCGCTGGTGGCGCGCTCGGATGTCAGTACCATCGATGTGGACGAATTCCGCAACTTGTTCAGTACCGGGACCGAAGGGCAATTTCAAACCATATCGGTCGGTGTCGATCCCGGCCTCGCTAGCGGGAATCAGGTTGGCGATTATCATGAAGCCACCCTCGACGCCGAGTGGGCGAACGCGCTGGCGCCCAGCGCCAACGTCGATTTGGTGGTGGCGGCCAGCACCGACACCACCGACGGCGTCGTTTTAGCCGCGCAGTACATCGTGGATCACGATTTAGCGCCGGTGATGAGCACCAGCTTTGGGGAGTGCGAAGCGCTCGAGGGCGCGGCGGAGAACACCTTTTGGTTGAACCTGTGGGAGCAGGCAGCGGCCGAGGGTATTACGGCGCTGGTATCGAGCGGCGACGACGGCGCCTCCGGCTGCGATGACCAAAGCTCGGGGAAAGCCGCCAGCCAGGGACTGGCGGTGAGCGGCGTGGCATCGACCCCCTACGACACCGCTGTGGGCGGCACCGAGTTCAATGAAAGCTCCGTGCCGGGGACTTACTGGTCTGCGACTAATGGGACGAACTTCGTGACCGCGCTGGGCTACATCCCGGAGGAGGTTTGGAACGAGAGCTCGGCCGCCAGCGGCAATATCTCGCTGTGGGCGGGCAGCGGCGGCAAGAGCGTAGTCTATTCCAAGCCGCCGTGGCAGGCGGGCGCGGGGGTGCCCGCCGATAGCGCCCGCGACCTGCCCGATGTCGCGCTCACCGCCGCCGGCCACGACGGCTATGTGGTGTGCATGAACCACTCCTGCAATGAGGTGAACGGAGGGTTCGGCTTTGGGGTGGACGCGGGTACCTCGGCGGCCTCGCCCAGTTGGGCCGGCATCATGGCGCTGGTGGACCAACAGCAGGGTGGACCGGTGGGGCTGGCCAACCCCGTGCTCTATAAGCTGGCGGCTGCAGCGGGCGTGTTCCACGACGTGACCACGGGCAGCAACGCCGTGCCCTGCGCGGCGGGAACGCCCGATTGCGGCCCCTCCGGCACGCTGGGCTACAGCGCCGCGCCAGGTTTTGACCTGGCCACCGGCTGGGGCTCGCCCGACATCGCCAATCTGCTGCAGCAGTGGGGCGCGGTCAAGTTCGCTGCCAGCACGACTACCCTGCAGCTCACGCTGCCGCAGAACCTGACCTATGGGCAGAGGGTGCCGGTGGCGATCCAAGTCACGGCGGCCAACGGCGGGCCCACACCCACCGGCAACGTCGTCCTGCTGGCGCAGGAGCCGGACGGAGGCGAAGCGCCGATCGAGGTCTTCCCACTCGGCGCCAATGGCGCGGTCAACGCCTCAACCGCGGGGCTGCCAGCCGGTACGCACAATGTCGCCGCTCGTTACTCCGGCGATCTTAACTACGGCACCAGCACCTCGGCGCCAGTTATGGTGACGGCATCTAAGGCTGATGCTACCGTCAGCGTTCAGATCCTTGCCGTCGACGCCGAAGGCAAGACAACGCCGGTCACCCAAGCCATTTTCGGCGAAACGGTGGCTGCCGAAGTGACCGTGTCCGGCCCGGCTGCCGCCTTGGCCACCGGGAATGTATCCATGTCGGCCGCGAACGGAAGTTCACTGCCCTTCACCGATGCGCAGGAACCGCTCGATCACACCGGCAATGCGTATTTTCTGGTTCAACCCGGCACGGCGGCGGGTTCTTATTCGTTCACCGCCAGTTACGCGGGCGATAGCAATGTCAACGCTGCCAGTGCGCCGTTTACACTCGCGGTGAACAAGGCGCCGACCTCCGTGCAGATCTTGAGCTTTACCAATGTGCTGGCCTATGCCACCCTCGCTGTCCCTGAGTTGGCCATCAAACTCGAAGCCATCGGTTCTTATCGGGCGAAGAATCTGAACCTCTCGGCGCAGGTGTACAGCGGAACCACCCCACTTGGAACTGTATATTTTTCAAACCCCGTACTGGATCCCGTCACCCAGAATGCTGAATTTGACGGCGACTTCGGATTGCAGCAGCCCTTGCCGGGCGCCGCCACCACGCTATCAGTGCAATTTGCTGGCAGCGCCGACTACCTCGCCAGCACATCGCCCCCGTTCTCCGCTCCAACGCCGCCCAACTTGGTGTTTTCCCCGAGCTCGATCGACTTCGGCGCCATTCCTGCGGGGAGTTCCAGCAAGCAATCGGTTACGCTCTCCAATCAAGGCGGCATGGCAGCCATCCTCCATTTCTATCTCGACGGTGACGGGTTCACGGAAAGCGATGATTGTGGCGGAACATTAGCGCCGGCTGCAAGTTGCACCATAGCCGTGGCCTATGAGTCCGCCTCAAATCCCAACTTTTCATTCAGCTTTGCGGGCTCACTCGGCACCGGCCAATTGGGCAGCCAGGTTTTAAATCTTTGGGGCTCCATTTCGGGCTTTACACCGGAGAGTCTCAATAATGCGGTCCAATTAGGAGTCGGAGAGCCGGCGGTTTTCAGCCTGTCGCTGAGGTCGGAAAACGGCTTCACCGGCATTGTTGCACTGGCGTGTTCGGATTTGCCCGTGTTCACGAACTGCAGCATTTCCCCGGCCAGCGTAAGCGTGAACCCGGCGGCCGAGGGCTCAGCAACCGTCACCATCACCGAGGTACCGCCGCCAGCTTCGTCGCGGTTTCCCTTCCGGCCATGGCCGGTGACCTGGATCTTATGGGTGCTTGCGGGATGGTGTGTCCTGGTTTGGGTGCGGAGTGTGCGCGTTCCGGCCCTGCTGATGGGGGTCTTGATCCTGGCGGCGTGTGGCGGCGCCGGCGGCGTGATTGGGAGTGGGGGAAGCTCCCTTCCCCCGGTGGAAACGCCGCCCCCGGTGGCAACGCCCTCATCTGGGGCTCCGAAGGTTCAGTTCTCAGTGGCAAATGTAAATTTCGGCCGCGTGCAGACCGGCAGCGCGGCCGCCACCCAACTGGTGCAGCTATCAAATAGAGGCACATCCGCCCTGACCATCGCTGGCGTGGCGCTTGCCGGCCCGAACGCCGGGGATTTCTCCCTGTCCAGCAACTGTTCAGGGAGCTTGGCCGTCAACGTGGCCTGTTTGCTGAATCTCGGGTTTCGCCCCACGACCGGTTCCGCCGAATCAGCTTCCGTCATTGTGACCGATTCTGGTTCCGATTCGCCGCAGCAGATCCCATTGCTCGGCACCGGCGTTGACAATCAACTCGTTCCAGGAACATATAACTTTATCGTGACCGCCAGTGCGGGAACGCAAATCGTTCCAATCCATCTCAATCTCACCGTGCAGTGAGCCCCAGCAAACGGCGCAGGGCGGCGAGTTCGGGCAGCTGCATCACCGTGGCCAGGGCGAAGTAGACGGCGCCATAGACGGCGATCACCGGGATGGCCTCGATTTTGGGGCGGTGCGGACCGATGACATACATGAGGCCGCGGGCGGCGGCGGCGGCGGCCAGGGCGGCGACGGCGACCTCGAGCAGGAACTTGGCCGGCACGCGGGTGATGCCCACGCGCGTGCGCAGGCCGCGGCGCAAGAGGGTGTACTCGACCCAGGCGGCGATGCCGGCGGCGGCGGTGAGGCCGGCCACGCCCCAGCGCGGGTCGAGCCCCAGCCAGCGCGGCAGCGGAAACGCCGCGATGATGCCCAGCACGGTGGTCAGCGCCACGCGCACGCTGGCGTACTTGAGCGGGTTGCGGGTGTCGCGCAGGGCGTAGTAGGTGGACGAGTAGAGCCGTCCCAGAGCCGAGGCCAGCAGGCCCACCGTCGCCCCGGCGAGCGTGCCCCAAACGTAGAGGACATCCCGATGCCGGAAGGCGCCGGTCTGGTAAATGGCGGCGACGATGACGTCGCCCAGCACCAGCAGCGCCACCACCGAGGGCAGCACGAAAAACGTGATCTGGCGCAGGCCCGCGTTCAAGCGGCGGCGCAGGGCGGCGGCCACCTCTTCGGGCGCGGCTTCACGCGCCAGCGGCTGCGCCGCCTCGCCCGACATGGCGGGCAACTCCGCCGCCGACACCGACATGCCGAACAGCGCAATCGGCAGCAGGTAGAGCATCTGCGCGTAGGCGAGCGCGGCGACGGCCCCGGTGGGCAGCAGGCTGGCCAGCAGGCCGTCCACGTAGGCCGAGATCTGGACCACGCCGCGGCTGAAGAACACCGGCACGAAGTTGCGCAGCGCCTCGCGCACGTGATGCCGGCGATGGTCGAGTGACAGGCGCATGCCGCGGACGAGTTTCCGTACCGCCGGCCACTGCACCGCGATCTGCAAGCCGCTGCCGATCACCGAGCCCACGGCCAAAATCTCCGCCAGCGGGTAGAGGCCGTAATGCCGGCCGAAGCCCAGCAGGGTGACGATCATGGCCCCGTTCCAGGCGAGGGGGGCGGCGTAGGAGATGAAAAACCGGCGGTGGCTGTTGAGGATGCCGAGGCACCACGCCGACATCACCAGCAATCCGGCGCCGGGGAACAGGATCTGGACCAAGCGTATGGTCAGCTCCCGTTTGGCGCCGTGGAAGCCGGGCGCGATGGCGTCGATAAAGTAGGGCGCCAGCACGACCCCGGCCAGCACCAGCACCGCCGTTGCCAGCGCCAGCAGCGCCAGCACCGCGCCCGCCGTGCGCCGGGCCTCCTCCTCATCTCCCTGGGCCAGGAGCGAGGCGTAGACGGGGATGAAGGAGGCCGACAGCACCCCCTCGCCAAACAGGTTCTGCAGCAGGTTGGGGATGCGGAACGCGGCCTTGAAGGCGTCGGCGGCGTCGGAGTTGCCGAAGTAGTGCGCGAACACGCTCTCGCGCACCAGGCCCGCCAGGCGGCTGAGCAGGATGCCCGCGCCCACCAGCCCCGCGGCGCGTTGGCCACCACTGGGCCCGCTCGCGCGTCCCGCTTTCTCGGTTGCTGCGCCCATGCCCCTTCATTGTGCCCTACGGGAGCGCCGGTCCTGCAGGCGCGGGCCTAGTACATCTGTGGTGACGGGCCGCCGCGGGCGGCGCCACTCCGGCCACGGCCACCCCGGCCGCCGCGCGCCCCGAGGGCCGGCGGGTGGGCGGCGAGGAAATCCATCTGTGCTGGATTGAGATGCTCGACGGTGATGGAGTTGCCGAAGTCCAGCCGGACTTCATTCTGGGGCGTGTAGCGGGGGAAGGTGACCTGCGCCGTGCTGGGGTTCCCGGTTTTGGCGAAGGACACGATGACGTTCTGCATGTCGTCTGACAGCTTCCTGTCCAAAGCCGTCCAGTTCCGGGTGACGCGGAAGAGATTGAAGGCGTTATACGTGCCCAGCCAGTAGGGCACATCACCCATGTGATAGGCGCCCGCGGTGGCCGGATTGAAGTCACTGTAGGCCACGCCTGGGGCGAACGGCTGCACCCGGCTGAGGATGTAGAGATAGGCGGGCTGCTTGCCGGTCGTCGCCTGTGCTTGCACCCACGCCCGGGCGTCCGTTCCCATGCCGCTGTCGCGGCCCACCAGTTCGGCCTCGCGGAGCACGTCCTGATCGTTGTGTACGGGGAAGAGCTGGAGGAACTCATCCGCGCTCGCGCCAAACTCCTGCCGGGCCGCAGCCTCATAGGCGGCGACGCTGGTCGCCTGGCGAATGGGGATTGCGGTGCCGATGTCGTTGGCGGTCGAGCCGGTGATGAGGGCGGCGTCGGTTTGCTGGTGGGCGGCGAAGATATGGGGCACGGTGTCGGGCAGGAAGTAGCCGTCGATATCCGGCCCGGCGCGGACGCTGGCAGCCTGCGCTGCCGCCTCCACTTTGTCGGAGGAGAACCCGCGCAGGGCGGAGATATTGGCGGCGTCGAGCGCCTTCTGCAGCTTGACGCCCTGCTGCTCCGCTTGCGCCAGGGGCACGCCCGCGCCCAAGCCGCCCCACACCGTGCCGGAGAGCCCGATGAGCCGCGTGAACAGTCCCTTGGCGAGCGGGCTGGCCTGCAGGTCGGAGAGCGACATGGAGCCGGCGGACTGGCCGATCAGCGTGACGTTGGCGGGATCGCCACCGAAGGCGGCGATATTGCGCCGCACCCATTGCAGCGCCGCCACCTGGTCCAGGAAGCCCCAATTGCCGCTGGCGTGATGCCCGCTCTCTTGTGTCAACTCGGGGCCGGCCAGGAAACCGAAGATGCCCAAACGGTAATTGGGGGCAACGTAGATCACGCCTTTCTGGGCCAACTCCTCGCCGCCGTAGATGGGGCTGGAGGCGGAGCCAATGTTGAAGGCGCCGCCGTAGATCCACACCACGACGGGAAGCTTCTGCCCGCGTCTGGCGGCGGGCGGCGCCCACAGATTGAGATAGAGGCAATCCTCACCCGCCAACTCGTCGCCAAAATAATGATTGATGGTGGGCGAGCGCAGCGGCTGCACGCACTCCGGCGGCATGCGGTCAGCGGTGTAGACGCCGGTCCAGGGTTGTACCGGCTGCGGCGCGCGCCAGCGGTTGTCGCGAATCGGGGGCGCGGCAAAGGGAACGCCAAAGTAGGCGTGGACGCCGGAGGCGAGCAGCGTTCCGGAGACCTTGCCCGCCGCGATGGAGACGGGATCTCCGGGAATCGGGTTGGTCACGCCCGGTGGCGAGGCCACGGCCACGGTGAGCAGCGCGGCCAGCAGGGCGGTTCCAGCAAGAAGGTAGCGGGGCGGGATGCGCATGGGCACTCCTTGGGGCAGCATGCAAACTATGGTCCCGGGCGGGATGCGCCTCAAGCGTGTAACCGTGCCGCTACCGTAAAAGCTGGGCTGAGGCACCCACGTTCAGGGGCGCTTCAGGAACCTTATGTAGAACGCTACGAAGATCAGAACGATACCGGCGTTGACCGCCAGGCGTTCCCAAAACTGGTGCCGGAAGAAAACGGCATCCACCCCGACGATGACGGCGGCCATCAGCACGAGGTAAAGCACGGAAGCTATGGATCGTCCCATGGGCATTTTAATCTCCGGCGGCGGGCAGGGGTTGGCGGGCGGGGGCGCGGCCGAGCAGGCGCTTCACCGCGGTTTGCAGGCGGTCCATGTAGAGGTAGACGACCGGGGTGGTGAACAGCGTCAAGGCCTGGCTGAGCAGCAGGCCGCCGACGATGGTGATGCCCAGCGGGCGGCGCAGCTCCGAGCCCACGCCGCCGCCGATGGCGAGCGGCAGCGCGCCCAGCATGGCGGCCAGGGTGGTCATCATGATGGGGCGGAAGCGCATGAGCGCGGCGGCGTGGATGGCCTCGAGCGGCGCCATCTTCTCCGGGCCGCGTTCGCACTGCAGGGCGAAGTCGATCATCATGATGGCGTTCTTTTTCACGATGCCGATCAGCAGGATGATGCCGATCAGCGCCATGAAGTTCAGATCGCTGTGGAAGTAGATCAGCGCCAGCAGCGCGCCCACGCCCGCCGAGGGGATCGTCGAGAGGATGGTGATGGGGTGGATGTAGCTCTCATAGAGCATGCCCAGCACGATGTAGACGGCGGCAAGGGCGAAGGCGATCAGCAGCGGCTCGCTCGATAAGGAGTCCTGAAAGGCGGCGGCGGTGCCGGAGAAGGTGCCATGCACGTCGCTGGGCATGCCGATGTCGCGTTCGGCGGTATCAATATCGGTGACGGCGTTGCCCAGCGCGGTGCCTGGCGCCAGGTTGAACGAGAGCGTGGTGGCGGGCTCCTGGCCCTGGTGGTTCACCGAGAGCGAGAGCTGGCCGGTTTCGTAGTGCGCCAGCTCGCTCAGCGGGACGATATGGCCGCTGCTGGCGGCCACGTAGATGGCACTGAGCGCGGCGGGGTCGCCCTGGTATTCAGGCGGCACGGTTAAGATGACGTGGTACTGATTGATGCCCTCGTAGATGTTCGAGACCTGGCGCTGGCCGAAGGCGTCGTTGAGGGTGGCGTCGATGGCTTGCATGGACACGCCCAGGCGGCTGGCGGTATCGCGGTCGATGACCAGCGAGGTCTGCAGCCCGTGGGTTTGCTGGTCGCTGTTCACATCGCGCAGTTCGGGGATGTGCTGCAGGCGGTCGAGCAGCAGCGGCGCCCAGTGGGTGAGCTCGTCGAGGTTTTCGGTTTGCAGGGTGTACTGGAACTGGGCGTTGCTCATGCGCCCGCCGATGCGCACGTCCTGGTTGGATTGCAAAAATAGCTGGGCGCCGGGCACGCGGGAGGTGGCGCGCCGGATGCGGGCGATGACCTGGTCGGCGCTGACCTTGCGCACGTTGAGTGGCTTGAGCTGGATGAACAGGCGCGCGGTATTGGTGCGGTTGCCGCCGGTGAACGAAGCCAGCGTGTCCACGGCTGGATCCTTGAGCACGATGGCGTTGAATTGATCCAGCTTGTCCCGCATGGCGGCGAAGGAGAGCGCCTGGTCGCCGACGATATTGCCGTTGAGCTCGCCGGTGTCCTGTTGCGGGAAGAAGCCTTTGGGGATGACCACATACAGGTAGCCGCTCAGCCCCACGGTGGCCAGCAGCATGGCCAGCGTCAGCAGCTGGTGGCGCAGCACCCAGTTCAAGCCGTCGCCGTACTCGCGCTTCATGCCCTCGAAACCGCGCTCGAAGAGACGGTAGATCCAGCCGTGCTGGCCGCGCTCATGGCGGAGAAAGCGGGCGCAGAGCATGGGGGTGGTGGTGAGCGAGACGAGCAGGGAGAAGCCGATGGCGATGCTGAGCGTGACCGCGAACTCGCGGAAGAGGCGGCCCAGGATGCCGCCCATGAGCAGAATGGGGGTGAACACCGCCACCAGCGAGGTGCTCATCGACAGCACCGTGAAGCCCATCTCCTTGGCGCCCAGCAGGGAGGCGGCGAACGGCGCCATGCCCGCCTCGATGTGGCGGGCGATGTTCTCGATCATGACGATGGCGTCGTCGACCACGAAGCCGGTGGCCACGGTCATGGCCATGAGCGAGAGGTTGTCGATGCTGTAGCCCAGCAGGTACATCACGCTGAAGGTGCCCACCAGCGACAGCGGCACGGCCACGCTGGGGATGGCGGTGGCGCGCGCATCGCGCAGGAAGGCGAACACCACCAGCACCACCAGCAGGATGGAGATGAGCAGCGTGAACTCGACGTCGTCGATGGAGCTGCGGATGGTGGGGGAGCGGTCCTGGGTGACCAGCAGGTGCATGCCCTGGGGGATGGTGGCCTGCAGCGTGGGTAATTCGTCCCGGATGCGGGCCACGGTGTCGAGGATGTTGGCGCCGGGCTGGCGGAAGATGGCGATGGTGATGGCGGGCTCGCCGTTGGCGGTGCCGGCGTTGCGGTAGTCGGCGGTGCCGTCGTAGACGTGGGCGATGTCGCGCAAGCGCACGGCGGCGCCGTTGCGCCAGGCCACGATCAGGGGCTGGTACTCGGCGGCGGTGAAGAGCTGGTCGCTGGCGTTGATGGCGATGCTCTGCGGGCCATCGCCGAGCATGCCCTTGGGGCGGTTGGCGTTGGCATTGTTGAGGACTTGGCGGACCTGCTCGAGGTTGATGCCGTAGCTGTTCAACGCGCGCGGATCGGCCTCGACCCGCACCGCCGGCTGGGAGCTGCCGTAGACAAAGACCTGGCCCACGCCTTGAATCTCGGCCAGCTTCTGCGCCACCACCGAGTCCGCCTCGTCGTAGACCTTGGCCATATCGACGGTGGTCGAGCTCATGGCCATGTTCATGATGGGCGCGTCGGCGGGGTTGATCTTGCGGTAGCGGGGGTTACCGGGCATGTTGGCCGGCAGTTGGCCGCGGGCGGCGTTGATGGCGGCTTCGACCTCGCGTCCGGCGGCGTTGACGTCGCGGTTGAGGTCGAACTGAAGGGTGATGTTGGTCGAGCCCAGCGAACTGCTGGAGGTCATCTCGGTGACGCCGGCGATGCGGCTGAACTGGCGCTCGAGTGGGGTGGCCACCGCCGAGGCCATGGTCTCCGGGCTGGCGCCCGGCAGCCCGGCCATGACCGAAATGGTGGGGTAATCGATCTGCGGCAGCGGCGCCACCGGCAACTGCCGGAAGGCGGTGATGCCGGCCAGCAGCAGCGCCGCCGTCAGCAGCGAGGTCGCGACCGGGCGGCGGATGAAGGGGGCGGAAACGCTGCTGACACCGAAGTCCATGGGGAAGAAAAAAGTTGCTAGTTGCTAGTTGCTAGTTGTTAGTTGCTAGTTGTTAGTGCACGGCTACTTGACGGGGATGAGGCCCTCCAGGCCGTCATCGCCGGTGGCGGGACGGCGGAAGCGGCGGCTGAGCCAGTCGAAGGCGAGGTAGACGACGGGGGTGGTGTAGAGGGTCAGGACCTGGCTGACCATGAGGCCGCCGACGATGGCGATACCCAGCGGGCGGCGCAGCTCGGAACCGGTGCCGTGGCCGAGGGCGAGCGGGATGCCGCCCATCATGGCGGCCAGCGTGGTCATCAGGATGGGGCGGAAGCGCAGCAGGCTGGCTTCGTAGATCGCCTCCAGCGGCGGCTTGCCCTCCTTGCGCTCGGCCTCCAGCGCGAAGTCGATCATCATGATGGCGTTCTTCTGCACGATGCCGATGAGCAGGATGAGGCCGATGAGGGCGATGATGCTGAACTCGGTGTGGAACAGCATGAGCGCCAGGATGGCGCCCACGCCCGCCGAGGGCAGCGTCGAGAGGATGGTGATGGGGTGGATGTAGCTCTCGTAGAGCACGCCCAGCACGATGTAGACGGTCACCAGCGCCGCCAGAATCAGCATGGACTCATTGGAGAGGGAGTTGATGAAGGCGGCGGCGGTGCCCTGGAAGCTGGGCTGCACCGAAGCCGGGAGCCCGATCTCCTGCTGGGCGGCGTTGATGGCGTTCACCGCCTGGCCAAGGGAGGCGCCGGGCGCGAGGTTGAATGACAGCGTGACCACCGGGAACTGCCCCTGGTGGTTGATGGTCAGCGGCGCTGACAGCTTGTTCACGGTGGTGAATGCCGTCAGTGGCACCTCCGTGCCCTGGGCGGTGGCCACCCCGCTCAGGGTCGCCGTACCGCTCACCGTGCCGGCCGCCGCGGTGCCCACGGCGGCGTTGCCGCCGCCGCCGCCCGCGCCCGCGTTCACGTAGATCTCCTTGAGCGAGTCGGGGTTGAGCTGGTACTTGGGATCGACCTCCAGGATGACGTGGTACTGGTTCTGCTGGGTGAAGATGGTCGAGACTTGGCGCTGGCCGAAGGCGTCGTAGAGGGTGTTGTCGAGCGTCGCCGGAATAATGCCCAGGCGGGAGGCGGCGTCGCGGTTGATGGCGACCTGGGCTTGCAGGCCGCCGTTCTCCTCGTCGCTGGCCACGTCGGTCAGCTGCGGCATGGCGCGCATTTTGGCCAGCAGCTTGGGAATCCACTGCTGCAGTTCGGCGGCGTTGGCGTCCTCGACGCTGTACTGGAATTCGGTGCGGCTGACGCGGTCCTCGACGCTCAGGTCCTGCACGGGCTGCATGTAGAGGGCAATCCCCGGCACGGCGGCCAGCTTGGGCTGCAGACGGCGGATGACGTCGGTGGCCGAGACCCCCGGGCGCTCCTCGACCGGCTGGAGGTTGATCTGGATGCGGCCGTCGTTGAGGGTCGTGTCGGTGCCGTCGATGCCGATGAAGGAAGCCAGGCTGGCCACCGCCGGATCCTGTTGGATGACCTGCGCCAGCGCCTGTTGGCGCTCGCCCATGGCCGCGAAGGAGATGTCGGGCGGCGCCTCCGAGATGCCCAGGATCACGCCCGTGTCCTGCACCGGGAAGAAGCCCTTGGGCACGATCACGTACAAATAGATGGTCAGCAGCAGCGTGGCGAAGGTGACGATCAAGGTCGCGGCGCGGTGGCGCAGGACGACTTGCAGGGTGCGGCCGTAAAAGCGCACCAGCGCCTGGAAGCCCTTCTCCGAGGTGCGGAACAGCCAGCCTTGCTGGGACTCGGGGGTGTGTTTCAACAGGCGCGCGCACATCATCGGCGTCAGCGTGAGGGAGACGAACGCCGACATGAGAATGGTCACCGTCAGCGTCAGGGCGAACTCGCGGAACAGGCGGCCGACGATGTCGCCCATGAACAAGAGCGGGATCAGCACGGCGATCAGCGAGAAGGTGATGGAGATGATGGTGAAGCCGATCTGGCCCGAGCCCTTGAGCGCGGCCTCCATCGGGGTGTCGCCTTCTTCGATGAAGCGGGTGATGTTCTCGATCATGACGATGGCGTCGTCCACCACGAAGCCGGTGGAGATGGTGAGCGCCATCAAAGAGAGGTTGTCGAGGGAGAACCCCAGCAGGTACATGAAGGCGAACGTGCCCACCAGCGACAGGGGCACGGCGATGCTGGGAATGACGGTGGCGGAGACGCTGCGCAGGAAGATGAAAATGACCAGCACGACCAGCAGGACGGTGAGCATGAGCTCGAACTGCACGTCCTTGACCGAGGCGCGGATGGTGGTGGTGCGGTCGGTGAGGGTGGTGACGCGGATGGAGGTGGGGAGCGAGGCCTGCAGGCGGGGCAGCAGCGCCTGGATGCGGTCCACGACGCCGATGATGTTGGCGCCGGGCTGGCGCTGAATGTTGAGGATGACGGCGGGCGAGGCGTTGGCCCACGCCGCCTGGTTGACGTTTTCGGCGCCGTCGACGACGCGGGCGACATCCTTGAGGCGCACGGGATTGCCGCGGCGGTAGGCGATGATGAGCGGGGCGTAATCGGCGCTGGAGGTGAGCTGATCGTTGTCCCCAATGGTGAAGGAGCGCCGGGGACCGTCAAAAAATCCTTTGGCCTGATCGACGTTGGCCTGGCTGAGGGCGGTGCGCAGGTCCTCCATGCTCAGCCCGTAGGAGGCGAGCGCGGTGGGGTTGACCTGCACCCGCACCGCCGGCCGCTGGCCGCCCGCGATGCTGACCAAGCCGACGCCGGAGACCTGGGAGATCTTCTGCGCCAGCGAGGTCTCGGCCAGGTCCTCGACCTGGGAGAGCGGCAGCGTCGTGCTGGTGAGCGCGAGGGTGAGGATGGGCGCGTCGGCGGGGTTGCTCTTGCTATAGATGGGCGGGTTGGGCAGATCGGGAGGGAGCACGGTGCCGGCGCCGTTGATGGCGGCCTGCACCTCCTGCTCGGCCACGTCGATATCGAGGTTCAGGTCGAATTGCAGGGTGATCAGCGAGCTGCCAAACGAGCTGGTCGAGGTCATCTGGTTGAGGCCGGGGATCTCGCCCAGCTGGCGCTCGAGCGGCGCCGTGACCGAGGAGGTCATGACCTCGGGGCTGGCGCCGGGGTAGAACGTCTGCACCTCGATGGTGGGGTAATCCACCTGGGGCAGGGCGGAGACGGGGAGCTGCTTATAGGCGATGAAGCCGGCGAGCAGCACCGCCACCATGAGCAGGCTGGTGGCGATAGGGCGGAGGATAAAAGGGCGGGAGGGGTTCACGGCGGCTTAGCCTCCGTGCGCGGTCGAAGCCGCGGAACGGTTGGCGGAACGTCCACCCTGTCCACCCCGGCCCCCAGGGCGGCCGCCAGGGCGGCGCCCGCCGGCGTTGGCATTGGTGGACGGGGCCCCGGCGATGCCCGGTGCCGGTTGGCCCGGCGCCGGCTGGATGGAGACCCGGCTGCCCTCCTGCAGCTTATCGGCGCCATCCACGACGACCGGTTCGCCCGGCGCCAGTCCGCTGCTGATGCCGGCTTGCTCGCCCTCGGTCAATTGCACCGTGACCGGGCGCATGCTGACCCGGTTCTGGGGCGAGACGGCGAAGACGTAACTCCCATTCGGACCCTGTTGCACCGCCGCCGGCGGCACGATGGTCAGGTTCTGGTCCGTGCCCACCTGCATGCGGGCGTTCACGAACTGATTGGGAAACAGGGCGTTGTCGCGGTTGTCGAACATCGCCTTGGCGCGGAACGTGCCGGTTGAGGCATCGATGGTGTTATCGATGGTCAGCAGCCGCCCGGTGGCCAGTAGCTTGGTGTTGGTGCTGTCATAGGCGGACACGGAAGGGTGCTGGCCCGCCTGCAGTTGGGTGAGCACCTGCGGGAGCTGCGCCTGCGGCAGGCTGAACAACACAGCGATCGGCTGGACTTGCGTGATCACCGCCAAGCCGTTCGTGTCGTTGGCCTGAATGATGTTGCCGGTGTCCACCAAGCGCAACCCGATGCGCCCGTCGATGGGCGCCGCGATGCGGCAATAGGACAGGTTGAGCTTGGCCGTCTCGATGGCGGCTTGATCGCTGGCGATGGCGCCCTTGTACTCGTTCACCAAGGCGGCTTGGGAGTCGAGCTGCTGCTTGGGGAGAATGTTTTGCTGATAGAGCGCCAGGTAGCGCTGGTAATCGAGCTGGTCATCATCCAAAACAGCGGTGTCGTGCTGGAGTTGGCCCTGGGCCTGGTCCAGCGCCGCCTGATAGGGCCGGGGATCGACCTCCAGCAGGAGATCGCCGCGATGGACCATCTGCCCCTCCTGGAAGTGGACGGCGGTAATTTGGCCGTTCACGCGGGAGTGGACGGTGACCGTGTTGGCGGGCGCCACGGTGCCGATGCCGCGCAAAAACACCGGAATGCTGCCCCGGGTGGCGAGGGCGGTCACGACCACCGTAGGCGCGCCGCCGCCCCCGCGTCCGCCGCGCCCAGCTGCGGCGGGCGTTCCCGCTGTGGAGGTGGTGGCCACCGGCCGGAAGTGCCAGCCCAGCAGCCCGGCGATCACGAGAACCAGGATCCAAATCCAACCCGAGTGCCGGCGCCGGCGGCCGGATGGGGAGTTGGCGGCCGCGTCCAGCCCCAGATCGAGCCGCGGCGGGTGAGAACTTTCCATCCCCGTTACAACGTCCCCATGGGGTTACAGGTTACGTCTGGCGAGGGCCATATTTAACGGCTTTTCTGCCGGGGTTTGCGCGCCGCAAACGTGATCATCATCGCCCGCACCCCCCAGACCGTCGGCTGTTCGGCTACTTGATCGTGGAGCACCGTAAATCCGGCGAAGGCCGCGGTCAGATCGCGCCGATGCATAAAGGTGTAGTGCAGCACTTGATCGGGAGATTCCAGCCCCGATTGCCTTGCCGACACGGCTTGCACCACGACCAACCCTCCCGGCCGCAGCCCGGCGGCGATCTTCGGCAGCAGGGCCTGGTAGGGAAAGGGGAAGTCGACGAGAACCACCAGATCCCAGCGCTGGCTGCCGAAGTCAAAGGAATTGATATCCTGGTCCACGGTGCGCACCGGCAGGTGATCCTGTTGCGCCTGCAGCTGGGTGAGACTGAGCCCCACCCCTGAAATGTCCACCGCCGTGACCTGATAGCCGTGCCGCGCCAGGTAGAGGGAGTTGCGCCCGTTGCCGCTGCCGATATCGAGGGCCGTGGCCTGGGCGGGGGGCGCCCCAGCGGCGGCGATCATTGCCGCCAGAAAGGGGGTGGGACGGAGGCTCACGTGCCCATGAGTGATGGCATAGATCAAGTCGTACTCGGTCGCCACGTCCGATCTGGAGTTGAGCGCCGCGGGGGCGGCCGGCGCCGGCGGCCGCAAGCGGCAGCCAGCGAGCGCGGCCGCCGCCACGGCAAGGGCGAGCCCAGTTGAAGCAAGGGAATGTTTCACGGGAGACGGCGGTCATTCTAGTCTACGCCGCGGCCTCCGCGCCGCCCGCCGCGGCTGCCGTTGCCGTACTTCCATAATGGCGGTATGATTTTCCCTGCGGTATGAAAACCACCCTTATCCTGCCCGACGCTTTGTACCGCCGCATCAAAGTGCGGGCCGCCGCCAGCCGCCGTACCGTGTCCAGTGTAGTCGCGGAGCTGCTGGAAACGGGCTGGGCCCGGGAACGGCGCCCGGCACTGCCGCCGCTGCCGGAGTTTGACCTTGGCCGCGAGTGCGTGGACATCGCCGACCGGGATGCGCTGTGGCGGACCTTGGATGCCGCGCCCGGGCGCTAGACGGCCACGTTCCCGCCATGTTTTTGGTGGATACGAACATCTTCGCGTACGCGGCCAACCGGAGTGCGCCGCAGCATGCGGCGGCACGCGCTGCCCTGGCGTCCTGGCGCGCCGCCGACGAGGGCTGGGCCGCGACGTGGTCGATCTTCTATGAGTTTTTAAGGGTGGTGACCCACCCCGGCGTTTTTGTCCGGCCGCTGGCGCTGGCGGAAGCGTGGCGCTTTCTCGAGGCCTGCGCCACCGGCTCCAGCTTCCGGCTGCTGGGCGAGACCGAGCGGCACACCGAGGTGTTACGGGATTTGATCCGGCGCTATCCCTCCGTTCGCGGCAACCATGTGCATGACTTCCATATCGCGGCGCTGATGTACGAGCACGGCGTACGGGAGATCCGCACCGCCGACGCCGATTTCCACCGCTTTGATTTCCTGTCGGTGGTCAACCCCGTCGAGGTCCGGCCGCCGACAGGAAAGCGGTAATCTACGGCGGCGATGCTACTGCGCCGAGCCCGGGCGCAATACACGGAAGAGCGTGTCCAACTCCTCCGGGGTGCCGCGGAAGATGTTCACCGGCGGCTTGCGGTAGGCCAGCATCTGCTGCCAGATCACGTCCTCGAGGCTGGAGTTGATGCCCCAGCCGCCCATGTACTGCAGCTTGAGGTCGGCGTCGACGTTGAGTGGAGCGCCTTGCGTCCAGGGGCGGAGGTCGCTGGCCTGGCCGGCGTAGGTCGAGTAGAGGCCCATGGCGGAGCTGAAGCCGATGTCGCTGAGCGACTGCCGCACGAGCGCGTAATCGGGCTGGTTGAGGCGCGCCTGCACCGCGTCGAGGTCGATGGTCAGCGGGCCGGCTTGACCCATCAGCACCAGATCGTAGCCCTGGCCGTTCACCGTGTTGCCCCAGACGGTGCCGTTGGGGAATACCGAGAAGAATGTCGCCAGTTCGCTTTGCACGGTGGGCACGTCGCTCTCGTACAGCGGCACGTAGAGGCTGAAGTAGCCGCCGGGGTTGAGGTGCCGCTTCACCGCCTCGAAGTACTCCTTGGAGTAGATGGCGGCGGTGCCCTTGACGAAGATGTCAAGCGGATCGCTGGCGATCACGTCAAACGTGTCGCGCGTGGTCAGCAGGTAGTGGCGGGCGTCGTCGTAGACGATGTGGGTTTTAGGGTTGTCCTTGACGTCGTAGTCGACGTTGCCAAAGTACTTGGTCGAGGTGGGCGGGATGACGGGCTCGATCTCGCAGATGGTGATCTTCTGGACGGTGGGCAGGCGGGTGAAGGTACCGGCGCTGACGCCAGCGCCGAAGCCGATGCCGAGCACGGATTTCGGATTGGACTCGAGCAGGGACGGCAGGAACCCGACCATGCGCTGCAGCCGCATGTCGAACGATTCGGTGGTGGCCTCGACGTGGCCGTTGACGTCGACCTCGTAGTTGCCGTCGCTCCACTGGGTAATGGCGACCGAGGAGTTGCGTCCCTCGACCACATCGAGCACCTTGGAGCTGCCGAGCGAGGGCGCCATTTTGCGTCCATAGGCGACCAGTTCGCCGGGGATGCGGTGGATGGAGATGGCCAGCGCCACGCATAGCACGCCGGCCGCGGCCAGGGCGAAGGCGGTGAGGCCGGCGCGGCGTTGGAGGCGGGCGCGGGCCAGCTCCGGCGCCCAGGCGATCAGCGCCGCGGCGCCGGCGAGGATCAGCAACAGGCGCTCGCAGTTTTGAGTGCCGATGGCGGGCACCAGGGTGATGCTGACCGCCAGCGCGCCCACGATCGCGCCCAAGGTATTGGCGGCGTAGACGGCGCCGACGCGGTCGCTGGGGTCGTCGCCCTCGCGCGAGACCGCCGCCAGCGCCAGCGGGAAGCTCGCGCCCCAGCACAGCGCGGCGGGAAGAATGGCCCAGAGGCACCGCACCAGATCGAGCTGGAAGGTGTACCAGGGGCTGATGGTCAGCATGGGGTTGACGGGCCAGTAGGGCAGCGAGCTGGCGATCATCCAACCCGTCCAGGCGATGGCCAGCGCCAGCAGCAACTGGCTCCAGCCCAGCGCCCAGCGCGGCCGGTAGCGGCGCGACAAGCTGGCGCCGGCGGCGCTGCCCAGAGCGAGGCCCACCAGAAACACCGCCAGGATGATCGAGAAGGCGTACACGGTGGCGCCCAGCAGCATGCCGAACAGCCGCGTCCACACCACCTCCGCGCCCAGCGCGGTGGCGCCCGAGAGGGCGATCACCAGGTACACCCAGAAGTCGCCTTCCCGGGCCGCCGACGGCCGGTCGCTGCTGTGTGTCTGCGCCTGCGAGGTCATGGGCGTGCGCGCCGCCATGGCCCAGCTCAGCCCCGCCACCACCACGTTCACCGCCACGGCCACATAAGTGGTCGTCGCCATGTCGAAATTGCGCAGCAGGTAAAAGCCGGCGAACAGGCA
>JANWJU010000046.1 GCA_025451775.1 Terriglobales bacterium
CTCGTGATACTAGCTCCGATCCGCCAAGTGTCCGGCGGGAGCTGGGTCGAGATTCACAACGGGCCCGGGCACAGTAGCACCGGCCCAAGCGCGCGGTTCCGAGCCTATGCCGCACTCGGGGCAAGTGACGCGGCCCACGCCCATGCCGCAGGCGGGGCATACGGCGTGGGCGAAGGCGTCGAAAGCGGCGGCACACGCCGGGCGGGCGCAACGCCAGAGGTTGGCCATCGGCGGCGGCGTGCCGCACGCCGGGCACGTCAACCCCGGGCGGCGGGGCAGTTTGGCGATCTGCCACATGCGGCGGGCGCTCTTCAGGCCGCTCCAGCAACTGGTCAAGATAAAGACATCGATGATGCCCAGCCACCAGTCCCGCGTCCAGAGCGCCAGCCCGCCCAGCGCGGCCACGCCCACGAAACCGATGATGGTCGAGGCCATCAGGCTCCGCGCCCGGCCCAGCGGGTACCAGAGCAGGCTGCGCAGGATCTGGCCGCCGTCGAGCGGGTAGACGGGGATCAGGTTGAAGACCAGAAGCCCGATGTTGATGAACTGCACGGCCGAGGCGAAGGCGATCGCGTCCGGGTGCGTCATCGCCCAGGCGGTCGAGCTCCACCACGCCGCCCAGACATAAAGGATGGGCGCCAGCGCCACGTTGACCAGCGGACCGGCGGCGATGCTCCACAGCATGGCGCCCGGCCGGGGCGGCGGGTCCACAAAGGCGATGCCGCCCAGCGGCCAGAGCATGATGCGGTTGGCCGTGCCGCCCACCTGCCGGCACGCCAGCGCGTGGCCGAACTCGTGTACGGTGACGATGGCGAACAGCGTCAGGTACTCCAGCACGTTCCAGCCGACGAAGTGGTACGCGCCAGCCCGCGCCTCGATCTCGATCAAGGCCACCAGCCACCAGCTCCAGTGCAGGTAGAGGTCGATGCCGCGGATTCGCGCCAAATGCAACGTGCGCATCCTTATGAGTATAAGGTGACGTGCTGATCTGGACCGTGATTCTGCTGCTCCTGCTGCCGCCCGGTGCGTGGCCCGGGCGTGCCTCCTCCGTTCCCGCGCCGCACCGCGGCTTGGATGCCGGATTCTTCCAGTTCGTGGTGCCGCTGCGCTGGAGCGGCGGGGGTTGGGTGCCCGCCGCGGCGCCGGCGTACCCGCTGCGGGCGGCGGGCCAGCCGCGGACGTTTGCACCGCTCACGCTGGCTCTCTATCCGCGCCACGACCACAGCTTGCCGGCGCACCGGTTGGAGCTGGCGGCCGGCGCTGGGGTCGAGGCGCTGGCGGCCTGGGCGCCACTCCCGCTTTTGCCAAGCCGTGGCAGCCGCGTCAGCACCGCGGAGTTGTGGCTTGAGATTCGCGCCGGAACGTGGACGGGGTGGGTGCACGGCGCCGACGCCTTTCGGGATTTGGGCCTGCCCGCCACCGGCCCGCCGCCTGTCGCCGCCGCCGGGGCGCCCGACCCCGCCGCGTGTTACACCATGGCGGCGGCACACCGTTTGTGGCTCGCGTGCGGGCCAGGATTGCAACCGGTGAGCTTGGGTCCGGTGGGGGCGTACACGATCGCGCCCGATGGCACCGCCATCGCGCTCCCGGCGGGGAGCGGAGTGGTGGTGGTGACGCTGACGGCGCTTCCGCACGTGATCTGGCGGGGCGGGGCCCGGGCCGTGGCCGCCACCTGCGGCACGCTGGTGTGGGAGCCGCCCAATCGGCTGGCGCCGGACGCCTATGATCTGCTCGGCCGCAAGGCGATGAAAGTGAATGGGGGCGATCAGGCGGCGGTGTACTGCGACCGTTCCCGTCACCTGGTTGTCGGCCTGCAGCAGGGCACGATCACGGCTTGGCGCCACGGCGTGGCGCAGGTTCTCAGCCGGAACGCGGTGGCGCCGCCGGTGGTGAGCGGTAACGGCAAGTTCGTCGCTTTTGCCGAGCCCCGCCAGCTGTGCGTCTGGGCGGTGGGCCACGGCTTCGGGTGCTTGCCGCTGGCGGCGCCGCTCCGGCCCCGCTCCATCGATTCCAGAGGCGCGGTGCTGTGGGATGGGGCAGCGGGCGTGTACTTCTGGCGGCCGGGCATGGCCGCGCCGCTACTGCTGCGGCGCGGGGCCTCCAACCCGCAGTGGGTCGACCCAGCCACGGCGAGCCGGCTACAACTCTGGTTTCAGGTGCAGGCGCCGCAGTGGCCCTACCTCCTGCGGGCGTTTTAGCAGCGGATTGCTGCAAACCTTTTTATCGCTGGCGGCGGCGCTTTGAGGACGGCAGGCCGGCCCAGCTCCGTTGCAGAACACGCGCGGCGACGATATCAGCGCGCCCAGATTGGCCGCGGCGTTGAAGCAGCAGTTGGGTTTGATCCTTAAATCTGAGCTGGAAACGTCGCCTCCCTCAAGATGGTTTCGGCCCACCTGCCGACGGCCGACTGAGTGCCCTCGCCCAGGGTAGCGTGGTTAGGGAACGCTGGGGTCGCCGAGCGCCTTGGACACCCGCGCGTTGCATAAACCCTCGGCGCAGGCGACGTGGCCCTTGAACATCTCCATGCGGCCGCTCGCATACAAGGTCGCGGTGTGATAGGCGATCTGCATGCGAATCCAAACCGCCGGGGCGACGGGGAAGCCGGTGGCCAGATCGTTGTAGGTGTACTCCCAGTGGATGGGCCAAGTTTCCTTCCCGACCACCGTGATGTCGGAAGGGCCTGCATGGAAACCCGCCACCGCGCCGCTGTAGACATCGTCCAAGGCGCCGCCGGTTAACCCGCAGCCGTTGTGCTGATGCCCTCCGGTCAAGCGAATGGGGACGCCGCCCACGGGGTGTTGAACCACGCCATCCTCATGATCGTTGCCAAAGCCGTAGGTCCGTATCGCCCCGGCGCCTTCGCGGAACGATAGCGTCTCGAAGGAGACATTCTTCGGGGAAAAAAAGATCTCGCCGAAGAAACCCGCGGAGGGGGTGCCTAGGATGTGCCGTTCCGGCGCTGCCGCCTTGCGCATGTGGGCTGACGGCATGTGAACCGTAATCGGGACATCCGGTCCCGTTCCCTGGCACGGGCCCGACGCTACGCGCAGCTTCAGGACCACGTGCCGCAGCTTCTCGCCGGCCAGATTGTCCTGGGCGTGGGTCCGGCAGGGAGCGATGTATTCGGCCCGCCCGTCATTCACCGCTGGGGCGGCGTGGGTGGCCGGATTATGCAGGAGCCCGTCCAGGTCACGCCCCGGGCTGGCCACCGACCACTGCAATCCTCCGGCATCGGCCGCGGTCACCCCCGCCGGCTGGGCGGCAAAGCCCAACGTCACCCGCTCATCCACCCCAAACTCGCTGAGAGAGCGGCCCGCGAAGGCGTCGCCGGGAACCAGACTGGTGGTCAGGGCATAGACCACGCACCGAATTACAACGGTTTGACCGCCAAATGTCACCGTGACCGTGAAGGCGCCAAGATCGGAGTTGGCGGCGGAGAGGGTGTCGAACTGGTGGACCTGAGTCGCCGCCGCCCCCACCACTCCAGCCGTGCCTCCCCAGACCGACGGCGCAAAATTCACCAGCGGTCCCACGTAGCCTCCGGCATGGTCCGCCTGGAACTCGATCCGCGTCCCCCGCAAGATGTAGAGCCGGTTGGCGGGGTTCAACACCACCTTCACCAACTGCCCCGGCCGGCAGCACTTGACCACGAGGTTGGTCCCTGGCGGCAACGTGTTGGGCGCCAGCGGCACGGGAGGGACCACCACGGGAACCACCGGCTTCACCACCTGGGGCGGCGCCACCCCTCCGTGAAAGAGGCAAAACGGGCACCTCGGCGTCGTTCCGGAATACGTACGTCCGCAAGCACAAATAGGCACGTGTCACAACATAGCAGCCCGTGCCGACACGAGCTAGTAGCGAATCTCGGCTTCCACCTTGCCGAAGTTGATGAACAGGCCCGAGATCAGCGTCAGGCTGCGGCCGGGCTCGACCGTCTGCGGGGCGGGGTTGGAGACGGTGTGGAACGTCCAGGTGTCGGCGGAGAGATTGCTGAGCCCCCAGATGTCGGGCTGTGCGGGGTTGCGGACCACGGCGGCCACGGCGGCGGAGAAATCGTATTGGCGCTGATCGTCGAGGTGGTGGGGGAACAACTGCGTGTCGTGATTCAGCATGACCAGGTGGCGCGGAAATTTGATGCGGAAGGGCAACTGCAGCGGGCGCTGGCAGTTCCAGCAGATCTGCGGGCCGGCGCCTCCGGCGCCGCTGGAGAGGCGCTGGCCGGCGCCGGGATCGTAGCAGCTTTCGCTGCCGCAGGCCCCGCAGTAGAACAAGGCATCGCGCAGGTGGATGGCTGCAGCCCGCCACTCGCCCTCGCGCACGCGGCCATGCACCGCATCGCGCAACCCTTCGGTGAAGGCACGGGTGAAGAGGGCGCGGAAGGCGCGCGGGTACAGCGGCCAGTAGGTCAGCGCGTTGTCGTGCGCGCCCGGCACGGGGGCGTTGGAGTCGTCGTCGGGGTCGAAGATGAACAGCGGCTCGGAGCCGAACAGGCGGGTCATCGCGGGCAGATCGAAGCTGTGGATGGCGAGCTCCCGCCGCCCCTCCAAGGGATGGTGCACAAAGAAGATATAAAAAAGCAGCACGGCCAGCGAGTACAGGTCGGTTTGAATGCTGGGCACGGCTTGCCGCAGCACGATCTCGGGCGCCATGAAGCGGGGCGTGCCCAGGATGCCGGGGGCGGTGTCGCCATCGACGGCGACGTTGTCGTTGTCGCAGATCAGGATCTCGCCCGTGCCGGGGTCGAGGAAGACGTTGCCGAAGGCGATATCGCGGTAGCACAGCCCCTTGGAGTGCAGTTGCAGGAAGCTGTGCGCCAGCTCGAAGCCGGCGGTGGCCAGCGCCCGGAAGTTGGTATCGAGTTGGTTCCGCATCAAGCTGGCGATGCTGCGGAAGCGGGGCTCGCGCAGCGGCATGATGTAGCCGAAGCCGGCGGCGCCGGGGCCTCCGGCACCCGCGGCCGCCAGCTCGATTGGCCAGAGGAACTTGGGCGTGGGCGGGCCTTTTTAGATGATCGTCTCCAAGCGCTGGCGCTGCATGGCGGTGGCGGCGTGGGGCAGGTACCACTTCAAGGCCACGGGTTCACCGGCGAACTTGGCGCGGTAGACCTCGCCCTGTCCGCCGCCGCCCAGGAACTGCTCGACCACGCAGTGCTGGCGGGAGGCCGCGCACACCACGGATTGTCCGGGGGAAAAGATCACGCCGTGCTCTCCACGCCTTCAGCGCCGGTCAGGGCCTCATGGCTCAGGCGGCGCAGGCCCCAGAACAGGCTGCCGCCCAGCGCCAGCAGGTAGGCCGCGAGCAAGGGCCACGCGGCCGCGTACCAGGCGCGGCGGCGGGCGCGGTCGCGCAGGAACGCGTCAAAGTGAGCGAGTTGGGCGGCCTGCGCCGGGCCGGGATGCGCAGCGGCGAGCGTGGCACTCAGACGCGCGGCCGCGCGGGGTTGGCCGGCGCCGAAGGCGGCGTAGGCGGGCGCGAGCGAGCCCGGCAGAGCCGCCAGCGCCGCCGGTAGGGCCGCCGAGGCGAGTTGCTGCATCGCCGTGGCGGCGGGCGTCCAAGCGCCGCGCGCCAACGCGGCTTGGATGGCGGCCAGTCGCTCGATCCGGGCGAGGGCGGTGGCGTCCTGGGTGGCGCATCCTTGCAACCGGGCTGCGGCTGGCGCCCACTGTGCGCCCGCGATGGCGAGGGCGACGGCCGCATGGCAGGCGCCGTCCTGCGCCAGCACCAGTCCGGCGCGCGCGGCGGCATTGCCGGGGTCAAGCTGCAGGGCGGCGGTGTAGGCGCGCTCGGCGCTGGCGAAGGCGTGATCGCGCTGGTCGGCAGCGGCGGTTTGCAGCAGCCGGTCTACCGCGATCGTGGAGGTCCGCGCCGGGGCGGAGCGCCGGCGGCGGCGGGCCTGGGCCCCGAGCGCCGTGTTCGCGGTCAGCAGCACGGCCATGAGCAGGACGGAAAGTAGCCACCTCATCGCGGGCGCACCAGGGTGGCGGCGATGCGGCCTTGAACGATGGTCATCCACTTGGTCCATTTCACCAGAAACAGCGCCACCAGGATGGTCTGCAGGGCGCGCCCGAGGTGAAAGGCGAAATCGTGGCTCTGGCCGAAGTAGCGCCACTGTCCCAGCCATTCGCCCAGCCACAGCGCCGGCACCAGAATGAGCGCCGTCGGCTGGGCCAGCAGGGCGCCGATCTCGGGCAGCAGCGCCCATGGGGCCTGGGACGGGGAGGGACGCCGTCGCGGCCGCCAGCGCGCCAGGGCGTGCGTGACGCCGAACTCGGTCAACGCGCTGCACCCCAGTCCCGCCGCCAGCAGGGCGGTATCGATCACCCAGCCGCGCGGCCCAGTCCCGGAGGGAAACAGGGCAACGCGCGCGATGGCGGCCAGCGCCAGCAGCGGCGCCAGCACGCCTGCCGCGCACAGCCCCAGCCAGCGCGCGTCGATCCCTGGCGGAACCGCGGGCAGCGGTGCCGGCGTTCCCGCCGAGATCTCGTCCGCCGTGGGCCACGCCGGCAGGTCGGTGCGAGCAACATGCGCGAGGTCAGGGGCGGCGGCCGCGGGGGGCGCACTCCGCACCGCCTGCAGCCACGTCTGCGCTGTCCACTGTGCCGGGGCTTCCGCCAAGCCCAGGCCGTCGGCCAGCTTGTGCGCCAGGCGGGCGGTCAGGGCGGCCTCGCTGGCGGCGTTGGCCGCGGGGTTGGGGCTATTCGCCTGGGGAGCGCTCTTGATATCGACGACGATGTTTTCCTTGAGCGCCGCGATCAGCCAGAACACCTCCCGCCGGCCGCCGGGGCAGAGGTCGCGCAGCAAGGCTTCGCAGCGCCAGGGATCGCCGCACACGCCCAAGCCATAGGTGGCGACGACGTGGGCGAGGCTGGCGGCGGCGAGATCGGCGGCGCGGGCGGCCGCCGCCGCGCTGGCCGGGGCTGATGCCGCCACGCCGTCCATCTAGCGTCCCTCACGTTCAATGGGGGTGGCGAGGGGGGTGGCAAGGGGGGTGCGGTAGAGCAGCCCGACGGTGATGTCGTCGCCGCTGCCGAGGTCGGAGGCTTCGTTCAGCCACGCCTCGAGGTCGCTGTCCACCTGCGCCATGCCCTGGGTCTGCACCAGCTCCAGAATATCCCGGCCGACGCGCAAAAAGCCCCGGTCTTTACGGAAGGAATTGGAATAACCGTCGGTGCTCAGCAGCACCAGCACGGGCGCGTGCGGGGTGAGCGGCGCCAGGCCCACTTGCACCTCGCGCCACGCCTCGGGCATGCACAGCGAGGTGGTTTCGACGCCCAGCAGGCGTTCGTCGCGGGGCCAGGGGCGACGGACGTGGCCGGTGTCGGAGACGAGCAGGATGTCGCCGTCGCCGAGCTGGCAGTAGAGCAGCCAGGTGGGCGTGGCCAGCGCCGCCAACAGGGTCGAGCCGTAGCTGACAAGCACGGCGGCTTCGTCGTGGGATGGAGCGAGCGGTTCGGCCGCAGCGTGTGCGAGGACGCGCTCCCGCCAGCGTTCGGTCAACTGGCGCGCCAGCCAGGCGGCGTCCTCAGGGGGCAGGGAAGTGAGGCTGGGGCCGCTGGCGTGGCTGGCGGCGTATTCAGCCAGCAACTCGGCGGCGGTATCGACGGCCAAGCGCGCGCCGATGTGGCTGCGAAAGCTGGGGGCGCTGCCGTGGCCGTCGGCGACGGCGAGGGCGATGCCGTTGCCGCCGCCCGTCGGGCGCCAAGCGATGGCATCTTGCGCGGGCTGGCCGAGGCGGCAATGTCTGGAACCGCGGACGGATCGTCCGCCCGCTTGCCAGGCGGCCGCGGCGACAAGCTCACCAGACATCCGGATTACCAGGCATCCCCTTACCAGACATCGTCGTGGACGGCCGAAGTGGTGGGCGGCGCCGGGATGGGCAGCGCCGGAGTGCTGTCCAGGCCGGGGCTGGCGGGCGAGGAGGCGGCGCGCAGCACCGCGGTCGAAGCCCAGCGGATGTAGTTCACGAGCGACTCGGCGTTGTTGGCCTGCAGCACCGGAAACTCGGCGTGGCCGATGAAGGCGCGCAGCGGGCCGTGGTCGGCGTCATCGCCGATGGCGATGGCGATGCGCACCGCGCGCCGGGCCCAGGGCACGTCCATGAGCTTCTTTAAGGCCTCGCCAAAATCGTCGGTGGGCTGACCATCGGAGACCAGCACCAGCACCGGCGGCAGGGCGCGGTCGGTCATGGGCGGAATCTTCAACTGCTCGGCCACCATGGCAATGGCGCGCCCCATGTCGGTGACGCCTTCGGCCTGCAGATCGGTCCACTTGAAGTCGGCGATGGGGGTGGGCGTGGCCACGTGCCACTGCGCCCCGTCGGAAAAGCGCAGCACCCGCACCAGGACCTGGGCGTTGGGGTTCTCGGCGGCTGCCTGCTGCATGTGCGGGATGGCCTCGCGGATGGCGTTGTTCAGCGACTGGATCTTGCCGTCCGCTTGCAGGGAGCCGGAGCAGTCGCAGATCCAGAAGAAGTGCAGCGGCCGGCTTGCTAACTCGCCTCCAGGTCGTCGAGCCATAATCGATGGGCGCCCGCGTGCCAAATGGCAGGCCCAGTCTACCACGCGGCCCAACGCATTTCGCTGGGGTGCTGCCGGTGACGCTTCCAGGCCGCCGCAACTCTCTGCCGGGCGTATGATGAGTATCGGCCAAGGCCCACAAAGCATGTCCCACGCCGGTCGAGCCATCCTTGTAACCGGGGCGCTGTGTTTCCTCTCTCTCGCCGCCTGCGGCCTGCCGGGGAAGATCGTGGAGGCGCCGCTTGCGGCCGTGCACTCCGGTCCGGCGCCGCGGCTGCTGGTCACGGTGGCCCCGGGCGCCAACGCCAACAGCCCCGTCGCGGTCGATCTGGTGCTGGTGAAAAACTCCAAGCTGCTGAAGGCGCTGGCGCAGGTTCCGGTGGCCAACTGGTTCCAGCAGCGCCAGGAGTGGGAGCTGGATAACCCCAAGCAGTTGCGCGTGCTGTCCTGGGAGTGGACGCCCGGGCAGACGGTCGATCCCATCGCGCTCGATCTGGACGGCGCCAGCCAGGCCCTGGTGTTCGCCGACTACCCCGCGCCGGGCTTGAAGGGGATGGTCATTGACCCCAGTCACGGGCTCAATCTCACGCTGTTGGCCGACGGCTACGCTGTCAGTCCCGCGCCCTAGATGCTGAATCTGGTTAGGTGAATCCCCGAATTGAATGATGTTGATTGACTGCGATTGACTTGGCGAGTCAGCGCATACTAAGCTCGACGCAGCCGATGGCGGTGGCGGACGCTGGGGCAGCGATTAGCTCGTGGAGGCATATTGGCGAACGACGGTGCCAGCACCGCGGCGCGGTTGACATCGGCGCTGCCGGCGTTGCGGGAGATTCCGGAGGCGATTCAGTGGCATGAGGGCATGCTGCTGTCGCCGCAGCATTTCCAGCAACAGGCGGCGCGCTGGGACGGCCTGCTGCAGAGCGCGCTCCTGACCCAGAACCCGTTCGCCTGGGGGCTGCGCGATCTGCGCCTGGACCTCAGCGTCCTGCCGGCGGGCCGGTTCCGCGTGCGCCAGTTGGAGGCGGTGTTTCCAGATGGCTCCTCGGCGTGGTACGACGCCACGGCCGGCGCCACCACGCCGCTGGAACTGGACTTGGCGGCGGCGGCCGCCGCTTTTCCCAGCCCAGCGTTGATGATCTATCTGACGGTGCCGGTGCGCACCCCCGCTTCCGCCCACGGCGAGGCGGCCCGTTTCATCTCCCACGCCGGCGAGGCGGTGGTGGATGAGAACACCGGCGAAGGCGCGGTGACCGTCCCGCGGCTGCGGCCGCGCCTGGGGCTGATGGCGGGCGATCTGCCGCCGGCGCGCTTGTGCGCCATCCCCATCGCCCAGGTGGAGCAGCGCGACGACGCCTTTGCCCTCACCGATTACCTCCCGCCCACGGTCACCGTGGCCGCCGATTCCGCCCTGTATCAGTTGTGCGCGGCGGTGGCGCAGCGGCTGCGCGCCAAGGCGTTGTTCCTGGCCGAACGGGCGCGGGCGCCATCGGTGGCGGCGCTTACCCCGGTGGTATGGGAGAGCAAACGTCAGATCCACAGCTTGGTGACGGCGCTGCCGCCGTTCGAGGCGCTGCTGGCCGGCGGCCAGCCCCACCCCTGGACGCTGTATCTGGCCTTCTGCGCGCTTGCCGGCCACGTGGCCGCGCTGGCCGACAGCCTGCAGCCGCCGCTGCTGCCCCCCTACCGGCACGACGATATGCGCACGGCGTTTACCGCGGTGCGCGACTTCGTGCTGCGCGCCGTGAGCGAGGGCATCTCCGACGCCTACCTGGCCATCCCCATGGAACTCCGCAACGGCATTTTCAGCCAGCGCTGCGACGCCGCCTGGACCGCGCGGCGCCTGGTGATCGGCATCCGCCGTCCCGCCGGCGCCAGCGAAGCCGACATGGTGCACTGGGGGCAGCAGTGCCTGGCGGCCAGCGAGGAGATCATCCCCTCGCTGCGGGAAAAGCGCATTCTCGGCCTGCGCCGGCAATTGCTGAATCCCGGCGACGAGCTGGCGGCGGGCGCCGGCGAGGTGCTGTTCGAGTTGAGCCCCGACCCCGCCTTCCTGCTGCCGGACCGGGTGCTGCAGGTTTTGAACCTGGGCGGGGGCACCGCCGGTCCCGCCGCCATCATGTTGTATGTGCGCACGCCCGAGGCCTGAGGGGCGAACGCGGCCATGATTTCGACCCCGTCCAACTCGATGCTGCTGCGGCATTTCCGCGAGTTCCACGGCGAGGTGGTGCGGCGGCGGGCGGCGATCGCGCGCGCCGCCCCGCTGCCGGCGCTCACCGACCGCGCCGGCCCCGCCGAAGATCCCAGCGCTGCCACCTGGCACGTGCTGCGCGCCCTGCTGGAGGCGCAGGCGCAGGAAGCCGCCGAGTTGGGCGGGCTGTTTGGCGCCCGCGTCTATCAAGAGGTGCAGTACGTGTTCGCGGCGCTGGCGGACGAGATCTTCCTCCACACCGAGTGGGACGGGCGCGCCAGTTGGCCGTTGTTGGAATCGAGCCTGTTCCACACCCACTCCGCCGGCGAGACCGTGTTCGACCGCATTGACCGGCTGTTGGCGCGTCCGGAGTCGGCGTATGCCGACTTGGCGGCGGTGTATTTCTGGGCGCTGTCGCTGGGGTTTGAAGGCAAATACCGGGGCGAGCCCGATCGCAGTGCCCTGCAGCAGTACCGTGCGCGGCTGTTCCAGATCCTCTACCGCGACCGCCCGCGCCTGCTGGACGCCCACCGCCCCTTGTTCCCGGAGAGCTACCTGCATAACCTCGATGACGGCGCCGGACGGCGGCTTCCGAACCCCCGGCTGTGGCTGGCGGTGCTGGCGGCGGTGCTGCTGCTGTGGATTGGCCTGGCGCAGGTGGCCTGGGTCGAGATCACCGGCGCGGTCGATCAGGTGACCTGTCAGATCAACCCCGCGGCCGGCGGCTGCGTTCCAGGAGGGCGGTGAGGCACCCGTGAACTGGCTGACCCGCATGGCCGCCTACCTGCCCTGGCTGATCCTCGCCTGCGCGCTGCTGGCGCTGACGATTGTCGTATGGCTGGTGCTGTGGCTGCGCCGGCACCGGGTTCCGCCCGAGCCGCCGGAGGCGGCGGCAGCGGCGGAAGCCGAGGAGGGGAGCCGCGGCCTGGTCGCCGCCGGCGCATCCTACCCGTCGGCGCTCGCCGCGGCGCTGCCGTTTGAGCTGACGGCGTCGTTCGTGCGCGCCATCCGTTATCTCCGCTCCCAGACCACGGGGCGGCAGCGCTTGTACCAACTCCCCTGGTTTTTGCTGCTGGGCGAAGCCGGCGCCGGCAAGACCACGCTGCTGCATGCCATTGGCGCCGCCGCTGATGACGGTCAGGAGGAGGGCGCGGCTGCCGGCACCCCGGAAATCAACGCCCCCATCACCCACCAAGGCCTGGGATGGCGCTTCTTCGACCGCGGCGTGGTGCTCGATGTCCCTGGCGATTTGCTGGTGCGGCCCGACGCGGTGGCCGCCCACGAGCGCGGCTGGCGCGGCCTGCTGCGCCTACTCAACCGCTACCGCCCGCGGCGGCCGCTGGATGGCGCCGTGCTGGTGCTGCCGGCCCATGACTTCGCCACCGCTTCCGCGCTGGACCATGCCGCCCTCATCCGCAAAGCCACCCGCATCGGCGAGAAGCTGGGGCAGTTGCAGCGCGAGTCGGGGGTGTGCTTTCCGGTGTACGTGCTCATCTCCAAGTGTGACCAGATCGCCGGGTTTCAGAGTTTCTGCCAGGTGCTGCCGCCGGGCCGGCTGCGGGAGATCTTCGGGTGGTCGAGCCCCTACCGCTCCGATACGGCGTTTGAATCCGCCTGGGTGGACGAGGCCTTCGAGCAGGTGGCCGAGGCGCTGAACCGCTCGCAGAGCGAGCTCTTCGTGGAGCGCCTGGACGCCGTCGATCCGGCCACGCTGTATTTTTTCCCGGGCGAGCTGCTGCAGATGCGCGATCGCCTGCGGACGTTTTTGCACCAGGTATTCCGCGCCACCGCCTATCGCGAATCGTTCCACTGCCGCGGGCTGTACTTCAGTGGCGATCGTCCGGCGGGGACCACCGCCGCCGATCCCGTGGCCGCCGAACCCGCCTCCGGCGCGCTGGTGCGGCAGGTGCCGGAGGCGGGCGGGTACGTGCCCGATCACGGCCTGCTCGGATTGCAGGTGCCGGAGGCGCCGCCGCCCGCGCGCCCGGTTTTTCTCGATGACCTGTTCGAGCGCAAGATCTTCCCCGAGTGGGGACTGGCGCATCTCGATCACCGCGCCCTGTGGGTGCGCCGCAACGGGCGTTTAGCCGCGCAAAACCTCGCCCTGGCCACGGCCCTCGTGCTGGCCATCGGCTTGGGCTGGAGCGCCTATCGGCTGGAGCGGCTGCAGCGTCAAACGATGCCGGTGTTGGAGCACGTCCATCACGACATGACCGACGCCGGCGCCCACGCCGGCAGCGAGGCCGCTTTGCAGGAGCACGCCAGCGATTTCGTGCGCAGCGTGGCCGGGTTGGGCAATGGCCGGTTCTATTCCATTTTTATTCCGGCCTCCTGGTTCAGCACGCTCGACCGGCGCATTCAGGCGGCGATTGAAACCGGCTTCGAGACGAGCGTGCTGCAGATCGCACTCAACGGCTTGGAGCAGCGCGCGCAGGAGGTGGGACAGGCCCCGGCGCCCGTCACCGCCCCGCCGGTGGCAGCGCCCGCGCCGCCGCCGGCGCCCGCCGTCTCCGCCGATCCCGCCGTGGCCGCCGACGATGCCCTGGCCGCCGACGCGGCGGGCGCGCCCGCGCCGCCGGCGGTGCTTCCCGCCGATGTGAACCTGCAGCAGTTGCCGGAGTTCACGGCTTTGGCGCAGTTCACCGCCCAGGTGGGCGCGCTGGAGGACAACATCGCGCGCTATCAGCGCGTCAGCGCCGCCAGCCACGGCGATGTGGCCGACCTCCAGGCGCTGATGCGCTACCTCGATCCCGCCGACACCGGCGACTACGCCGTGGACGGCGACGAGGGCTATCTGGCCGAGGCGCTGGCCAACTCCACCAGCAGCCCATTCCCGCCCGCCCTGCTCGCCGCCGCCCGCCAGCGGGTGCACGCGGAGATGATCAGCCGCGTCGACGATCTGTTGAACGCCTGGTATCAGGACAACCCCAGCCTCGCCCTCGTGCAGAACCTCCAAGCCAAGATCGACGGGATGGCGAGCGCTTCGCGCTTCGGCGACGCGCAATTGGCCGCCTTGCAGGCGGCGCTCGACCAGGCCGAAGCCATGGTGCGCAGCCCGCAGGCGGCGTGGATGGCCTCCCCAGACGCCATCTTCGACGGTCCCCTGCGCCAAGTCACGCTCGCTCCGCTCGAGCGCTCCGCCCAGCTCCGGGACGGCTTGTTCTATCCCGCCAGCGACCTGGAAGCCTATGTGCGCGACAACGCCACCACCGATTGGCAGGATCTGCACGATCAACTCGCGGCGCAGCAGACCGCCATCACCGGACCGCTGTTGCAGTTCAGCGTCAATGGCGTGCGCCTGGCCCCGGGCGTGGACAACCTGCGCTTGCCGATCGTGGACCTGATGAGCCTGTCGTTTATGGCCGGCCGTCCCGCTGGCGGCCTGAGCACGGGCGCGCCCGCCGGCAATCACCTGACGTGGGATCCGGCGCCCCTGCAGGAGGCGGTGGACATGGTCGCCGCCTACAACCGCTACCTTAATGAAGGGCTATTAACGGCGCCCGCCAGCGTCCGCGATGCCTTCCGCAAAGTGGCGGTCGATCACCTCACCGCCAACCTCGTCAGCCAGATCAATCAGGCCGAGGTGTGGGTTCCGGATTCGTCCAACACCGGCGCGGACTCCGATATCGCCACCGAGATCAAGAGCATGCAGGCGGCGCAGCCGCTCCTGACCGAGTTGCTGGGCGATTTCGCCCAACTGGGGGACAATGCCATCCGGACGCGCCTGCTCGCCATGGCGCAGACCCACATCTACACGCTCCTGCGCCAGCTGGACGCTGAACTGGACGCGGATGCGCCCTACGACGCCGGCGCCAACCTCGCCGCCTGGGACGGTGGCCGTGCCCCCGCGCTCGCCGCCTTTGGCCTGCAGACCCCCGAGGATCTGAGCGCCTACCTGGCGTTCGAGCGCAAGAACCTGCAGGCCATGGGCAGCGCCGCCGCGCCCCTGGTCGATTTCCTGCAGCGCTCCCCCGCCGCCCGCTCCCCCGCCGAAGCCGAATTGGCGGCGCGCTGGGAGGCCCTGGTGGAGGAGGTGCAGGCCTACAACAACAAGGTGCCCGGCAACGCGCTCAGCGTGCTGGAGAACTACATCACCACCGACCTCGACAAAACCACCCCGGCGACACACTGCCAGCCGGCGCCGCCGGCAGGCGCGGCGCCGTTGTCGGTGAACTTCTTTGTGAACGCCCGCGCCCGCTTGCGGCGCGCCGAGTACGCCCGTTGCCTGGCCATCGACCAGGACGCCGCCCACGGCGCCTACAGCGCGCTGGCGGAGCTGTTCAACCGCACGCTGGCGGGCAAGTTTCCCTTTGCCGCTCCCGGCCCCGCGGGCGCGGTCGAGGCCGACCCCAGCGCCTTGGCCGCCTTCTATCGGCGCCTGGATCAGCTCCAGCCTAATCTGCAGGGCAGCGGCGCGCCGCCGGCCGCGGCGGCCTTCCTGCAGCAGATGGAGCAGTTGCGGCCGTTGTGGGCCGCCTTCCTGGCCAACCAGGCGCAGGAGCCCGTGCCGGTGTTTGACGTCACGCCCACCTTCCGCGTGAACCGCCAGCGGGAGCGCGGCGGTAACCAGATCATCGCCTGGACGCTGCGCATCGGCGACCAGGTGTTCCAATCCGGCGCCCCCGCGCTCACGGGGCGTTGGAGCCTGGGCCAGCCCATCGCGCTGACGCTGCAGTGGGCCAAGGACGCGGCCGAAGTGCCGGCCGCCCCCCCCGGCGGCGCGGGCCAGGGGCCGGCGGTGCAGGGCCGCACCGCCACCTTTAGCTTTGACGACCCCTGGTCGCTGTTCTCGCTGTTGGAGCGCCAGCAGGCCCCGGCGGCGGATTTCGACAACCTGGTGGATGTGAGCCCCAATACCCTGGCGTTCACCATCCCCACCGCCCCCGCCCCGCTCCCGGCGGCGGCTGGAGCAGTCACGGCGGGTTACCCGCCCCCACCTACGGCAGTGACCGCGCAAGCCACGGTCTTTGTCCGCATTGCTTTCATGCCGCCGGGTAAGGTAGGATCGCTGCGAGTTCCTGTTTTCCCCCGGCAGGCTCCGTCCTGGGAGGGCGCCACGCGTGCCATCAACCACTCACACTAGGGACTACGTGCCGCGCTCGGGGGCGTTTCCGGAGGAGATGCGGGCCGCCCTGTTGGCGCCCCTGGCGGGCGAGCGTCCCACCGGCGAGTACCTGCGCTACGAGGGCACCTACGACCGCGTCGCCGAGGCGCGCCGCGAGGATGATGCCCGGCTGGGGCAGGGCGTCTGGCAAAAGGAGGCGAAACGCGCCGACTGGGCCGCGGTAGCGCAGATCTGCGGCGAAGCGCTGGAGTGGCGCAGCAAAGACCTGCAGATCGCCGCCTGGCTCATGGAAGCCTGGTGCAAACTGGGTGGCTTCGCCGGCGCCGCCGAGGGTCTGCGCTTGCTGGCCGATTTATGTGCCGCCTATTGGGACGATCTCTATCCCAGCCGCGACGACCTCGAATACCGCGCCGCTCCCTTTCACTGGATTGATGAAAAGCTCTCGGTCCAGCTCAAATTCATTCCACTGAGCGAGCCCTCCGATCTGGCGCCGGCCGCCTTCACCTTTGCGGACTGGGAAATGGCGGGCCGCGCCGAGCAACGCCAGCTGCAATCCGGCGCCTCCAAAAACGCCGAGGTGGTCCTCGTTCCGGCCCAGATCCAGGCGGCGGTGCAGCGCTCGTCGCCGGAGTTTTTGGCCGACAGCCAGGCTCAACTGGCGGCGGCGCGGACGGCAGCGGCCGCCATGGAAGCTTTTCTGGATGCTCATTTCACCCAGCCCGGACCCAGCTTGCGGCTGTTTCGCGACACGCTGGAGAACATCCAACAGTTTTTGAGCCTGGTGCCGGCGAGCCTTCCCGCCTCGGTCACGGCCAGTCTCCCGGCCGCGAACCTGGAGACCATGGCCGCGCCCGCCGCCGGGAGCGCCGGGAGCGCTGCCGCAGCCGGGCCCGAGGCCTCCGGTCCGATTCAGAGCCGCCAGGAGGCCTACCGGCGGTTGGCCGAAGCGGCCGCCTATCTGCTCCGCACCGAGCCCCATAGCCCCGCGCCGTACTTGGTCAACCGGGCCATCCGCTGGGGGCAACTGCCGCTCGATCAGCTCCTGCCCGAAATGGTGCGTAACGACAGCGCCTTGGGCGAGCTGCGGCAGTTGCTAAATCTTAATCGGGAATAACCGTGACAGAATGATCGAGACAGCACAGACACGACTTAACGAAAGGACCGCACATGCCTGAAAGCACGCAACACAAACTCGACCGCGTTCGCCCGCCTCGAGTGCAAATCACCTACGACGTCGAGACTGGCGGCGCCATCCAGAAAAAGGAATTGCCGCTGGTGGTGGGCATCCTGGCCGATCTCTCCGGCCAGCCGGAACAGCCCGGCCCCCGCCTCAAGGACAAGAAATTCATCGACATCGACCGCGACAACTTCAACCAGGTGCTGGCCTCGATCGCGCCCCGGCTGGCGCTGTCGGTGGACAACAAGCTGGCGGCCGACGGCGGCAAGACCAACGTCGAGCTGCATTTCAAAGACATGGACGACTTCGAGCCGCTGGCCATCGTCAAGCAGGTGGAGTCGCTGCGCAAATTATTGGACGCCCGGCAGAAGCTGAGCGACCTGCTGGCCAAGCTCGACGGCAACGATGCCCTCGACAGCCTGCTCGTCGGCGCCGGCGCCGACCCGGAGAAGATCAAGCAGCTCAAATCCGCCAACATCCCCGCCGAAGGAGCCAAAGCCGATGCCTGAAGAACCCGCCAAGGACGTGACGACCGCCGAGAAGCCCGCGCTTCCGGTGATGGATCAAATCATTTTGGAAGGGCGCATGGTGCGGGACGAATCGCAGCTCGCCTATGCGCGCGATCTGGTCAGCGAGTACGCCCTCCAGGTGTCGGAAAACGCCCTCGTTCCCGGTCAGCACACCGTCGTGGCCGGCATCAAGGAGCGCATCGCCCAGATCGATCAGGCGATGAGCGCGCAGCTCAACGAGATCCTGCACGACCCCGCCTTTCAGGCGCTGGAAGGCGCCTGGCGCGGGCTGAACTACCTGGTCATGAAGACCGAGACTGGGGTCATGCTGAAGCTGCGGCTGCTGAACACCACCATCAAGGAACTCTCGACCGACCTGGAGAAGGCGGTGGAGTTCGACCAGAGCGCGCTGTTCAAGAAGGTGTACGAGGAAGAGTACGGCACCTTTGGCGGCAATCCCTTCAGCCTGCTGGTGGGCGACTTCGAGTTCGGCCGCCATCCCCAGGACATTGCCACGCTGGAGAAGATCTCCAACGTCGCTGCCGCCGCCCACGCCCCCTTCATCAGCGCGGCCAGCCCCAAGCTGTTCGATTGGGACAGCTTCGCCGAGCTGGGCGTGCCCCGGGATCTCGCCAAGGGGTTTGAGACGGCCGAGCTGATCAAGTGGCGCAGTTTCCGCGAAAGCGAGGACTCGCGTTACGCCACCCTGGTGCTGCCGCACTTCCTGCTGCGGCTGCCCTACGGTCCGGAGACGGTTCCGGTCGAGGGGTTCACCTTCGTCGAGGACGTGGATGGCACCGACAGCCGCAAATATCTGTGGGGCAACGCCGCCTACGCCTTGGGGGAGCGCATCACCAACGCCTTCTCCCATTACCAATGGTGTGCCGCCATCCGCGGCGCCGAGGGCGGGGGCTTGGTCGAGGGCCTGCCCGCCCACGTCTTCCACACCGGCGAAGGCGACGTGGCGCTGAAGTGCCCGACCGAGGTGGCCATCACCGACCGCCGGGAAAAAGAGCTGAGCGATTTGGGATTCATTGCCCTCTGCCACCGCAAGGGCAGCGATCAAGCCGCCTTCTTCGGGGGCCAGACCACCAACAAGCCCATCCGCTACAACACCAACGCCGCCAACGCCAACGCCCGCATTTCCGCGCAGTTGCCCTACATGCTGGCTTCGGCCCGATTCGCGCATTACCTCAAGGTCATGATGCGCGATAAGATCGGCAGCTTCATGACCAAGGACAACGTCTCGGATTTCCTCAACGCCTGGATCGCCAATTACGTTCTGCTGGATGACAACGCGCCGCAATCGGTCAAAGCCAACTACCCGCTGCGGCAAGCCCGCGTGGACGTGTTCGACATCCCCGGCAAACCCGGCTGCTATAAGGCCGTGGTCTTCCTCAAGCCGCATTTCCAGTTGGACGAGCTGACCGCTTCGGTCCGCCTGGTGGCCGAACTGCCGCCACCGGCGAAGTAACGAACCCCTAACCCGGCGCGGGCGCCCGGCGCCCGCCCGTTGACGCAGGAGGACTGCACATGGATGTTTTAATTCTCGATTGTGGCGATGATATCAAAGGTGAATGCCTGCTTCCGGATTACAAAAACAAGATTGAATTGCTCTCCTTCAGCCACGGCGTGGCGCAGCAGATCACGGGTGACCAGAGCAACTCCAAACGCACCTCCGGCAAGCCCAATCACCAGGACTTCACCGTGACCAAGTTCATGGACCTGGCCAGTTGTTCGCTGCTGGATGCGTGCAACCAGGCCAAGCCGATCCCGACCGTCAAGATGACGGTGGCGCAGACGGAGAAGGGCGCCACCACGCCGATCATCACCTACACCCTGACCAACGCGCTGGTCTCGTCGGTGTCGGAGGGCGGCGGCGGGGGTGGCAAGCCGCAGGAGACGGTGACGTTCAACTACACCAAAATCCAGTGGGATTATAAGATGCAGATTTCGGACGCCTCCGACGCCGGCAACAAGTCGGCCAAGTGGAGCCTGGAAACCAACAAGGCCGAGTAGTCCATGCGGGAGCCGCGGCCGATCACGGGTGCGCGCGCGCCATTATTCGACCGGCTGGTCGATGCCGACCCGGATGTGGCGCGCGAGCCGGTGCCGTTGCGCGTGCTCGACCGCCCGGCGGTGGTGGCCTCGGTGGCGCGCGAGATCACGCGCCTGTTCAACACCCGCTCCCCCCAGGGGGAACGGCTGAGCGCCGCCGGGCCGGGCTGGGTGCTGGATTATGGGGTCCCCGACTTCGGCAATCTGAGCGCCGCCAGCGCCCCCGACCGGGAGCGGTATGGGGCGCTGTTGAGCCGCATTCTGCTGGTGTTTGAACCCCGGCTGAGCCAGGTGCGGATCGTGCTGGAAGCGGTGCCCGGCGATCCGTCCCGGCTGGCGGGAGCCATCTCCGCCGAGCTGCGGCTGGGCACGGTGCGCGAGCCGGTCTCCTTTCCACTGTTGCTGCAGACCAAGACCGGGGAGCTGCATCTGGCCCCGCCGGACGCGGCGACGGATGCATCCGCATGAGCGCCAACCTCGACCAGCTCTACCCCTACTACCAGGCCGAGATCGCCTATTTGCGGCGGATGGGCGGCGCGTTCGCCGCGCGCTATCCCAAAGTCGCCGCCCGGCTCGAACTCTCCGGCGAGGAATCCCCGGACCCGCACGTCGAGCGCCTGCTGGAGTCGTTTGCCTTCCTGACCGCGCGCCTGCAGCACCGCCTCGACGACCAGTTTCCCGAAATCACCACCGCGCTGCTGGGCGTGCTGCATCCCCACCTGGTGAATCCCGTGCCGCCCATGGCGATCGCGCAGTTCGAGCCCGACCCCGCCCAGGGCAAGCTGCACACCGGCTACACCATCCCCAAGCACGCCAAGCTGTTCGCGCAAACGGCCGACGGCCTCACCTGCCGCTTCCGCACCTGCTATCCGGTGACGCTGTGGCCGCTGCAGGTGACGGAGGCGGCGTTCGAACCCACCCTGGCCTTCGATTTCCTGCAGCATCGCCCCCAGGTGGCGGGTGTCCTGCGGCTGCGGCTCACGGCTCGCGGCGCGGCGTTCCACGAACTCGATCTCCAGCGGCTGCGCTTTCACCTGCACGGCGAGGGCACCGCCGTCGAGGCATTGTATGAACTCATCTTCGCGCACACGCTGGGGGTGGCGCTGGTCATCCCGGGCGCCGCTCCGGGCGCCGCTCCGGTATACCGGGCCGCCTCCGTCCTGCAGCCGGTCGGCTTCGCTGCCGGCGAGGACGTGATCCCCTATCCCGCCCACGTCCAGCCCGCCACCCGCCTGCTCCAGGAATACTTTCACTTTCCGGAGAAGTTCCACTTCTTCGATCTCGAGGGCTTGGCCGGCACCGGGGCCGGCACGGAGTTGGACGTTCTGCTGCTGCTCGCGCGCGTGCCGCCGCCGCAGTTGCGTGCTCGCGCCGCCATGTTCCGCCTGGGCTGCGCGCCCATCGTCAACCTGTTTCCCAAGACAACCGAGCCCATCCGCGTCGACCAGCGCGTGACCGAGTACCGCCTGGTGGCTGACATGCGGCGCGAACGCACCACCGAGATCCACTCCCTGGTGTCGGTCTCCGGCTCCTCGAACGCGGCCGAAGCCACTGCGGAGTTGCAGCCGTTTTACTCCTTCCGTTATCGCGGCGATGGCCGGCCGCAGCGCGCCTTCTGGCATGCCCGGCGCCTGCCCTGCGACCGTGCCGACGTGCCCGGCACGGAGATGCGCATCTCGTTTGTGGACCTCGACTTCAACCCCGCCGAACCGCCGCGCCAGATGGTCTACGCCCACGCCTTGTGCACCAACCGCGACCTGGCCGAACAGTTGCCCCCCGGCGCTCTGTTGCAGACCGAGGAGAAAGCTCCGCTCAACCGCATCCACTGCCTGGGCAAGCCCACGCCCGCCGCCTATCCGCTGTTGGGCGGCGCCGGGCTGTGGGCGCTCGTCTCCGGCCTCTCGCTCAACTACCTCTCGCTCAGCGGCGACGAGGGCTTGGATGCCTTCCGCTCGCTGCTGCGCCTCTACGGCGCCGAGGCCAGCCCCGGCGGCCTGCGCCGCGTGGAAGGCATCCGCCACATGAGCTGCCGCAACGTGGTGCGGCGGCTGGGAAACGAAGCGTGGCGCGGCTTCTGCCCCGGCACCGAAATCACGCTGGTGCTCGACGACCATGCCTTCATGTCCCAGGGGGCCTACCTGTTCGGCGCCGTGGTGCAGCACGTGGTCGCTCTCTATGCCGGCATCAACTCCTTCACGCAAGTGGTCCTGCAGCCGGAAACGCCGGTGGCTGCCGCCATCCGTTTCCCGCCGCGCAGCGGCGCGGAACCGTTGCTGTAGAAAGGGATGGACCCTATCCCATGCCCATCACGATGAGCTCTGAGGAATGGTTCAAGCGCACGAACCTGGGCCCCCTGGCCGTGCGGCCCGCCAAGCTGAAAGTCCTGGATCGCGCCCTCGATCAGTACAATCGCATTTCCACCGACGCCAACCAGGTCACGTTGCGGAACGCGCTGCTGGAGTTCATTGCCGAGAAGGGCACGCTGGCGCTGAAAACCGATCCCCGCAACGGCAATAATGCCGTGGACGAA